>JAYVSV010000001.1:0-39918 GCA_043775015.1 Verrucomicrobiota bacterium
TTCCGGAGGGAATGACTGGCACGCCTCATCCAACCGTCGACCACGCTCTGCACATCCCAATGGGGAGAGGGAAGATCGAGGGGAGGATCGGAAACGACGACACAGAATCGCCACAATGAAAAATCCATTATTACTTCCCGCTTTGCAGGCAAAACAGACTGGCTCAAATGGGGACCCTTGAACTCTGATCCGCGAAACGACGCCCTGCGACGGGAACATAGTTCTGGAGATTTCGGCGATCGATTCCCGTTGACGCGAGCCTCACAGCAACTTCGGCAGGCGGAGAGAATGTCTCTCAAGCAGGTTGACTGCAGATCGCGAAAGGCCGCCTCGTGAAAAACCACCAGGTGATTCCAATCAGAGTGATAAATGAAGAATGGCGACCATACCGGGAATCGAACCCGGGCTACCTCCGTGAAAGGGAGGTGTCCTAACCGCTAGACCATAGGGTCGCAAAGGGAGCGAAATATATTCACAGAGAGTTGGATGTCACGACAAATTATCGAAATTTTCCGAGTCTAAAACATCGCGCACCACTTTTGCCAAAGTCAGAGCGTAACATGGCTTCTGCAGGAAATTTAATTCGCGCTTGCAGGAGAAATTTTTTCCAAATGGCTCCGACGCTTTATCCGCGGGTTAAATGATTTTCAACCTTGATTTTTTTGATTTGAGGTTGTCGGCGAGTTTGCGTCCGTTTTCCCATCCTCTTTTCGCTCATAAGAAATCGACTTAACTTTTGCTCACAAATGGGAAGTAACGGAACTGAAAAGCGGTTGTTTCGGAGGATACCAACCACTGGGCGAAAATTAGAATTTCCTGGAAAAGGATTCAACTCTTCTGCTGAGAAAACAATTTTAATCCCGAATTCCGAAGTTGGAAATATGTTGGAAGAAGAAATCCGGGGAGCGCACGCCGCTGGCGTGCGATTTTCGGTGGCCCACCGAAAATTTCATCTGACAAATTTTTTACCACCCGTGATCCCGGACGGAAGTGTGGAACGAAGCTTGGGCGAGCCGCCCAAGCCAGCACGCGGGCCGCGTGCGCTCCCCAACTTCGGAGTTCGGGTTAATCTCATCTCTGAATGCGTTTGAAATTGCCAATGAGACTCCCGACGATTCTGCTGGGGAAAATTTTATCGCCAATCGGCTGAATTGCGGCGCGGCTTCTCCCATTGAATCACGGGCTTTGATGACTTTGCCTCTGAAAAAAAATGGAGCCAGTTGTCGGAGTCGAACCGACGACCGACGGTTTACAAAACCGTTGCTCTACCACTGAGCTAAACTGGCGAACCGCACTAAAAAAGATCGGCTAATCCGCATCAAAATTGAGTGAAGCCAACCTTCACTGCTTTTCGATTCCTTACGCTTGGGAATTTCGCGTCTCCTGATTTATTCAGCAGATTCCAGGCAAATCCGAAACCGAGAGTTGGAACGTATATTTTCAACGATCTCGTGGCAATTCGATTTTTCTGTTTTCGTTTTTCGAGTCAAACAAATGGAATTAAAATTGTAGTAAAAATTTTCATGTGATCGTGTGCCGATGAGAAAAATCCGTGACCTTTAGAGGGCGAAGACCCCGTGTTGGTCATTGCCATGGCGCCGGCGACACCGCGATGCTGTCGTTATGCACGTCCAGGCCGATGAACCACACTGCGGTTGGAGGATCGTCCCGCATCGGATTGAGCCGTGATCGCGGCGCGCGGATTGCCCGAGTTTTTCGCACTCGACAGCCTTTGGGTCACTCAGTATGTAGGACTTCATGGTGTTTGTTCTTCGATCATTCATGGTTGTCTGGGGCGCAAGTCGCACAACCTGTGGCTCGGCTTCCCGCTCCGCGGGACGCAACCCACGCTCACTTCGGAGAGCAGACACCGCTTTCGCCGTAAACAAATGCCATACTGACTAGGCCTCTATGCCGCATTGGTTACAAAAAGCCCACGAAATGTTCCCCGAGTTGATTTCTCGGTTCGAACAGGTAGACACGCCATATCTCCTGTGGTTCGAACTTTATGACGAGTTCATTCATTCTTACTCAGCATCGCCACGTAACGAGTCGCTTATCATGCGGGTTTATCAGTTTGCTGATTGGTGTCTTGAGCAGCCACAAGGCAGGAAAGCCGACGATGATTTGACCACCTGTGTCGCTGTCTGTTTTTATGAGCATCTCCCTGACCATTTTGGGATTCGCAGTGACATGCCGCGTTGGTTCACCGTCGATGATATTCTCCTCATGAAGCAGATTTTCTGCTATCATATGTCCGAGTCTGAGTTCGAGGATTTGAAACGCTATTTTGAGCAGCATCAAGACATGTATGTGGGTAGACGCGAGGCCTCCTGAATAACAGGAACTGTAAACCATTGAAAATCAACACCTCAAGACTCTCTGTTATTCCAGCGCCGTCAAAGGTTCCGCCCTGTTCTGCTGCTAACCATGCGCTGATATGAAAAGCGTGGGCAAGATAGAGTTGACCCGTTAGCCAAACCCAAAAAGTTTTTGACCACGGAGGACAACCGTCGAACGTCGTGCGGCTTATTTTCAGGTTCAATGGGTCGGCGGGCTGGCCGACCAGACACCCGCTTCTTCCCACACTCAGCGGCGGATTCAAATGAACGTGCCAGGAGTCGAAAGGTCTCAAGCAGATATTTGGAACTCAAGAGACCACGAGGGTCGCCAAGGTTCAGAGTCATCTGGGAGATGCGGACAGGGCCGGATCAGTCAGAGCCTGTCTGAAAAGTAGCGGCGGGCGTCTCGCCTGCTCCCGCACGTGCGGGACCGTGGCGTCTCGCCTGGCGGAAAAAACGCCAGAAGAGGCGATCAAGACGGGAATTTTTTGCGTCACACCCAACGTGGACGTTCTTTCCGGGCGGCGGGACGCGCGCCCTCCACGTCGGCCGAGACGCCCGACGTCACCGTTTTCAGACAGGCTCTCGGCGGCTGGAGGTTTGTTGCAGGCTCAGCGCATGGTTGGGATCTCAGCCCGTCTCCCGTTCCGCCTGGTTGTGGGCCATTGCCGGTGTCGCACCCCGGACCTGTCAACGTCGCACGTAACGCTCACACGTCTCTGGTTTCAGCGAGAAAATTAAGAGCATCTGCCTATTCGACCGACTTGCCTCTTTTCTCACGCTGCTCGTTCCGCTCTGGAGGCTGCGATCCGGCGTCGAGTTTCTTCTTCAACTCGGCGAGCTTTTCTTGCTCCTGCGTTTTGAGCCAGGTCTCGTAATCTTTACCGCGACCACCGACATATTTGTAAGATTCGAAAACTTCGCCCTTGCCGGCCATCCGCAGGTCGCCTTCGTCTTTGAGCAGGCTGGCCAGCTTGGCGCGCAACTCATCGACGATCGGCAGGTAAAACAATTCGCTCGCGAGGTTGTTCACGCACTCGGGATCTATTTTTATGTCATATAACTCGTCCGCCGGACGCTTGCCGAAGCACAGTTCGTAAAAGTGGCCGCCGAGGAGCTTGACGACTTCCTTCGTTGGGCCGGAGTCACAATTACCGAAGTCGGTTTCCGGATTTCCAACCGGCCAGCGTTCCGGGTGAAAATTGTGGACGTAGAGAAAATCCTTCGTGCGCAGGCAACGAACGGGATAGCCCAGATCGCTCGGCCGACCGAGGTCGTGGCGCTCCTTGCCGGCGAGCATCACATCGCGGTTTTCGATCCAGCCGGATTGGTCGGAACGCAGGATGTTCGCTAGGCTCCGGCCGGTCATCTGCGCGTGGGGCGCGAGGCCGGCGAGTTCCAGGTAGGTAGGCGCGAGATCGCGCACGTTGACGAAATCCTCGACCATTCGACCGGGTTTGATGCCCCGGCCCCAGCGCATCGCCAACGGGAGATGAAACGCGTCCTCGTGAAGCTGCCCCTTCACAAACGGGAAAGGCATCCCATGGTCCGACGTGACGATGACGAGCGTCTGTTCGAGTTCGCCGGCGGCTTCGAGAATTTTAAGAGCACGGCCAATCTGGGCGTCGCCCCATTCAACTTCGACGGCGTAATCGAGCAGGTCGCGCCGGACGATCTCGGTGTCGGGTAGGAACGCGGGCACTTTCACGTCCTCGATTTTTTTCCCGAGGCGCACTCCGGAGTTCCACTCGTAGGCGCGGTGCGGCTCGTGAAAGCCCATCCAGAAACAGAAGGGCTGGCCCGGCGCGCGCGCCTTGAGGAACTCGGAGAAGTTTCCGGGGTAATCGTTGGGGCTGATGCCGGACGCAATGGCTGCTTGCGTGAGCTGGTCAAACCCCGGCCCGGCGGGATTTCGCGTGCGCTTGGCGACGGTCTTGAAATCGCCCGGCGCCCACCCCTTGCCCGTCAGCCCGACCACGTAGCCACTTTTTTCCAAAAGATCGGGATAGGTCTCGAAACCGGCTGGAAAATAGCCGCCGTGCGAGACGGCTTCGTTGAGCTGCCAAGTGTTGCGCCCCGTGAGGATGCTCGCGCGGCACGGGCTGCACTTGGGGTTGGACGTAAACGCATTTCTGAACAGCACACCCTCGCGCGCGACGCGGTCGAAGTTCGGCGTCTTGACCCACGAGCAACCGTAGGCACCCGCGTGCGTGCTCCCGTTCCAGTCGTCGAAAATAATGAAGAGAATGTTTGGGCGCTTGGCGTCAGCGGCGAATGCTGGGTTGCAAAGAACACCCAGCAACGCTAACGCAACGAGATAGATTCGCATAGGCAGGATCGTATCCAGTTGGAGCGGTGGAGGCAATCTGAATTGGAGCACTGGTGCAATCGTGGTCTGCTCCGACTCGATGGCGCAGGCCAGTGATCCCTGTTTTTTTAAGAGTGCCTTCCATTACGGCATGCTGTGAGGGAGTGTTGTATCGCTGATTCCTTTGCCTCTATTCAAAGACCTCGTGACAAGCTCACTGGTCGTAACTGTGATAGAATGGCTTGAGGAGGGTTGCGGGATCGCCGGAGTTTCCAAGCCAAGTCGTCAGTAACGGCGGCCACCAAGCGGTCCCCAGCGGCACGAGTGTGAATCTTCCGGCGATATGTTTGACTTCCTCGGCCTTGATTGAAGTTTCAGGATCACCCCCTTTGTTGCCGCGCCCGGCAACGAGCGCATTGTGGCTCAACACCACGCCGTCCGCAGTGTTCTCGACCGCGACTTCCATGGGCGAACCTACGAGGGCAAAACCTTCACCCAAGCGGCTGGACAAGACCGCGAGTTCCACCTCTCGGAGATTGCCTTGAAAACGAATGTCCTGACGGTTCAGGTGATAGATCCAAAACTCGTTCAGTTGATCCTTGCCGGGATAGCCCGCAAAAGGGCCTTGTCCAAGCCGGCGAAATTCAGACGCGGTGTCCGGTGCGACGAGTGAGATACCGGCTGCGAGAAAAGTGCTCGTGGCGTTGACGGGCAAGTAGTCTTAGCTGACTTCGATGTCGCCCCGGTTGGAGATCAACATCGTGTGTTCCCCGATAATGAATTGATTCGGACCGTCGTTGCGGGTGTATTTACCACGCACACGAACGCGCACGCCTTCCGGTAGGCGCACGGCTTCGGTCAACTGCAATTCGGATGCCGCAGATTTGATCTCAAGTGTGTAGATGCACGCTGCGAGGTCGGCAGGTAGTGCGACATTGATGGCGACCGGCTCCTTTTGATGCGGTCGCGCACGGAGTGGCTGGACTCCCGACTGCATCATCACAGCGTTCGTCCGAAGCGCCCACCGGAGGCTGATGCCCGAAAGGTCGCGAAAGTCATGACGATTCTCGACGTGCAAAAGAATTTCCTGCACACCCGGGCGCACCGTGCAACTGCGCTCCGTGATGCGCACGGGCGAATACACCTTGCGCACCTGCCAGTAATCAACCTGCGGCGTGCGGTCGGAATAGACGATGCCATCCGCCCATCGGTGCCAGCGGTGTCATAGTAATGCTGCGGGTCCTTCCATGCATATTTGGTCGGAGCGGAAGAGTTGACCGGTGTGTTCGTGGCGCGGAAGAGGCCTTGATCCTGGAACATCCAGATCGCGCCGCCCGCGACTCGCGGACTCGCCTGCATGATTTCCCATTCGTCCTGGATGCGATCGGCGGCCAACCCCAGCGCATGAGCGTATTCGGTGAAGATGACCGGGCGTTGCAACTTGCCGGCGTAATCGCGCAACCGGCTCACAACAGGATAATGCGGAGAATAGACATCAATGAACGCGGGAAGTTCCACGAACTGCTGGTAATTCTTTTCGAAGTAAGTGCCGACCGTCGGGAAACAAACTGGGCGCGTGGGATCAAGGTCCTTCACCCGGCGTGCTGTTTTGAGTCCAAGTTCAGTAAGCTGGTTTTCGTTGCCCACGCTCCACACAATTACTGACGGGCGATTCTTGTCCCGCATGACCGTGGCGCGGGCGCGAGTCAGCAACGTATCCATGTAGGAAGGATCAGTCAGGTGAGAGTCGCCAAACCCGAACGGGACTTCGCACATCACGTAGATTCCCATTTCATCACAGAGTTCAATGAAGCGGGGATGCGGTGGATAATGAGATGTGCGGATGAAGTTGATGTTGGCGTCGCGCATCAGTTCGAGGTCGCGGCGCATGAGTGCCTCGGTGGCAACGCGGCCCTCCCCCGGCCAGATGTCATGATGATCAACGCCGCGCAGTTTGATCGGAACGCCGTTCAGCTTAAGAATGCCGTCCGCAATGGCGACCTGGCGCAGGCCGATTTTCTCGGTGAAACGCTGCACGGTTTGGCCCCGGGATTGCAGGGTAAATTCGAGGCGGTAGAGCGACGGTGTCTCGGCCGTCCAGAGCTGCGGCTTGGTGACACTGAGATTCGTGATCCCAAGAGCATCCGAGCCGAGTGGGAATAGGAACTCATGGACGAGCTGGCCGTCGGGTGCAAGCAATCGCCCGGACACACTCGCGGCGTTGCTGGCGGCAACTTCGAGGCGCAACTCAGCCGTGCCATCCGCATTGAGCGTGGTGCGCGCAGTGTAGTCAGTGAAATGCGTCGCTGGCACGGCGAAGAGCGTAACCTCGCGGTAGATGCCTGAGAGCGCCCAACAGTCGTTCGTGTCGAACTCCCAGCCCTTGCTGCGCGTGGTAACGCGCACCGCGATCACGTTGTCGGCATCTCCCGGTAATAGCGCATCGGTCACATCGAACGTGACTGGGTTGTAGCTGCTGGCCCACTCGCCAATGGGTTTACCGTTCACCCAGACGGTCATGCCGTAGAGTACACCCTCAAACCGTAGAAAAACGCGCTGACCACGCCACGCCGCGGACACCCGGAACGTGCGGCGATATAGTCCCGTGCCCTCGTCCACCTTCTTGTATTTCGGTTCGGCGAAGCCGTGAAGTTCCCAGTGACTCGGCACGGGAATCGTCTTCCACGCCACCACGTCGAAAGTCGGCTGAAAAAAGGAATCATCGCCACCAATCTCTGAAGTGGGCAGATACTTGAACTTCCAATCGCCCTGCAGCGACTGCGCATCATTGCCGATCTTCACGGGCAGGACATCCTGCGGACCGGCGGCGAATGTGTGGACGGCTAGGAAGCCGAGGACGCAGAGTGTCAGAGCCGTGAGTTGAATTCGTTTCATGAAGAAATCATGGGGCGGTTTGATCAAGCGATCCGAGCGTTAGGGCTGGTTGCATGACCAAGTGCCATCGGTGCCTCAGCGCTTTGTCGTGGAAACCGGCGCGACGAGGCTATTCAGATACTCCTCCAGATTCGTGTAGCCGTCGCCGTCACGGTCGCCATTGCGGTCGTTTGCGTCTTTCGGATTGAGGCCGTGGGCCAGTTCCCAGAAGTCGGATATGCCGTCGCGATCCTGATCAGCGGGCGCCGTCAAGTTGCGTAGCGCCGGCCAGCCGCCGACCTCTTGTTGCGAGTCAATTAACTTGCCTTTTCGTTGGCGAACATTGTCCGTGACGCGTTGATCCACGGCATCGCGATGCAGCGAGCTGCCGGCGTGCGCTAGCACCAACTCCGCAGCTTCGGCGGCGGTCTGCGTTGCGGGAATGTCAGCGGCCGGAACGGGCGAGGTGTCCACCCGCCAATCAGCCAGCTTGCCCCGGTATTTGTAATTGCCTTGCGGGGCTAGCCAGCGTTTGAAGTCGAGGGCGGCGTAGTTGTCGCGGGTCAAATCCTCGCGCCCATCGAATACGTTTCCGCTTAGGTGCCCTTTGGCCAGGTCGGGCAGGCCACCCTTCATCGCAATCGGTAGCTTCTGCGGGTCCGTCATCGGGCCAGGCCGCCAAAGGTTGTTCACCGCATTGATGAAGTGGTCGGCAAAATTCGCGGTGCCGCTCCAGTTGTAGTCAATGTTATTGCGGAAATCCACGAGGTATTGGGGCGGTGCCTGGGCGCTGCCAAGAGTGGGGTGGCGGTCGCGACAGGTGGAAAACAAATTATGATGCAGAGTAATGTTACCGGAAAGGTCGCGATACGAGGCGCACATTGCACGCTCAACCTTGTTGTGCAGGCTGCGGTTCATCGCTTCGCTGAGGATGCACCATTGCAAAGTAAAGTTGCCACCACGACGAAGGTCGTGCGTGCCGTCAATCGCCCAGCTCAACGAGCAATGATCGAAGATCACCCTGTCCATGTCCTCCGTGTTGAGGACGTCGTCGCCGCCCTTCGCGCCCTTCTCTTTGTGTTCGTCACCGAGGCGGCACCGCAGATAACGGACGATGACGTTCGTGGCGTTTTTGATTTGAAAGGTAAAATCCTTGAGCGTGATCCCGTCGCCGGGTGCCGTCTGGCCGGCAATGGTGATGGCGGACTTGTCGAGCAACAATCGGCTTTTAAGTTCGATGATGCCAGAAAGCTCGAACACAATCGTCCGCGGCCCGGACGCGGAACGGAAGCCTTCGCGGAGCGAGCCAGGACCGGAGTCGTTCAGGTTGGTCACCTGGTAAACATCTCCGCCACGGCCACCTTTGGCGAATCGTCCGAAGCCCTCCGCGCCCGGGAAGGCGACGATCTCTGCGGCAGATCCGGCCAAGGCGAAGACGATTGGTAGCAGGCCAAACGCGGCCACCCGGAGAGCAAGGCCTCTGGCGCGCGCGTTTTTGCAAAAGGTATTCATGGGTTGGTTTGTTGTATTCATGGGTTGGCTTACAGATGGTTAATTGCTATTGACGTTCCTCGGTTTAGCTACTTGCCTGCTTCCGCAAAGACAAATGGGGGACAGTTGACTTGCTCATACTCCATCTCGACAGCGTAGATACCACTAGAGGCGCGCTTGGGGATCGGCCCAGTGTCACCATGGACTTTCTTCACCACCGATTGCTGGAAGCCGTAGAGGGTCCGTTCCTTCAAATCGCAAACCCGAAAGAAGAGCAGGTGCCGCCAACGGCCTCCCAGAAACAGATTGGCTCCCAAGCCGTGGTCCACGAAAGGAAGCTTGTCCCCTTTATCGTCGCGAACGCCGTCCTGGTCGTGGATAACTACGCCCGGTCCGAAGGAGTCACCCACCATCGGATAAGCCAGCAGTGGATTGCGGAACCAGCCTTGGTTGGGATTGGTGGCCAGATACAAACTGCCATCGAGGCCCTGGTTGAGCGAGCGCGGGGCATAGGCGTTAGTCCAATCGAACCGGAACGTGTAGTCCAGGCCGTTGCCAGAGTCGTACATCCGGCCCTTGGGGTCGCGCCCGCGTGTAGTGATGAGATAGCGCGCGGCCTGACGCTGGATAGTTGGCTCACACTCTCCGGCGACAGTTGTGAACGGCTTGCCGATCTGGCTGGCATTCCACACGTGGCTGTCCCAATCGAAGCGGATGGCGCGGTAATCTTTTTCCGGGCTGGCCTTGGCGCCGGTGACGGCTTGTTGAAGGCAAATGGACCGACGAAGCTCTTGTCCAGCGGGCACAATTGGGAGAACGGTTTGTCCACGACGGTCTGGCCCAGAAACTGGTGCTCCTGACGAACGGCGGTCTTGGTGAGTTTCTTGCCGTCCCAGCGGACCTGGATCACCTCGATGAAAGAATCCCAGTCATCGTCGTTGGCAGCCCGCGCGCCGGCTCGGGCGGGGTCGGAACGATCATGATGGAAAGCCACGCAGACAGACATCAACAACCCTGAGCCGGCGGCTGGGTGAGGCTGGCCCTGCTTCAGGAGCGCTCCTAACGGCACGAAAAAACCAGTCATCGGATACTTCGCCAAAAAGACGGGCTTCTCGTGCCCTGGCATCTTGTAATTCGGTTCGGCGCGGTTGATTGGAATGGCTTTTTCGGCCTTGATGTCCGAGAGCTTCTCGAAGACGAAGGCGTCATTACCCACGCACAGGTCCGGGCCACCCTGCTCGTCCATGCTGGCCACTAGAAGGCAGTGGGTGCGATCCAGTTGAAAACACGGACCCAACTCGTAAGACACAATGTTCCTGGTGCCTTCCGGCTGGCTCGCTGGCCGGCCCAGAATCAGGCCGTGGGGAACAATCTTCTTGAAGCCGCCAGTTGCAGCGGACGGAGTCGCCGTCTCGGCGGCGAAACACACGCTCGTCAGCGCGACACTCGCCAATACCGAAAAGGCCATTCCAAAAGCTAGATTGCGCGTTGCTGGTACGCCGTAGAACGCGAGTCCGTTCACCAGCGCAGCCATGGGAACGGGGAGCTGTTGGATGAGAGATTCGAGTTGGTAGTCTTTGTTCATGGCTTGATTTTGCAAAGCGTTCACGGCACTGGGCGATGATATGGATGCCCTGGCTGCAGGCCGATCTTTGAAATATCAATGGCCTGGAAGCCCAGCTTCCAGGCTGGAGACTCCGGCCTTAAACGCAGGTCACCGTTCTTCAGATCCATGAACATCGGATCCGCCGACACGCTGTGCAGTTCGACTCCGTGGCCCTTCTGCTCGTCAATGTGGCGCTGACCCCATTGTGGATCATCGGGGCACCAATACAGGTTCTTGTCCGTGTGGGTGTCTTTCAACCGCGCCCCCGCGCCCGTGGAAAGACTGCGATGTTCGACGATGGGCCAATAGTCCTTGCGCGGCGACCAGACGATGTTGCGCTGAATCCGAGACCCCTCAATCGGCCATGTGGGATCTGGTATGGCGATGTAGCCGTGGACGATCTTGTATTGCGAAATCGGCCGGCGGCTGGGAATTAGCTCCACGATGACGTTGTTGATGATGTGGTTCATCTCGGTAGTCGAGATGCCCGTTTGGACGCTGCGAATTTTGTACAAGACATTGCCTTCGATGATTGTTTCATACTGGTCATTGTCGCAGCGAATCCCTGCGGCTACCCCGTCTCCGTCCAGGTGATGGATGTAGTTCTGGTAAATGTGATTTTCCTTGCCGGTGCCCGAAATGTAGATTCCGTTGCCGTCGCCCATGACTTCCATCACGTTGCGAATCTCGTTATACGCCACGAAATTCTTCCGCCCATGCATGAATTTTTCACGGACGGCCCACCATTGCGCGTAAACCGAATTCGAGGCGGATGAAAGCCCGTGCCATGTGTCAAACGCGGGTAAGTCAACCTCCTGCGCGCGGAAGGTGTCCTCCGTGTCTCTGGTCCAGCCGGTGCGACCACTGACGGTGATACCCGAGTATGGCGTGTTGTGGATCAAGTTGTGAGTCACCTGGTTCTCGCCGCTTTGCCAGACCATGATAGCCGGCGAAGCCCAGTAAGTCTGGCCGATATGGTGAACCCAGTTGTTGGAAACCTCATTGTGTTTGTTGACATCCTTCGTGCCGGGACCGTAGCCGGCCAGCAGGATGCCCACTCCCCCGGTGCGCGCGACCTCGTTGTCGGTGACTCGGTTGTCAAGACAGGTCAGGTCGAGCCGCAGACCGGTTCCACCAGTGTCAATGAACCTGCACGACTGGATCCTGCAATCCTGCGCCCCGCGCAACCGCACTAGAGCCGTCGGCGAGTCAAAGAACTCCCACTTGTGCTGAAGCTGCCCCTTCGTGGCTCCATGCCAAGGCCGGCGCTCGCCGCAGGTGAAAGTCAGGCCGCAGAACACCAGTCCCCTCACCGCTTGGTCAGTTGGGCCAGCGTTGTCAATCCCGCCTTCCACCCGGACTAACTCGGTCAGTTTCGGAGCGACGATCCCGCCGGATGGCGCGTCGCCCGTGGGCCACAAATACAACTTCCTTTCGGCAGAATTGAAAACCCACTCGCCCGGTTCGTCCAACATCTCGAGAATGTTTTCCACCCACACAGTCTCGCTCATGTATTTGACTCGGCCCATCGCGCGGGAAGCCGGCACCGCTGTTTTGGCAAGACCCGTCGCTTCATCAACGCTGGCCAACGGCAACAGGCACATTTCATAATCGGCGGTGGGAATCACACGCAGTTCCCCGTTCCTCAAATCCGGCCAGTTTTTCATTGCACCGGGAGGAAAGGAAATCTGGTCTGGCGGCAACGTCTTTTGGTCCACCATCGCTAGTGGAGCGAACGGCTTTGACCAAGCCCGGCGCAGGCGGTTTTTTCCATCGTAGAGCGTGAGAATGTTCGTCAATTCTTGGGGCACTTCGGCGATCCACACTTTGTCGCGGGCAATGGCAGGCAATAGCGACGACGGCTTCTCCGGCTTCTTCCAACCGCTGATCCGCACAGCCGATGTGAACACCGGCGTCTCACCTCCGTATGCGGCATACGTGATCGTCCCGCCGGTGGGCGCCGAATCCGCCAGTGAGAAGACCACCGTCTCATCGAGTTGGTAGGACCCACCCCGGATCAGCACCAGAATGTCTTTCTTCCCCGCGCTCTTTTTCAACACGCGAACGGCATCGCGCGCCCGAGCCAGCGTGGCAAAAGGACCATCCTTGCCCGCCGGGTCGGGTTGGGTCAGGCGACCCGACCATTGATCGCAGCCGTTCACGGCCACGTAGAAGTCCGCTGCTGTTAGCCCAGCGCCAGTTGGCCGGTGCGCCAGCGAACTGTTCTGGCATCCGACCAAGAACATTCCACATACTATGGCGACGAGAAGCAGTTGCCCCTTGCCGATACCAACAGATTTTCCATCGAATTCAAGCATGGCGTGTTTCACTTTGGAAGCGCTACAAGGGTTTCCGCAAATTGGTCATAATTGTTTAAATGTGTTTCAGGCGAGCGAGTTCCTATTTCAATTTCACGATAGTTACTCGCTTTTTCAGATTAACTTAAGGACTGTCTGAAAATCCGGTTCTTCGCTGTTTCCAGTGGAGCCAAGCCAACGGAATTTCTGTTAGGGATTCGGATGACAGGATATTAGTCATCTCTCTTGTTGTTGGAAGTATCCTCCGGCTCGTGCCGCCCCTTGCATTGCGCTCTCCCAACCGATCTGAATGTTGTCACAAGCCAAGCCGTGCTTAGCATGACAAATGTACCGATCAAGGTGAACCAAGGCCAAGCCACCTTCGCGAAGATGGGTTCACCAGCGGTTGAGATGCCGGTCTGCCATTTCAAGAAAAAATGAATGCAACTCATCGCAGCAATTGATGCAGCCATACCGCTGACCACAGCCAGGCTGCCGACGGGTCTGCGTCGAATTGCGAGAATAAGACTGCCAAGCAATGCTCCGCTGGTAACACCGCGCAGAGCGAAGGAAAGATTTAAAACGGAATCCTGCGCCCGACTGAGGTAAGCCACAACGACAAGGGCAAGCGCCCAGAAGACAGTGGACCAACGACTGAACTGGAAAATGAATTTCTCGTCCTTCGCTATAAACAGCCGTTTCAGTAAATCCATGGTAGAGACGGATGAAAGCGAGGTGAGAGCCGAACTGATGGACGACATCGCTGCGGAAAGTATCGCGACGATCAAAAAACCTTTCACGATATGCGGAACTTCCGTGACCATAAAAATGGGGAAGATAAAGTCATTGGCCTTAATCCCGGGTTTAGGCTCTGGAAGCGGGATTTGCATCGGGTGAGTCTGGTAGAAAGCCCAAAGAAAGACGCCGCACAGGAGAAAGATCAGGAAAAGGGGGAAGATTAAAACGGCGCTCGTGATCAGCGCCTTTCGCCCATCGGCAACGTTCTTGCAAGCCAGAACCCGCTGCACGATGAGTTGTTCAGCACCGTGCGTAGAGAGCACCACAAACGTCCCGCCGATTATACCCATCCAAATATTGAACGGCAGAGACAGGGAAAATTGTCCGTTGAACCAATGCAATTTTCCATGCTGGTAAGCTTTGGTTAAGGAAGCACTGACACCACCGTCGATCAGGGTTGGAATGTAGAACAACGTAAAAATTCCTCCCGCGAGAAAGAGGCAGAATTGCACGGCATCGGTCCAGATGACGGCTTTGACACCGCCGAAAAAAGTGTAAATCAGCGAAAGAAAAACGAAGAGGATGATCGCGCCAAGAACCGGGTCGCCGGTTCCCATTGCCAAAATATTTTGGTCCAGAATAAGTTTAACCGGGATGGAGGCCACATAGACTCGAACACCTGCGGCCAGTGTTTCGGTCACCAGAAATATTCCCGCAGCCCAACGACGCGTCTTAACCCCAAACGCTTGTTCGAGCAACTGGTAGGGCGAATAGATTTCGCCCTTGAGATAATGCGGCACCATCACGACTGCCAGAATGATGCGGGCAATCACGTATCCAAAAATCAGTTGGATAAAAGTGATGTTATCTCCATAGGCCATCGCAGGCACACCGATGATGGTAAGCGCACTGGTTTCTGCGGCGACAATAGAAAGGCCGATCCCAAGCCAGCCGATGTTTTTATTTCCCAGAAAATAATCGCGTGTGTTTTTTTGCCCCCGGGCGGCCCACATTCCGACGCCAATGATCACAGCGAGATACACCACGATCACGGTCCAGTCTGCTGAGTTGAGAAACGTCATTCGAGATAACAAGTAAAGCGCGACGCTCGAATGAGGCGAGCAAAATCAATTGAACTGGCCTTCATGCAGTTCGATCAGCCAAAACAATTCGCAACTCCCAACCCCTCCGGCCGGCATTTATTCTGGACAATTTTATTTCACAGAGGAAATCTGAATTCATGCTCCAGCCCCAGACTCTAACGACGCACGCGTCCATTGCGACTCGCCCCTCCTACAAATGGTGGGCGGTTGCGATGCTCTGGTTCATCTGCTTTTTTAATTACGCTGACCGCCAGGCCATCTCAGCCGTCTTTCCCGCACTGGAAAAAGAGTTCGGCTTTAACAAGGAACAACTCGGACTCATCGGTTCAGCATTCATGTGGGTTTACGCGGGGGGCGCGCTCTTCGCCGGCCTGGTGGTAGATCGGTTTCGTCGCAAAGATCTGATTCTCGGTGGGTGTCTGTTTTGGAGTTTCGTAACCATAACGACGGGATGGTGTTCAAAGCTCTGGCACTTCGTCACCGTTCGCGCTTTGGAAGGTTTGGGCGAGACGTTTTATTTTCCTGCGTCAATGTCGATGACCAGCGATTATCACTCCAAGAAAACACGTTCTCGCGCTTTCGCGTTTCACCAATCCAGCGTTTATGTCGGAACCATTCTTGGCTCGTGGCTGGGTGCCTTGCTGGCCATGCATTATGGCTGGCGCGTTGGATTTTATATCTTCGGGATTGCAGGAATGGTTCTGGCAATTGTGCTCTACAAATTCTTGCGCGAGCCGATTCGAGGCGAGTCTGAAACAGCGGAACTTCAACAGCATGGTATTTCCGTGGAGAAACCGCTGGGAGTCATGGAAACATTCCGGGTTATTTTCCGTTCCCCTTCGGTCATTTTATTGATGCTCGCTTTCGTGTGCGCCAATGCCGTCGCGACGGTTTTTCTAGTTTGGACACCTAGTTTTCTCAAAGACAAATTTCATTACGATCTCGCTACAGCCGGTTTAAGTGCAACCGTTTTCATCCATTCTGCCAGCTTTATAGCCGTTCCAATTGCAGGCTGGCTTGCGGACAAGATTTCCAGCCGTTTTGCGGGCGGTCGGATCCTCATTCAAGCGTTCGGATTGCTCGGTGGAGCAACGTTTGTTTTTCTGGTGGGCAACACGCAAAGCCAAACAACATTGATTATCGCCATGACCATTTTCGGTCTTTGCAAAGGTTTCTATGATTCTGGAATTTTCGCTTCTCTCTTCGACACGATTGAACCTCGGGCGCGTGGAACCGCTGCTGGAATTATGAACACAGTCGGTTGGGGCGGTGGCGCATTCGGGCCGTGGTTTGTGGGCAGCATGGCTGAGCACGGTTCCAAACCAACAAAAGTAGAAAACATGAGCGACGCGATCTCCTGGGGTGGCGGATTGTATCTCATCGGCGCGGCTCTTCTGATTGGCGCAGTTATTTTAATTCGTCGATCGGCGTCCGCCAAAGCCGGAGGACTATCGCGGTAGATTATTTTCTTCTCGCTTTCGTTGAGCCGATCCAGCGAACCATTTTTCAGCCAGTTCAGATGCGAATTCACGAGCTATCCGATCCAGAGATCGACCCCAGGGAAAACGTGAACATCACCAACCTGCCAAAATAGTTTATCGCAAATTAGCGACTGTTATCGTGCAGTCCTCACTCTGAAGTTAAACGTGTTGCCCTGCCGCGAATCCGGACGCCCAGGCCCATTGGAAATTGTAGCCACCAAGCCAACCGGTGAGATCAACCACTTCGCCGATGAAGAATAATCCCGGAACGCGCCGCGACTCCATTGTCTTCGAGGAAAGTTCGTTGGTATCGATCCCGCCCAGCGTCACCTCCGCTTTGGCGTAACCTTCGTCGCCGGCCGTCTGAATTTTCCACGCCTGCAACTGCGCCGCGATCGCATCAAGCTCGCGAGGCGAATAGCGTTTCATCGGTTGCGTTTTTACATTCTGTTCGCACCAGCTTTGAACGAATCGTTGCGGCAACCATTGGCAGAGGACCGTGGATAATTCTTTGGTTTCGGCGCGATGTTGTTCGAGTAATTCCCGCGCGTTTTTTCCCGGAAATAAATCCAGCGAGATGGGTTCGTTGGCAACGCGGTAATTTGAAATCTGGAGAATGGCCGGACCGCTGACCCCGCGATGCGTGAACAAAATATTTTCGCGAAATTCGGCGTGTGCGACTTGCGCAATGACATCAAGTGAAATGCCGCTCAACGAAGAGAAATGTCTTTGATCGCTCTCAGCAAAGATCAGCGGAACGAGACCGGGTTTGCGCGGGATCATCTTGAGTCCAAACCGCTCGGCAATCCGATAGCCAAAATCGGTTGCGCCAAGTTTTGGAAACGAGAGTCCACCAGTCGCGAGCACCACAGAATCAGCGGTCAGGACACCATCGTTTGTGCCCACCTGGAAACGATCGCCTTTTTGCACGTCAGCGACGCGGCAGTTCAAACGAACCTCGACCTTGGCCGCTGAAGATTCGGCTTCAAGCATCGCCACAATTTCGCGCGAACTGGAATCGCAGAACAGTTGTCCCAGTTTTTTTTCGTGATAGGCGATGCGATGTTTTTCAACCAGCGCAATAAAATCTGCCGGGGTAAATCGAGCCAGGGCCGATTTGCAAAAGTGCGGGCTGCCGCTGGTGATGTAGTTCGCCGCAGTTGCACCAACGTTCGTGAAATTGCAGCGACCTCCGCCCGAAATCAGAATTTTTTTCCCCAATCGCTCCGTGTGTTCGAGCAAAACGACACTCCTCCCGCGCTTCCCCGCTTCAATGGCGCACATCAATCCAGCCGCGCCTCCGCCAATGACGATTACGTCGTAATTCATTTTGCGGGAGCAAAGTTGCGGAGCGAGAAAAAGAAGTCCAGCACTCGTAGAAAATCATTTCAACCCGTCTCGTCTTCGCGTCTTCGCGTTCAAAGCCTTTTGCATCGTTCCGGCTCAGGCGCAGGGCAAATTCCCGCAGCTCAGAGCATCTCGCGGCTTGACGTTTCTGCCCGTTGGCGCAAATTATATTCAGGAGTAGAAATGATATGAAAAAGCAAATGTTAGCCAGAGTACTCGGCACCATTGCCACCATTGCCGCGTTAACTTCCATTTCCGTCGCCGCGCAAGATTCTGTTTCCACAACCGTAACAACCGACAGCCAAACTGCCCCGGCATTATCCTATGGTGCAGCGAATGTTTTAAAATTGGCACGAGCTAAAATTGGCGACGAAACCATCTTGGCTTACATCCGAAAATCGGGCCAAGGCTATGGCGCGTTGGGAGCCTCCGAAATTATTTATTTGCACGAGCAAGGCGTCTCCGACCGCATCGTCACGACGATGCTCGAGCAAGAAAAGAAAACGCGCGATGCTCTCGTCGCACAACAGGCAGCGGCGCAGCAAACTTTAGCTGCCGCAGCGCCCTCATTCACGACGGCTGCTCCTGTGGCCGCCGCGCCACAATATCAGCAAACCTATGTGCAGCCACCGGTCACCTATGTTCAAGCTGCGCCCGCCCCGTTAATTGTTATGCAAGATTCGTCGCCGCGCTTGGTGGATTACGGAATTTATCCGAGCTACGGCTATCCGCGTTATGGCTACGGCGGTTACGGCTATTCTTATCCGGCGGTGTCCTTTTCATTTGGATACGGCAGTAGCTATTGCGGCAGCAGCCATTACAGCAGTGGTCATTACAGCAGTGGTCATTACAACAGTTATCATCACAGCGGCAGCTCATACAGCAGCGGGCATCATCGTTGATTTTAGGAATCTTTCTGGCTATTCCAGCCAAATTCGACTTGTCTCAAGTTCGGCGCGAAGACTCACGGTCGTTCGCGCGATTGAATGGCATGACCGAGAAGCCTCTTGCAACTAAGTCTCAATTGGCCTAATTTCGTCGCAGTGAAAGAACCGATCTTAGAACCTCGCGCAACTCCGGCTGGCGACCCGGCTGGTCTTTATCCGTTGAGCCAGGTTCGGGCGGGTGTTTCCGTTCGCATCAAGCAGGTTTTCGCTTCGCCCGAAATCACCAGCCGCCTGCGCGAAATGGGATTTTGCGAAGATCAAAAAGTCCGTTTGATCAGTCGCCACACGAATATTATTTGCCAGGTTTGCCACGCTCGTTTGGGCATCAGCACAAAACTCGCCGACAAAATCATGGTCGAAACTATTCCCGGGCAGAAAGCCGCCTGATATGCCCGAGCCAAGCCAATCATTGACCTCATTGCAGGTCGGCAGTTCCGCCACCGTCATTGAAATAAAAATTCCGCCCGCCGATCGCGCGCGCCTTCTCGAAATGGGATTGCTCGTCGGCACGCCCGTCCAACTCGTTCGTTTCGCGCCACTCGGCGATCCGGTGGAAATCAAAGTGCGCGGCTACAATCTGACTTTGCGCAAACACGAGGCGGAACAGATTTTTGTGAAGGCGAATTTGTAATTGTTTATCAAATGTCTTCTTGCTGCTGCCATTTATTAAAAGACCCCCTCGAAAATTTTTCGCAAGTCTTAGTCCGATGCGAAGCAACCAAACCAGAAGTATTCGGCACGCTTGAAAAAATCCATGTGGATTCAATGCTGTGGTTGGAAATTTACCGGTGCTGGAATTGCGGAACTCTATTTGCCCAAGAGTTTCCATTTTCAGAAGCTCATGGCGGCGGGCCTCGGTGCCTTTATCAGATTAACGCAACGAACATTGATGATTGGATAAAGTCTTATGTGCCGCTAACACCGCAACTACGCCAGAAAGCTGAAGACATTGAATTCATCAACAATCTAGGCGAAGAAAGCGGTCCAGAAAGATGTCGCCATAAAGGATGTGGGAGATTGCGAATTCACAATGGCGTTATGTGCCGACAACATCATTTTGAGATGCTGAAAGGGAGAACGCTTAATTCGGGTGGTCAAGAATTTATAAAGGCCACATGAATCCCGCAGCCGAATTAGACGAACAAAAATCCGACAGAAAAATTTCTGCGCAGGCTTTCGTCGCGCTCACGGGAAATCCGAACTGCGGCAAAACGACTTTGTTTAATGCGCTCACCGGACTGCGCGCGAAAGTTGGCAATTACGCGGGCGTCACCGTTGAACGCAAAGAAGGCAAACTCCTCGGAGCGGCTAGTGGCACGGGCATCCTGCCCGTGAGAGCAAAACAAGAGACGCACGGGCAGGATGCCCGTGCCACTGACATTCGCATTCTCGATTTGCCCGGAACTTACAGCCTGTCGCCGCATTCGCTCGACGAACAGATTTCGCGAGACGTTTTATTTCATCGCTTACCCGATGTTCCCGCGCCGTCGCTCGCCGTGGTCGTCATTGATGCGTCCAATTTGCAGCGCAATCTTTACTACGCCACTCAGGTCATCGAACTCGGCTATCCGACGATCATCGCGCTGAACATGACCGATGTCGCCGAGAACAACGGCCATTTCATTGACGCCGATCAACTTTCCGCCGCGCTCGGCGTTCCGGTGATTCCAATCGTCGCCAGCACCGGCCAGGGCGTTCCTGATCTTCGCAAAAAAATTATTTCGGCCATCGCAGAAAATCGTCGAACCATTCCGCGCCACTTTTGCGAATTGCCCGTCGTCTTCGGCACCGAAGCCGAAGCCATCGCCGAACTTCTCGCGAAAACTTTTCACGAACGGAAAACACAAGCGACCGCCGAAGCCCTTCTGATTTTGAGCGACGAAAAAGTTCTCGTCTCGAACAAAGAACATTATCCGCCGCACATCGAAGAACCGGTCGTCGCCGCGCGCCAACGAATCGAAGCCGCCGGAATTGATTGGCGCTCCATCGCCATCGAAGCCCGTTACGCCCGCGCCTCGGCGATTCAAATGGCCGTCACGACCGAGCGCGATCTGGTCACCGAAACTTTTTCCGACAAACTCGACCGCATTCTTACGCACAAATTCTGGGGGTTATTGATTTTCGTCGGGCTGATGGCACTGATGTTTCAAAGCATTTTCACTTTCGCGACGATTCCGATGGACGCGATTTCCGCCACAGTCGATTGGCTCGGTCAAACGGTTGGCAAAACAATTCCCGAAGGCGCATTGCACAGTTTGATTGTCGATGGCGTGATCGCAGGCGTCGGAGCCGTCGTGATTTTTCTTCCGCAAATCTGTCTGCTGTTTTTATTCCTCAGCATTCTCGAAGACACCGGCTACATGGCGCGCGGCGCATTTCTGATGGATCGCTTAATGAGCAAAGTCGGTCTGCACGGCAAAAGTTTTATTCCGATGCTGAGCTCGTTTGCCTGCGCGATTCCCGGAATCATGGCGACGCGCACCATTGAATCGCGCAAAGATCGTCTCGTCACCATTCTCGTCGCGCCGCTGATGAGTTGCTCCGCGCGCCTTCCCGTTTACACGTTGCTCATCGCCGCGTGCATTCCGAAGAAACGGATTTTAGGAATATTCACTTTGTCCGGCCTGACGATGCTTTCGATGTATCTGCTGGGAATCATCGTCGCGCTCTTGATGGCGTGGCTCTTCAAAAAAACTTTGCTCAAAGGCCCCACTCCGATGCTCATCATGGAATTGCCGCCTTACAAAAAGCCGACGATCAAAGTCGTGTTGCGCCACATGTGGGATCGCAGCAGATTATTTTTGAAACGCGCGGGAACGGTGATTCTCGGCATCAATATTCTACTGTGGTTTCTGGCGAGTTATCCTGACCTGCCACAATCCTACAAAGAGGAACACGCCCGTAAGCTTATGACTTTGCTGGGCGAGACACATAAAGCTTATGGTTCTGGCTCGAAAGAAAAATTGGACGCAAAAAAAAGTGAGGTGGAGGAGTTAGGAAAGGAATATGACGGTGAAAAACTCCGCCACAGTTTCGCCGGAAAAATGGGCCGCGCCATCGAACCACTCATCGCTCCACTCGGTTACGATTGGAAAATGGGCATCGGCATCGTCGCATCATTTGCCGCGCGCGAAGTTTTCGTCAGCACGATGTCCACGGTTTACAGCGTCGGCAAATATGAGAAGGGCGATGCGGGCATTGGCAACGTCGCTCAAAGTTTGCGTGAACAAAAACATTCCGATGGCTCACGGATTTACACGCCGCTCGTCGCAGTTTCACTCATGGTTTTCTATGTCTTCGCGCTGCAATGCGTCAGCACGGTGGCAATCGTGCGGCGCGAAACCAATTCGTGGAAATGGCCGATCTTTCAATGGCTCTACATGGGAGTTCTGGCTTGGACGCTTGCCTTTATTACTTACCAAGGCGGCAAGTTGCTTGGGTTTTAATTGGCCAGTAAACCGCTCGCAAGTCTGCGTGGCACTAGAATCAATTCCTCACTTTTCCACGCGTTAAACGCCAAGCATCGATGTTGTGTTCCATTGCCCGGAATGCAGTCCAAGACCTCAGAGCGGTTGACGGAGTTCCTCCACCTCAACCTCTCCAATTCAGCTTCGATTTCGACAAAACTTATTGCGAAAGAAAATTAACACGGAGAGGACGGTCTGCTTGGCTACAAAATGCGACTTATAAAAAATCTTGTTCTTACTCCTGCTCTTAATCTTTCCGACTTGGGATTAAGATTACGATTAAGACCGCAGTTACGCGATAATATCGCTCACCACTTTTCCAGACACGTCGGTCAGGCGGAAATCGCGGCCGGCGTGGCGAAAGGTGAGTTTCTCGTGATCGAAACCGAGCAGCGCCAGAATCGTCGCATGCAGGTCGTGGACGTGAACTTTTTTTTCGGCAGCGGCAAAACCAAATTCATCGGTCGCTCCATGAACGTAGCCACCTTTGACTCCGCCACCGGCCATCCACATCGTGAAGCCATGCGGGTTGTGGTCGCGCCCGTTTATTTTTCCGGCATTTGCGCCGGGCGTCGGCAACTCGACCACTGGTGTGCGGCCAAATTCCCCACCCCAGATCACCAGCGTATCTTCCAACATGCCGCGTTGTTTCAAATCTTTCAGCAGTGCGCCGATCGCCTGGTCGCACTCGCGTGCGAGCTTGCGATGTTGAATCTCGATATCGTCGTGGCTGTCCCACGGTTGACCCGCGCCATGCCAGAGTTGCACGAAGCGAACCCCGCGTTCGATCAGCCGACGCGCGATCAACGTCTGGCGTCCGTGCGTCCCGGGACCATACATCGTGCGGATGTGCTCCGGCTCGCGCGTGACATCGAACGCATCGGTCGCATCCATCTGCATGCGGTAGGCAAGTTCGAACGATTGAATGCGCGCTTCGAGTTGCGCTTCGTTCTGTCGAGCGCGGGCGTGACGCAAATTAATCTGCTGCAACAAATCGAGCTGCGAACGTTGTTCCGACAACGAGGCGTAATTGCTTTTGATGTTCTCAATCAACTTCTCGATGTTCGTGTGTTGGGTGTCTATATAGGTGCCTTGATAAATGCCGGGAATAAAACCGCTTTGCCAATTTTGCGATTCCTGAATCGGATAACCGCCGGGACACATCGCGATGAAGCCGGGCAAATTCTGGTTCTCGCTGCCCAACCCGTAGTTAATCCACGACCCCATGCTCGGTCGCACCTGGCGCGCGTCACCGCAATTCATCAGGAGCAGCGACGGTTCGTGATTCGGAATATCGGCATACATCGAGCGAATCACTGTGATGTCGTCGATACTTTCAGCAACGTGCGGAAACAGGTCACTCACTTCGATGCCACTCTGCCCGTATTTTTTAAATTTGAAGGGCGAGGCAAACGCCGCGCCGGTTTTGCGTTCGGTTCTCAGGTTCTCGACTGGCAAAAGTTTGCCAGCCCATTTATCGAGCGACGGTTTGGGATCGAACGTATCGACGTGCGACGGACCGCCGTTGGCAAAAATGTGGATGACCCGTTTCGCCGTGGCTGGAAATTGTGGGAGTTTTGGCGCAAGCGGTGAAAGCGTTTCGCTTCCCTGTGCGATGGAATCAAAAAAGCTGCCAGCGAGACTGGCCAGGCTGACCGCGCCCATGCCCATGCCGCAGCGGGACAAAAATTGCCGCCGCGTAAATTCAAGGTGCGCTGGATTGGGTTTGTGAAATTCCATTCGTAAATTGACTTAATCTAGTTCGCAAAAATTCATGGGCAAACATTTTTATGCGCCAGGTGCAGACTTGATTCGCGAACCAAGTGCAATCCCGGTATCGGTGCGCAGCACAAATGAATCAGGTTCGAGCATGAAGGAAATCCGGTGGGTTTGTTCCTCTGCCTTTTGATTTGACCTCTCAGGATGTTGGCTGTGCAATTAAGTTGCCTCGCAGCTTCGCATCGTCCAGCAGAGTCGAACACCACCACTTGGTTGTTCATCCGGCAACATGAATAATCGTTGCTCTCGCAAAAAATTATTCAAGCAAGCTCGGAGCTTTCGTCAAAGCTTCATCCAGTTTGCTTGCGCCTTTGCCACCGAGTGCGTTGGCTTGTCTGTCGCTCTTTTTGAAATCCGTCCGCAACAAGAAAGGGCATGTAAATAGCAACAGCGGTGTAGCCATTCTTCTGAGTGTAGCTAACGATTCGCCCAGAAAGAATTCCCAATGATCACAAAGAATCTCTTTACTTTGTCAGTTCGACCGTCATCCTCGCGAAATGTGGATAACTACCAACGTTTGAAACTTCTTCGCACACTCCTGTTTGCGTCAGTGTTTGTGACATTTGGTGCTGTTGCCTTAGCAGAAGGCACGCCAAAAAAGGCGGAAGAGCCTTGGATTGCGCCGGGGCGCGCGGCACGCAAAGAAAATCCGGTTGTGACTGACCCAAAATCTCTCACCGCAGGAAAAGAACTTTATACGGCCGGATGCCTCCCTTGCCACGGTGCCGCTGGCAAAGGCGACGGGGCTGCCGCAGCAATTTTGGAACGAAACGGCATTCCCATTCGCCCGGGCAATTTATCGGATCCAAAACTTTGGCAACAGTCCGACGGAACGATTTTTTGGAAGATCAGCGAAGGCAAAAACCCGATGCCCGCGTTCCAAGAATCGTTCACGGAGGAGCAACGCTGGCAGATTGTCACTTACGTCCGCACGTTAGCCCCGAAGGATGAAATCAAATCTCAACAACCAAACAATAAAGGAAAATAATGATAATCCAGAAAACCGTCATCATCGTTGGCCTGATTGCGACCGCCGTCACCGCGTCTTTCGCACAAGAGCAGGCAAACAAGGAAGTCATCACCATTCCTAAGGAACAGTATCAAAAAATGCTGGATGAGCACCAGAAGCTCGTCGAAGAGATGAAAGAAATGAAGGCGTTCAAGGCACAGTTTGAGGAGTCACACAAGAAGATTGTCGCGCAACAAGCCGAAACGGATCAGTCCATCGACGAACTGGCCAAGGAAACCAAAGCCGCGAAGCAAATGGCCAAGGATTCATTTCCCGGTTCGACGAAAACTCTCCTGACCGGTTACGGCTCCGCAGGATTCATCAATCAGGATAACGGCGGTGATAAAAAATTCAGCGCCACGTTCAATCCTATTTTTCTTTGGAAGCTGAATGACCGACTTTTGTTCGAGGGCGAACTGGAAGCTGAGTTGGAAGGCCACGATACGAGCATTGCACTGGAGTTAGCACAGATTTCCTATGTGCTTAATGATTACGCGACGTTCGGTGCCGGGAAGTTTTTAAACCCGATGGATTATTTCGTCGAACGGCAACACATGGCCTGGGTCAATAAAATGCCGGACAAACCGCTCGCGGTTTATGACGGCCTGCTGCCCGAAACGGAAGTAGGCGCTCAGGTTCGTGGCGGCGTTCCAATCGGTCCAACCAAGCTTGGCTATGCGTTTTATTTAGCCAATGCCAACGCACTTAACGCTGACACGAACAACGTGGCGCCAGAGGAGCTGGGCACACTTGACTACAACAATTTCGATAACACCGGCAACCACATTGCCGTAGGAGGCCGTGTTGGATTTTTTCCCATTCCAGAACTGGAATTCGGCTACGGCTTTCAATACGCGGACGTCGCGCCGCCGCGCAGCGGGACCGTGAACTCTCTGCTTCAGTCCGTGGATTTGAGCTACGTCCACGATTCCGAGCGGTTCAAAGGCGTAATCAACGCAAAGGCCCAGTGGATTTGGTCGCACGTTGACAGCTTCACTTACGATCCGGACGGCACGATCGGTGGACCATTCAAGTTCAACAACAATCGGGACGGCGGCTATGTGCAACTAGCCTATCGTCCTACACGCGTCAGCAACGGATTCATCAAAAATTTCGAACCCGTCTTTCGCTATGACATGTTGAACCAAAATAAAACACCAACCGGCGTGGACGAAACGCGTTATACATTTGGGCTTAACTATTGGCTCGGTCCAATGAGTGTGATCAAGGTCGCGTACGAGATCGATCATCAGAGCGGCGAAAACGCCGACCATCACAATGGCATCCTGATGCAGTTCGCCACCGGATTTTGAAAAAAAAGGACTACTTTATGAACTGGAAAATCAAAATGTCCGCCGCAATCGCGACACTGGCGCTCACTGGATTGGGAATCACATTGATCGGCTGCTCCACCACGGGTGACACGAAGAAAACAGACGCGACAACTTCAAAGCCAAAATCCGCCGCAAGCGGGCAGAGCGGCGCGACGTTGTGGGCACAAAACTGCGGCCACTGCCACAACATCCGTTCACCCGATTCTTACAGCGACGCGCAATGGGATGTGGCGATGCTGCACATGCGCGTTCGCGCAAACTTGACGGCTGAGGAACACAAACAAATCCTCGCCTTCATCAAGTCGGCGCACTGACCGACGATCCCACTGGGTCACACATTCAGAAGCGCGACGACTTTCGCCAACGCTTCGTGCAACCGGCTCGCGTCCTTGCGGTCGATGATTGGCGCGAGGCTACGAAACACCCGGGCAATTTCTCAATCATCTCGTTTCAATTTTTTCCATTGACCATTCATCCTGCCGATCAGACTCAACTGTTCCTTGCGATCGTTCACGGCGGTAACATTCCATTCTTTCTGGTTTGAAAAATCAAAAACCCAAAGCGCGGCCAACGAAACTTGATTCACGTCCAGAACATTGAGCCACTCGCGAAATTGTTTTCGGTTCGCATCGGTCATCGTTCCCTCCACGCCAAATTCGCCGATGACGAGCGGTTTCCCGATCTGTTGCGCCTGTTGCGTGGCGGGTTTCAAAAACGCGAGGTCGTTGGTCGAATAGAGCCGTCCGCTCAGACTGGAAACAGGTGACGGATTATCGGCCAATAACATTTCCACTCGTTGGGCGAGAGAATCGGATTTCCAATTCCCTTCGTGTTGTTGATGCCACGACGACGGGCGCGGAAAAGCATTTCCGCTCAAGATCAAACGATGCTTGTCGTTACGGCGCACTTCGCGCGCAAATTCTTCCAAAGCCACACGAATATCTTTGTGCGACAAATCATCGCGCGCAGAACGCGTCGAGGCAGTTCCAAGTTGAGGAATGATCGGCGGACGATGCTCCGCCGCGTTCGGCAAATCGGCGGGAAGATTGAATTCGTTGCCAAACTCCCATGCCCAGATCGCTGGGGAATTTCGATAACGCACGACAACTTCCTGAGTGTAAGCGCGCATGAATTCCACTGTCTTGCTGGAGGCGTTGCCCCATTGGTTCACAGGTTCGCCGACCAGATCGGAAATCGTCGGCTGATGCCAGAACAACGATGGGATCAATCCGATGCTGTGCGCCTCCCCCAGCTTTACAACTTTGTCGAGGCGTGCGAAATATTCCATCCGGTTGGTTTGATACAAACTCCAATTCACCGGCCAATAACCGCAGGCCGAAAAACGAATGAACGGAATCTGGTTGGACGCAAGGACGCGAAAGCCAGCCTCAACGTCGCTGATCTTTCCCTCTTCGAGCAGGCGGGCGAATGCATCGTAATAATTTACGCCGATACCGCGAAACGATTTGCCCTTGAGCAACAATCCGCCTTTCGAGTCGGCAGACAAACCGTGGTTGGTTTCCGCAGCATTTCCCGTGGTCGTGAAGAATATACCAAAGACGATAAAAGCCTGAAACCAACCGAGCAAATTTTTGCAATCTGTCATCATTTGGGAAATGATTTTGCCAGGGTTTCGGCCACTAAAAAATTGCTCATCGCTTTAATTCATCCGGCAATTCCTGGATTCGTCCCGAAGTGCTGGACGTGAGATTGATCGCCTTTCCCAAATCGTGTGTGCTCGTGGTGGTTCCACCGGTGGCGAGATAAAATCTCCCAGCCGAAACACCGGCATCAATGTTTTCCTTTGCTTCCCACTCGGAACTGGACGCGGTGAAATTCGCTCGACGCAATGAAATCCACTCCCCCTTCAGGCCGCGCACCCAACCGTTTCCGAAACGCGCCCTTCTCACCTCATTGACGCTCTTTCCGTCACGACGAAAATCCTCAATGAAACTGTAGTAACCACGTAACGGCTTGCCGCCGGTGCGCGTGCGAAAAGTTACCAGGTGCCGCCAAACCCCTGCGTTGTTATCGAAGAACCAACCGGCATAACTTGTCTTGTCGCCCTCTACCGTCGCGCGGACTGCGAACCGGCATGTCTCGTTCGTCTGCCAAAGATACGTCCACAGGCATTGACCACCGGTGCCTTCGCCACCGAAGCGTTTGATCCTGGCCCCGGTGCCCTCGTGAAGAACTTCCACCCGCTGTTCCAATGGCACCTTATTCGCATCGTCACCCTTGGTTGGATCCCAGACGGAAAAAATCACGACCTTGTTCGTGGGCGACCCGAGTTGTTGCATTCCGAAATAGCCGGTATTCCAGCCGCAAGCCATGAAGTAACTTCCGCCGGTCGTTCGCTCGACCGTTACCTCGTTGTAAAATAAATCTCCTTCCGCCGCTGTAAATTGAAGATGCACTGACCGCGCAGCCCGCGGAGACTCAACCGCACTGGCAGAAAATATTGCGCAGCCGATCATTACTGCGAGGTAAAGCACGACGCGCGCTTGCAGTGCTTGGAAATCAATAATCACCGCAGAATATTCGCTGCCATTGCCAGTCTGTTGTTCAAATATTTTGTGATGGGCCATTCTTCGACTGGGTTGAAATCTGGCGGCTCGTCACTTCGCGAAACCGCTCTTCATACCGCTCGTGGTTCGTGCCCATGCAGCGATCCCAGAAATTGAAATAGAGACCGTAGTTCCCTCGTTGAAATTCGTGGTGCATCACGTGATTGGTTGGCGTGTTTAAAAATTTACCCAACCAACCATCCATGAGCCAGCGCGGATAAATTTCGTAACCAGTGTGACCCAGCACATTAAAAAAAATCTGCCAAAGCATGAACAATCCAAATGCGGCTGGGTGGATCGGATACAAGATCAGCGTCAGTGGAAAAATGCCCGCTTGAACAAACGCCTCCAGTGGATCAAATGCGTATGCCGCCCAGGGAGAAGGATTGTGCGAACGATGATGCGTGCGATGGAACCAACGAAAGAGAGTGCGATGGTGAATCAACCGATGCGTCCAATAAAAGTAGGCGTCATGCAAAAAAATCGTGATGACAATGCTGCCACAAAACCATGCCGTGCTATGCGAATCCACTTGCCAGTAGAGTTGTGTCCATCCGCGTCGCACGGCCCAAAAAGTGGCGGCCCCCACCAGCCCATAAATAATCACCGTCAAAAATGAATACCGGATTTCGCGCAGGATGTCGGTGCGCTTCGGAAATTCCGCCACAATTTTGCGCCGAGCCCAATATCGGCGAAACAAAACATATCCCAACAACCACCCAACCCCAGCGAAGAGTAAATACTTGGTGCCGTCCGCGACCGCGATCCGATAGGTCAGTTGCAACCAGTCTTGCCAATGCTCTATTTGAAATATTTTCACGAGGTGTTTCCTCTAATGCAATTACACGATCAGCGATTTGGCTTTTGCTAACGCTTCATCCAACTTCGCCGCATCTTTGCCGCCACCGCGCGCGTTGTCGGGCTTGCCGCCGCCTTTGCCTCCGACGATGGGCGCGATGGCTTGAATGATTTTTCCAGCTTGAACTTTCGCAATGAAATCGGGCGAGACGGTCGCAATCAAAGTCACGGCATTTTCGCCGCCGCCACCGAGAACGACCACGCCTTTGAACCGAGACTTCAGCGAATCCGCGATGGTCTGGAGAAAATCTCCGTCCGCAGTGCCGAGGTTGTGGGTGATCAAAGGAATTCCATTCACGGTCTGCGCGTGACCGAGCAATTCGTTGGCAACGTTCGACGCGTTGCGTTGCATGGCGAGCTTGGCCTGTTTCTCCAATTCTTTTTGCTGCGCAAGCAACGCTTCGATTTTCCTTTCCAGTTCGCCGATGGGCGAATTGAGTTGTCCCGCGATGCTGCGAAGTTGGCGAAGTTGTTGGTTCGCTAAATTAAATGCTTCCAGACCTGCCACCGCTTCGATGCGACGGACGCCGGCGGCAATTGCGCTTTCGCCAACGATGCGGAAAAAACCGATTTCGCCGGTCGCGCGGGTGTGCGTGCCGCCGCAGAGTTCCATCGAATAACCATTCAACTCCCCTGCTCTGCCGCCGATTTGCACGACGCGCACGGTGTCGCCATATTTGTCGCCGAAAAATTGCATCACATCTTTGCGCGATTTCACGTCGGCGTGGGGAACTTCCGTCCACGACACGGCCGCGTTTTCGAGGATGCGTTCGTTGACGAGTTTTTCGATGTCGCTGAGTTGTTCGGGCGTGAGCGGCGCGCTGTTGAAATCGAACGTCAACTTTTCCGGCGCGACCAACGAACCTTTTTGCGACGCCTCTTTGCTCACGACTTCGTGCAACGCCCAATGCAGCAAATGCGTGACAGTGTGATGCCGCTGAATGGCGTTGCGTCGTTCGCGATCAACGGAAAGTGTTACCATCGCGCCAGCGATGGGGAGCGCACGCGTCTCGCGTGCAGGCGAGGCGTCCCGCCGAGCCTCTCGTTTATCTGACTTCTCTGAGGAAGGAATTGTGATTAACGAAGTCGTCGGCGTGGACGCCGACGACGGCACGCCGGAGGCGTGCGCTCCCCATTCTTCAATAAAATGCAGCCAGGTATTGCCGCTTTTTTGCGTGTTGACGACGCGCCACATTTGTCCGCCGTGACTCAACTCGCCGGTGTCGCCGAGCTGCCCGCCCATTTCGGCGTAAGCGCTCGAAGTGTCGAGGATGACGGCGTTTTTGTCCTTCACCTTGACCACTTCCAAAACTTTGGCGACAACCGCGAGATTATCGAAGCCGACAAATTTCGTCGGCGTGGTGCTTTCAATTTCCGAAAGCGAAATGACTTCTTTCTTCTGCGCGGCGCGAGCGCGGGCGCGCTGTTCTTCCATCAACTTCTCGAAGCCCACAGCATCAATAGTTAGTCCCTGTTCACGCGCCATAACTTGCGTAAGATCCAGTGGAAAACCTTCTTGGTCGTAGAGACGAAACGCCAGCGAACCCGGAAGAACCCCCTCTTCTCTGAAAGCAATCTCTTCCTCTTTTGAGAACCCAGGAGTGACCGTCCCTACGGCCCCCGTTTGCTTGCTTGCCTTCAATTGTGCGATTCGCTCGGCGAGGACAGGATTGTGAGTTGCTCGTCCAACTTTGATGAGAGCGTTCCAGAACAACTCGATGCCATTGTCCAACGTCTTATTAAACGACTCCTCTTCGCGCTGAATCACTTCTTCGACGTGATTTCGGCGCGCGCGGATTTCGGGGAAGACGTCACCCATTGTGTCGGCGAGGACGTCCACGAGTTTGTAGAAAAACGGTTCGTGAAAACCGAGCGTGCGTCCGTAACGAACGGCGCGGCGCAGGATGCGGCGCAGAACGTAATTGCGGTCGGTGTTGCCGGGTTGAATACCGTCGGCAATCGCGAAACTCAACGTGCGGATGTGGTCGGCAATGACGCGAAACGCGATGTCGAGCGCGATTTGTTCCGGGGAGCACACGCGTCCCGCGTGTTCTTCGAGGCGTCTCGCCGAGAAGCTCATTTCAACTAATTTCTCGGGAAAATTTTGTGATGACGAAGTTTCCGGCGCGACGCCGGAAACTGCACGCGGGACGCGTGCGCTCCCCATCTCTGTACCCGGTGTCCAGAGCCAGGGGTAGGGTTCGATGATTGGAACAATACCGTTGTCCCACGGGTTGCGGCAGATGTAGTGAAACTTTTCTTCCATGTCGGCATCCGAACGCATCATGCGGTCGAACGACTCTTTTTCCCACACGCCGCCAGTTGTGTTTTCAACTTTGTTGATTTCGTGGGCGGTGAACGATTTGACCGAATGCATCAGTTCGGTCAACGACCAAAAGATGGGTTTGCCGTCAGGGTCTTGCTCTTTGATCTGAGGCTCGAACAGGACATGGACATGGTCGGGCATCACGCAGGCGGCGAACAATTGCCAACGCCGTTGTCGATCGGTGAATAGCAAACTTTCCAAAACGAGGTCGCGGGATTTAGGAGAAAGCTGCCGGTGATCAATGGTCGTGAAAGTGACCATGTATTTCGCCCACGGGCGCTCGAAATGAGGCAGGTTGCGTTTGGAATATTTTGAGCTGGGGGCGGATTCGATGGTGGTTGGAATGTTTGTTGGACGGGTTTCCGGCGCGACGCCGGAAACAACACGCGGGACGCGTGTGCTCCCCAAGACTTCATCGCCCGGCAGGGTTGAGCCATATTTCTTGCCGCTCATTTTTTCGAGCTTGTCGAAAATAGGACGAAAGATGTCGGTCTCGTAATTGGAAATCTTGGCGTTGGCGAAGTCGGTGAAATTTTTCGTTCCTTGAATAATGCTCGTCACGCGCTCGAACCCCATTCCGGTATCGACGTGCTTCGCCGGCAACGGCGAAAACGTTCCGTCGGGATTCGCGTTGAACTGAATGAAAACCAGATTCCAGATTTCAATGCAGCGCGCGTCGCCTTTATTGACGAACGAACCTTTGGTATCGCCGTGCGGCGTGAGATCGACGTGCAATTCCGAGCAGGGACCGCACGGGCCGGTTTCGCCCATCATCCAGAAATTATCTTTCTTGTTGCCGTTGACGATGTGCGTTTTCGGATCAAGGCCGACCGACGTAAATTTCTCTGCCCAAAAGTTGTAAGCTTCCTGATCGAATTCGCTGGGATCGCCTTTCGATTTGTCGGGCGAATAAACGGTGGCGTAAATCCGGTTCGGCGGAAATTTCCAAACACCAACGACGAGTTCCCACGCCCATTCGATGGCTTCCTTTTTGAAATAATCGCCGAAACTCCAGTTGCCAAGCATCTCGAAGAACGTGTGGTGATACGTGTCGAGGCCGACATCGTCGAGGTCGTTGTGTTTGCCACCGGCGCGAATGCATTTCTGCGTGTCAGCCGCGCGCGGCGGGTTGTAAGGACATTTCGTTTGTCCAAGAAAAATCGGCACAAACTGGTTCATGCCCGCGTTCGTGAACAACAGGTTCGGCGAATCCGGCATGAGCGACGAAGACGGCACGATGGTGTGCTGCTTCGATTTGAAGAAATCTAAAAAACTTTGCCGAATTTGCGAACTCGTTGTCATAAGAGCGGGCGAACATAAGAAAATTCAAGCCGCTCGGCGAGAGGAAGTTTTGCCCTACCCTATGAGCCGGTTTTAAAACTGTAGCGTCGGTCTTCTCGTCCCGTCCCGCGCCTGCGGGAGCGGAATGGAGGGCGCGCGTCCCGTCGCCCGGAATCGGCGTGCCAGTAAAATAAAACATGAAAAATTTTAATCGTCGCCTAAAAACGGGCGTTCTTTCCGCCGGGCTGGAAACCACCGGCTCTATGGCAGGCGAGGACGCCAGGCTCTACAATCAACGGAAGGCTCTCCGGGTTTACAAACAGGTTCTAAGGCACGCGCAGTCGGAAGAATTGATTGGAACTCGGGTTGATCGAATTCGTAATTGTTCGCACCGTGCCGTTGCCGGTCAGATTAGTCAGCGTGCTCCAATTTACGCCGCCAAGCACATTGGTGGTTTCAACTGCATAGTTCGGCCCGGCAGTGCCATTGGTTCCAGTCGCTGTGGCAAACGTGACGACAAAATTACTTCCGGTTCGCGCGTTGGAAATGAAGCGCAGCGGCACAATCGAATTGGAACCTCCACCGAAATTTGCGGGCGAGTTTGTGGTCACGGCAATTAGTCCACCAGAGCGAATCATTCCGCCAGAACCATCGGCGGGTAAATTCGTGTAAGTCACCACGTCGAACCCGCTGGCGAAGTTGATGGAACCATTGTTCAAAGAAAGAAACGGCCCCGCGTTAGTGAACACATAATCCGGCGTTAAACCGCCCGGGATCGAAGCTAAATTAGAAGTCCCAATGATAAAAAATTTATTGGCGGTAATATTTGAGGGAAGATTTGAGGGAAAGCTAAAGGTTGTTGTTCCGAGGGGGCCGGTGCAGGTAATGGTATGTCCCGGCAGAAGGTCTTGGCCGTTAAAACCGGAGCTTTCTTTCATCTCAATGAACTGCACGGAACCGTCGGCATTGGAGTAAATCTCATTCACCTTCCATGTGTGGAATGAAGCGTAAGCCGACGAGTGGGCGAAAATAATAACAACCGTGGCCGCAATGCTGGTTAGGATTCTAATTGAGTTCATAGATTTTGTTGAGGTGGAACAAGGTTCGGCTCGTTCCCCTTTTCTGACGGTTTCAAAAGGAAAACGCAAGACTAACAATTGAGCCATCGGTCGAAGAGGAAGGTTTTGTTAACAGCGCGAATGCATTTTCGCCAGGCCGAAACGCAGTCATTTTCATCAAGAAAAATCCCGTCAACCGCATGACACGATCGACAGGAATTTCTGGATAGCCATTCCGCTAAAACCGATTCGCGCCGAAGAAACACGGTTCCAGCGCGTTGGGGAATTTAGAATTTGTAGGCCAGCGCGGTCACAAGTTTCAGATCATTCTTCTCACGATCAGGCGCTGGTTGGTTGTCGTAGGTATCTTGGATATAGGTGCGCATGCTTAACTTGGCCGTCAACGTTGTTTCAACACCGATTTCCGCATTGACGATGTAATTATTAAAGTCACTGACCTCCGGGAGAATTTCCACCATCTGCCAGATTTTCGCGCGAGCGTTCAATTTGTGTTCGAACCTCTCGGCTAAACGCAAGGTGAAGTAACTCGTGGTATCGTCACCTTGTTTTTCAAAGATGTAGGCAGGACCGGCTTCGCCGCTGAGCTTCGTGTTTTCATCCTTGATGAAGTAATAGCCAACACCAGGCCCCAAAGTGAAACGATATTCCAAGTCTGCAATGGCGTCGTGCAACCCATCCAGGCGCAAGTAACCGTAAGCGCGTTCCGTAAACAAACGGTTGTATTGGCCAAATCCATGGAGCGATTCAGCGTTCTTATCTCCGTCGTTTTCGCCGTAGGTCGCATCCGCGCCGAAGGCCAATTCGTTTTGGCCCCACTTTTTCCCCGTCAAAATATTGGCGGTGAAGAGCAACGTGTCACTATTCCCGCGGGTCAGCGTGAAACCCAATGCAGCCGAAGTGTCCCAATGCGGAACCGGCGCGGGCGCGGGCACAGGCGCGGGAGCCTGGGCCGAGGCAGCCAAGGCTGCAGTGGCCAGAACGGTGGTGACGAGCGCTGTTTTGATGTTTGGCATATTTACGTTTCTAAGCATTTTGTTGTCAGGTTGTTGTTTTGGTTAATCCCGGTATTGGGAAATTTTTTGGAAAACTATTTTTTGAAAATCCCTTTAAGCCCTTCCACCGTCTTGCCCGCGCTTTCAGCGGCACCTTTGCCGAGGTCTTTCACATTGCCGCCCAAACCTGTGATCGCTTCCATTCCTGCTTTCATCGCGCTTGCGACCAATGGTTTCAAAATTTCTTTGCACAATTGCGCCGCCGTCACGCCATTGTTTTCCGAACCGATGTTCGTCAAATGAATCGTCGGCAATGGAACCGTCATCGATTTTGCGCCCAATCCGGTGATGCTGATATTTATTTTCCCGCCGTTGATCATTACGTCCTTCACGAAAAACTTCTTACCACCTTCGCTGGCCGGTTTTCCTTTGGGCGTCGGCTTCACATCTTCTGGTGCGCCGTCTAGGTTCTGCAAAATCTTCATCAAATTATTTCCGGTCAATCCGCCCTCAAACGTGATGATCGGCTCTTTGATATTCACTTCATCCACCACAATCGTGTCGGACAACGCCGAGCGCAGTTTCACCGCCACCCGCACATTGCCCACCTCTATGGCCGACGGCGTCTTATAACCCTCAGGATTTCCCACAAACAATTTACTCAACTCACCATTGCCGTTGAACGGCGAAAGCTTCGCGCTGCCGAGCTTTACATCGACCTTTGTCAATTGCGGGCCGACCGTTTCCACGCCTTTCTTGACGATGGAATTGAGATTGAAGAAAACCATCGCGAGCGCGACGACGACCAGAACCACACCGGCGACAACAATTCTGATAATCCATTTTTTCATAAGCGCGATGCTGTCGCTCTGCGGGAATTGTGTCAAACAGTTATCGTTATCAGTAAACAGCGGGATGCATCACTGATTACTTCTCCTTCATGTGCCGATGCACCGCCAGGTAGTAAAGCGCACCAAGAATCACCCCCGCTCCAATCACCCAAATCGTGATGCGATGCAGACTTCCTTTCATCAATTCCTCATCCTGCCCGGCCTTGACTCCCACCCAACAAAGCACTGATACCCAGATCGCCGATCCGAGCAGCGTGAACAGCGAATACCAACGGAAATCCATTTTCACAATGCCCATGGGAATTCCGATGAGATGACGCACCACCGGCAACAACCGCGAAGCAAAAACTCCGAGCGAGCCGAACTTTTGGCTCCAACGTTCTGCGGCGTGAACTTTTGCCTCTGAAATCATGAAGTAACCACCGTATTTCAAAATCAATGGCCGCCCTGCCCAACGCGAAATCCAATACATCACCGTCGCGCCGACCCATGAACCAATGGTCCCGGCAATGATGATCCCAGCCATGCTAAGCTGCCCCTTTTGGGCAAGCATCGCCGCCGGTGGAATGACGAATTCGCTCGGCAACGGAACAATGGAGCTTTCAATGGCCATGAGCAACGCGACGAGCGGATAGCCGCCCGTTTGGAGTGCGCCCATATACCAATCGAGGAGTTCCTTGAACATCTAGTGAAGGTTAGAACTTCCCGCCGTAAACCGCGTTCTTGCCAAGCATTTGTTCGATGCGCAGGAGTTGGTTGTATTTGGCCAGACGATCGGAACGGCTGAGAGAACCGGTTTTGATCTGACCGCAATTCGTGGCGACGGCAATGTCGGCAATGGTCGCATCTTCAGTTTCGCCAGAGCGATGCGAAAGAACCGCAGTGTATCCGTTTTCCTGCGCGAGTTCGACAGCGTCCAAGGTTTCGGTGAGCGAACCGATCTGATTGACTTTCACGAGAATGGAATTCGCCGTGCCGGTGTCGATGCCCTTTTGCAAAAACTTGACGTTCGTGACAAATAGATCGTCACCGACGAGTTGAATCTTATCGCCGAGTTTGTCGGTGAGTTTCTTCCACGTCTTCCAATCGCCTTCCGCGCAACCATCTTCGATACTGATGATCGGATATTGACCGGTGAGCTTGGCGTAAAAGGACACGATTTCGTCGCCGGACAATTTCTTGCCGCTGCTTTTTTTGAAAATATAATTGCCGCTCGTCTTGTCGTAGAACTCGGACGCTGCCACATCGAGCGCGAGAAAAATTTGCTTGCCCGCTTTGTAGCCCGCGTCTTTGGTTGCCTGCAAAATAACTTCGATCGCTGCTTCCGCACTGTCGAGTTTCGGCGCGAAGCCACCCTCGTCGCCGACGGCGGTGGACAAACCTTTTTTCTTCAACACCGATTTTAGCGCGTGGAAAATTTCCGTGATGGCTTGAAGTCCGGCGGAAAAAGTATCAAACCCTTTTGGCACGATCATGAATTCCTGGAAATCAATCGGAGCATCGGAATGCGCGCCGCCGTTGATGACGTTGGCCATCGGCACAGGAAGCACTTTTGCATTCGGTCCGCCGAGATATTTGAAAAGTGGAATGCCGAGTTCAGCCGCCGCAGCTTTCGCGTTGGCAAGTGAGACGGCGAGAATCGCGTTCGCGCCGAGCTTGGATTTCGTTTCGGTGCCGTCGAGATCAAGCATCGTGTGGTCGATCGTGAGTTGGTCGAGCGCATCAAGTCCGCGCAAAGCCGGAAGAATTTTGCCGGTGACATTTTTGGCCGCTTTGGAAACGCCTTTGCCGCAGTAGCGCTTTGGGTCGGCGTCGCGGAGTTCGAGGGCTTCGTGTTCTCCGGTGCTCGCGCCGGAGGGAACCGCCGCACGACCCATAACGCCGCTATCAAGAAGGACATCAACTTCAACGGTGGGATTGCCGCGCGAGTCGATAATTTCGCGGGATTGGATATCAAGAATTTTGCTCATAGTATAAAAAATAAATGAGCGCGCATCATAAGAACGAACGCAGGTGAGTCAAGGCGCAAGCCGGAGGTAGCCAGGCAGTTTTCAAACCTGATCAAACTATTTTAGGCGGTTGGTGAAGCCACTCGATAGTCTGACGATCACCACTATTTCAAATCTCCGACCACCAAACGCTCAGCCAGCATGCGGATAAAGCGCACGCGCCTCCGCCACTCCCGTCGGTGCAATATCCAAACCCACCGCATCCAGTCCGAACTCCACCACCAGCGCCACCTCATGCCCGTGACCACAGCCCGGCACGAGCGTGCGGCCCCGCACTGCATTTCGCTTCAGATACTGCTTCATCGGCGGCGATAGCACACCTTTGTTCCAGAACACGTCGCCTTTTTGGTAAATTTCTTCCCAGTTCATAAAAATTTATTTCTTCGGTGGCCAGTTCACACCGGCGAGTTCCTTGGGCAGTTGCTTGGGATCAACCGGATAGATGAGCGAGAGGTCCATCTGGGTGGATTTAGAACCCTGAAGAAATTCCAGTTCCTCCGGTGCGCCGATGATGAGCCAGAGCACCTCGGCATCCGTGTCGTTGAACACCTGGCGCAACTGATCCGGGCCGACCAACACGCCGCCGTAGCGCGGCACGGTTAACGTCTCGTCGCCCACGCGCATCCGACCCGTGCCTTCCAACACGAAATAAAATTCCTCCGCGCGGATGTGTTTGTGCAGCGTGTTCGCACTCTTGGGCGGCAACCGCCAAAGCCGCGCTCCGAGATTCTCGCTCCCGGTGCGCTCCAGAAAATCCGCGTTCGGGATCTTCATCAGGTTGGACGGTCGCCAGTGTAAGTTGTCTGGCGTGATGATCTGATATCCTTGGAATGTTTTCATGCGAGTGCGGCGGCGTCAGTTGCCAGCGTTAAGTTGCGCCTGCAACTTTTCTACTTCCTTCAGCAGCTTGGCGAACTTCTTGCCGAACGCCGTGAGCCGATACTCGACGCGCGGCGGAATTTCTGGAAACACCTCGCGCTCGAAAATTCCGGCGCGCTGAAAATGCTTCAACCGGTCGCTCAGGACTTTTGCGCTGATACCTTCGATGTGCCGCTCCAGCGCGCCCGGACGTCGCACGCCGCTGTTCACCGCTCGCAACACGCTGATCGTCCAGCGGCAACCGATGACGTCTTCCAGCAACGTGTCCACGCGTCCGGAGTTGAGCTTGGGCATGATTTTCAGAAATTTTTTGTCGCTCGCCGTCATAAATTTACACCGATTTGTGGGTAGCCCACATTTTTGTGCCCGCTTTCGCGTTTCAGAATTTCGCGCAATCTTCCCGTCACGTTTGATACGAAAACGAACGACACAACAATAACAACAAACACAAAACAAGAAAATGAAACTCGCAATCATCCTCACCTCCGATCCCAAGAACGGCGAAGAAGCGCTCGGTCGCGCCTTCAACGCCCTCGCCCTCGCCGCCGAAGCGCAAGCCAAGAATGACGAAGTCAACGTCGTGTTCGCCGGCGCAGGCACGCGCTGGCCCGCCGAACTCACCAAGCTCGCGCATCCGGCCAACGCGCTTTACAACGCCGTGCGCCCCAGTATCACCGGTGCGTCGTGCGGTTGCTCGGCGGTGTTCGGCGCGACGAAAGAAGTCGCCGCGTGCGGCCTGCCGGAAATCAAAGACCACGCGCTGCCCGGCACACCCGGCCTCGCGAGCATTCGCCGTTATCTGGCTGAAGGCTGGCAGACGCTGGTGTTTTAGTTCATCGTGGCGGCAGGCGTTCACGCCAGTAGTGTTCGGCCAATGGTGTGCTGCGTGGCTATTGGAGGAGGCATTGGAAATTTCAGCGGAGTGTTTTGCTCGCCACGAAATGGTCACGTAG
>JAYVSV010000002.1:0-9029 GCA_043775015.1 Verrucomicrobiota bacterium
TTTGTGCAGGGCCGGCTTGGGTTGTTTAAGCATCAATCCCTATGCCATCAGCCCTTCCCTCATTGCGACCCTTTTTTCTATCTCGGAGTTCGGGCTAAAGCGTGCCTTGAGTTATGGGCTATGGGCTACGCGTCAGTTGGGCGCACGAACGTGCAGTTGTCTTTCCCCTGCATCAAGGACACACCTGATTCACGCAAATAATCCAAAAAGGCATGACCAAATACAGCGACGTCCGCTTTATGTCCGTTACTGATCCCAACGATGTAAACTTCCTGATCGGGGTTGGGAAAGTTTTTTTGCTTTTGGCTCTTTAGCGGATCGTCGTGGTCATACCGCACTGCGACTGACCAATCGTTACAATCACGCCCCGACATGTGGGTGGCTTGTCCTGCACTCCAACTTACACTCTCAATTTTTACAACTGGAATTTTTAAATACGCCAGCCGATGTCCGAAGATTTGATATCCAAATTCAACCGCCGTTCGGCCTTCGTGAGAGTAAAGAGTGCGGGCACTGTGCTTTCGTGTGAAAGCGCCCAAGATTTCGATGAGCACATGTTTGATACCAAGTTCCTTGCAAAAACCAAAACAGATGCCGATGACCAGGAAAAGCCAGAGAATTGAGGGGATCACTCCTGTCCAGTTAAATAGATTGAAAACCGCCAAAAAGACAAAGAAGAGAAGGAAGCCCGTTAGAAAAGCCGCTCCAATAATCGCGCGGGCAGTCAGAGGATAGGTCAACTCTGGACATTTGGTTGTCATTATCGGCGTCACTTTTCGGCCAGAGACTTTTTCAATTCGCTGATGGAACTGGAAAATTTTGGCTTGCGGGTTTTCAATTCGGCGATACTGCGGCGATGATCGGCCAGGATTTCTTCGCGGCGCTCTTCAATCAGGGCACGCTCCAACAAGGATTTTAATTCGAGTTTTTCTTCCGTGGAACAGCTTCGCACTTTTTCAACCAGCGTGGCAAATGTTGCGCTCCTGGGCTGAATCTAATGCCTTGGCCCGGTGGAATCAATCTCCGGAACGTAGCCGTCGTGAGGTCGCAAGACCGCATCCGATTTCATGCGACGAAACAAACTTTCTCCAACTTTGCTTCGCTGCTACTTTGTCGCTGCTTGTCGAATAACCAGAGCCATAACGAAATCTCGCTGCCGGAAAGTTTGCAACGGCAATTCGCTTGCTGGAACGGTGCTTTGCAAATTGAAACGGTCGCTGCAAATGGCGCGCCGCCCGAACCCAAACCAATCGAAAATCGAATCCGTCTTTGGTCGAGTCCCTGGTGGGGCGGATTGATTCTGTTTCTGCTGGCGATTTATTGGGCGGTGTGAACACCGCGCTCCGGCACCACTTTGCCCACGCGCCGCTTCGGAGGTGGTGTTTAAGCCGCCTCTTTTTTTCTGTGGAAAATTTCTTCCAACTCCGGTGACGCCAATTATCATGCCGCTGCTCGATGATAACTTTTCTCCACGGCAAATTGGTTGATGCGATTCCGACTCAAGTCACAGTCGATGTCAACGGCGTCGGTTACGAAGTGTTGATCCCCATTTCGTCGTTCGACAAATTGCCGTCGCCCGGGAATGAAATAAAACTCCTCACGCACCTGCAAATTCGTGACGACGCGCATGTGCTCTATGGATTCATGAGCACGACTGAACGCGAACTTTTTCGCCTGCTCATTAACAACGTCAGCGGCATCGGTCCAAAGATTGCGCTGAATATTTTGAGCGGAATCAATGCGACAGCCTTCCGCGGCGCAGTGGCCAACAGCGATGTGAAAGCGCTTTCATCGATTTCCGGGGTTGGGAAAAAAACCGCCGAACGCATCGTCGTCGAACTGAGGGATAAAATCGGTCAAGCAGGCGCGCTGGAATCCAGCAGCGCCGGTCGTGCGCTCTCGGTTTCCGACCAGAAAATCAACGACGCCGTGCTCGCCCTCATGGCGCTCGGTTTCAAACAACCCGAGGCGCACGATTCCGTTCGCGCCGCGCAAGCCGTTCTCGGTTTGCAGGCGAGCGTCGAAGATCTGGTGCGGGCCAGTTTGAAAAAAGGCGCGTGATGTCAGTTGAACCTATAACGGGCGCTGCAAAACAAAGTTCTGGAATCGTGGTTCCTCACTCACCCAGTTGGCGCCGACGAATGGCTGCGTCCGCCGTTTACGGTTTGGCAAAGGTGTTGATGACTTCATGGCGCTGCAAAGCCACGCATGTGAAAATCCCGGACTACGACGGCCCTATAATTTTTTGCGTGTGGCATAATCGGCTCGCGCTTTCGATGGTGGCATATTCGCGGTTCGCGAAAATGTTTTGGCCGAGCAAGGGATTGGCCGCGATGATCAGCGCCAGCAAGGACGGCGGTTTGCTCGCAGCCGTTTTAGATAAATTTGGCGTGCAGGCGGTGCGCGGATCGAGCAGCCGCCGTGGAAGACAAGCACTGCTCGAATCGACGACGTGGGTGGAAAAAGGTTTTCACATTGCCATCACTCCGGACGGCCCGCGCGGCCCGCGTTATCGAGTCCAGGATGGCGCGCTGGCGTTGGCGCAAGTGACCGGCGTGCCGCTCGTACCCGTGGCCATTCGCATCAAGGGAAAATTTTCTTTGCACAGTTGGGACCAATTTCAAATTCCGCTGCCGTTTGCCAAATGTCATTTGCAATTCGGTCAGGCGGTCTTCGTTCCTCGAGAAATTTCCGACGAAGAAAAAGCAAAAATCCGCGAGCAATTACGCGCCGCGATGAGCGAATTCAACGAGGCCATGTAGCATCTGCCTCTGGCGCGTGGAAACTATTTCGATGTTCAGTGTTGGGTGTTCGATGTTTTATAAATCCTGAGATTAAGAAATTCATTCGCACCACCGGAAGCAGGTGCTACCAGGCTATTCTTTGACCCCTCTGGGAAACTCAGCGCGATAATGCTCCAACTTTTCCATTACCGAGCGCACATAATTGCTGGTCATGGGAAAACCGATCTGCTGAATGAACGCCTCGCTGTTGGTTGCGCCCACGCCGCTGATCCATTTCAAAACATTTCCGCGTCCCGCATTGTAATCAGCCAGCGCGTAAGGAATCGGGTTGTCGGTTTGCGCGTAACGGCGCAGAAGTTTTTTCAAATACCACGCGCCAACCAAAGTGTTCGTGCCGGCGTCAAGAACCTGTTCGTGCTCGAACGGATAAATTTTTTCCGCCGAAGCCCAATCGAGTGCAGCCGATTCGCGAATCTGCATGAGGCCGATCTCCTGCGCCCTTCCCCGGGCGCTCGGATCAAATCTCGTCTCACGCCAAACGACCGCTTTGATCAGAGTCGGCTCGACTCCGTAACGCTTGGCGGCTTTCAAAATTTCTTTATCGAAATAATGTTCGCGCCGATTGCGCCAGAAAAAAAAGACAACGAAAGCAACGACACAACACAAGCTGCTGAGAAAAAGTTTCCGGCGAATTCGCACGAAGCTCTGTAACTGAAAAATTCTCGCAACGAGAGCCGAAAATCAAGAGAGCGTTGGGCGGGTGCTACGTCGGCGCGGATAATTCACTTTTTAAATCATCCGTTTTCTCGTTTCCTTCCTTGAAATGATTGCCCGCGTCACCCTCGAACTCGCCCTGCGCAAGGAGTTTGATTATTTAATCCCGCCAGAATTGGCCGGACAGATTGATGTGGGCAGCCGCGTGAAAGTTCCATTTGGCCATCGACAAGTGATGGGCTGCGTGACGGCGCTCGTTGAAGGCTCTCCGCACACCAATCTGCGCGAAATCACCAAAGTCATTGGCAAACAAACTTTGGTGACGCCCAAAATTCTGAAGCTCGCGCGTTGGATTGGTGAATATTATTGCTGCCCACCGGAGATTGCCTTGAAGAGCGTTTTGCCCGAAGCAGTGCGAAAAGAAAAAGAAGGTTGGAAGGAACAGTTATTTGTCCGCGCTTTGCCAGTGAGCGGTGTGTTACCAAAACTCACCAAACGTCAGCAGGAAATCTGGAAAATTGTGGACGCGCGAAAAGAAATTGCGCTCCAGGAATTGCTCACGCTCGCCGAGACCGACGCCGGAACCGTGCGGCGTTTGGAAGACAAGGGTTTGATCCAAATCGCCGCGCAAATCTCCGAGCGCGATCCTTATGCCAGAGAAATTATTCTCCCGACGCAATTGTTGGAATTAAACGCTGAACAGAAAGTCGCGCTGGAAAAAATCCAAACCGCGCTGGATGCAAAGGGTGGAACAGGCGTCTCGCCTGTTGATTTTGGCGTCCCGCCAAAATCCGTAGAGACGACACAAACCAGAACCGGAATCGTCGAGCCATTAGCGCGCCATCGCTTGCTTCCCCATTTCGAAATTCCTGGAAAAATTTACCACATCACCTGGCAGGCGCGCGGCCCGTTAAAACTTTCTCCCGAAGCCCGCGCAAAAACTCTCGCCGCTTGTGTTCATTGGCATGGCAAAAAAATAAAATGTTATCTCGCCTGTGTCATGCCGGATCACGTGCATTTATTGATTCAACCATTACCGATTCAAAAAGATGAATCGCATGGCGTTCATTCGCTTTCGGAAATTCTCCACAGCATCAAATCATTTTCGGCGCATGAAGTGAACGATGTCATGAAGCGGATTGGCCCGGTCTGGCAGCAGGAATCTTTTGACCGAATGATTCGCTCGGAAACTGATTTGCATGAGAAGTGGAATTACATCTGGAATAACCCTCGAGAGATCGGGTTGGTTGGGCCGGCGGAAGAGTATCCGTTTATTTGGATGCCGGGTGAAACTCATTCTTCGAAGGTTGGGACGCATTCGTCAGGAATTCGGCGAGACGCCGAATTCGGACAGGCGGGACGCCTGCTCCACCAAAAAAAAATCGCGTCTCTCTCAACATTTCTTCTCCACGGCGTGACTGGGAGCGGAAAGACAGAAGTTTATTTGCAGGCGATTGCTCATGCGCTCGAACAAGGCAAGGGCGCAATCGTGCTGGTGCCGGAAATTTCTCTCACGCCCCAAACGGTTGAAAGATTTAAAGCGCGGTTCAGTTCCGGGCCGCTGAAAACACTGGTCGCCGTTTTGCACAGCCACCTTTCCTCAGGCGAACGGCACGACGAATGGCACAAGATCCGGCAGGGCCGCGCGCGCATCGTGATCGGCGCGCGCTCGGCAGTTTTTGCGCCAATTGATCCGCTCGGCTTGATCATCGTCGATGAAGAACATGAGAATTCTTACAAACAGGAGGAAGCGCCCCGCTACCACGCCCGCGATGTCGCCGTGGTGCGCGGACAAATGGAAAATGCCGTGGTCGTGCTCGGCACCGCCACGCCGTCGCTGGAAAGTTTTTACAACGTGACCCGCGGGAAATATGCATTGCTCGAATTACTCCAGCGCGCCGACGACAAAAAAATGCCAGTCGTTCGCGTGATCGATATGCGTCAAGTCGCGCGCAAAGAAAAAGGGCCGCAGATTTTTTCCCATCAATTGAAAGAAGCCATCACGCAGCGATTGGAAAAAAAGGAGCAAACCATTTTGTTTTTGAACCGGCGCGGGTTTGCTACTTCGATGCAATGTCCACTCTGCGGTTACGTCGCGGAATGTCCGAATTGCAGCGTCTCGCTCACTTACCATCGCGCCGCTCAAAAACTCGCCTGCCACATTTGCGGCCATGAGACGAAAGCGCCCACGGTTTGTCCGCAACCAAAATGTCGCAACCCGCAAATCCGTTACTCGGGCCTGGGCACGGAGAAAGTCGAATCGACTTTGGTGAAACTATTTCCGAAGGCCATTATTCGGCGCATGGATTCCGATACGCTCAAGCGCAAAGAAGATTACAGAAATATTTTGGGCGATTTCAAGCGCGGCAAGATCGATATTCTTGTCGGCACACAAATGATCGCGAAGGGACTTCATTTTCCAAACGTGACTCTCGTCGGAATTATTTATGCCGATTTAAGTTTACACGTTCCCGATTTTCGCGCGGGCGAACGGACGTTTCAATTGCTCACGCAGGTTTCCGGTCGCGCTGGTCGCGGTGATGTCGAAGGCGAAGTTTTCGTGCAAGCGTTTACGCCGTTTCATCCGGCCATTCAGTTTGCGCGGCGTCACGATTTCGCCGGGTTTTACGAACAGGAAATCGATTTTCGCGAACAATTGAAATATCCGCCACTGAGCCGCGTGGCGTTGTTGACGATTAAAGGACGCAGCGAAGAGAAAGTGAAACTTTCGGCAGAACATTTGCGCAAGGAACTGGATCTGATCGTAACCGGAAATAGTGAAAAGGAGAAAATTGGAAAAGGAGAAAAAGAGCGCGAATTGACGTTCAGCGACGAGAGTGCCGCCTTTCCTATTTTCTCCTCAGCGCCAGTGCCCCCCGACTCACGCAGCCCCTTTCACGATTTGATCATCGCCGGCCCGGCACCCGCACCGCTGGCCCGCGCGGAAGCCCATTTTCGCTATCAAATTATGCTGCGGACAAAACAGATGACGCGCCTCAGCCACGTTTTGTCTGGCATCACGCAGTCGCTCAAGTTGCCGGAAGATGTTTCGGTCATCGTGGATATTGACCCCGTGAACTTGTCGTAAATCATCCGCTCGTTTACTCGATCAAACCTTTTTTGCGCAGCATCGCGTCCATCACTCGATCCATCGCCAAATCCGCCAGCGGTTTCGTCACCTCATCCAAATTTGTCGTGGCTTCTGTTAATTTCCTGGGATCACCCGTTTTGGTTTTTGGTTCTTCGGTGGAAAACGCCGCTTCAATCGTTTCCAGCGCGTCGTCAATTTGCTTTTTGTAATCCGGCTCAATTTCTTTTGAAAACTCCGCCATTGTTTTTCGGGTCGCAGTGATCGTTTCGGCAGCGCGAATTTTCGCCTCAATCCATTGCCGCGCTTTCAAATCGTCGAACGCAAATTCCACCGATTCCTCGACCATCTTCTGCACTTCGGCATCATCCACGTCCACGGCGGACTTCACTTGAAGGATGGTTTGCTTGCCGGTTTTGATGTCGCGCGCGAGGACGTGCAGGATTCCGTCTGCATCAATTTCAAATTGCACGCCGACACGCGGAACGCCTTTGGGTGCGCGCTCAAATTCCAACGTGAATCGGCCGAGACTCCAATTGTCTTTGGCGCGTTCGCGTTCGCCCTGCAAAACGTGGATCAACATGTTCGGTTGATTAGCCACGGCGGTCGTAAACATCTCGCCGGCCTTGATCGGAATCGTCGAGTTGCGCGGAATGATCACATTCATCAAGCCGCCAAACGTTTCGATGCCGAGGGAAAGTGGAGTGACATCCAGCAACAAAACATTTTTGAAACCGCCGTTCAGAATCTCAGCTTGGATCGCTGCGCCGAGCGCCACCGCTTCGTCGGGATTTTGCGACGTGTTGAGCTGCGGCCCTTTGGTTTTGTGGAAATCTGTGCCGAGACGAATCCCGCCGCGATCTTCTGCAAACTCCGCGCAACCAAAAATATCCGAAACAATCTGGCGCACCAGCGGCATCCGCGTTTGGCCGCCGACCAAAATAATTTGATCCAAATCTTTGGCTTCAAGTTTCGCGTCGGAGATGGAGCGCAAACAGTGCGGACGCGTTTTTAAAATGATGTCGCGCGTGAGATTTTCCAATTCCGTGCGCGTGAGTTTGTAGCTGAAGGAAAAATCCGGAGTGAGAAAGGGCAACGCGACTTCCACTTCCGTTTCGGTGCTGAGACGAATCTTGGCTTGTTCGGCGACTTCGCGAATGCGCGAGAGCATCGGCAAACGTGCTGCCGACTTTCCTGTCGGCAATCCGGGAACTGCCGACTGAAAGTCGGCAGCACTTTGCTTCGCCAAATCCGGCCCGCCCGCCGCTTTGATTTTCTCCACGAGAAAATCCACCAGCTTTTTATCCAGATCATCGCCGCCGAGACGCGTGTTGCCATTTGTGGACAACACCTGAAACGTTCCGTTGTTCAATTCCAGAATCGACAGATCGAACGTGCCGCCGCCCAGATCGTAAACCGCGATCTTCGATTTCTCTTTCAACTTGTCCAGGCCGTAGGCGAGCGCGGCGGCGGTCGGTTCGTTGACGATGCGTTCGACGGTCAACCCGGCCAGTTCGCCCGCGCGCTTGGTGGCGTTGCGTTGCGCGTCGTTGAAATACGCAGGCACCGTGATGACCGCGCGCGTGACCGGTTCGCCGAAATAATTTTCCGCATCGCGCTTCAACTTCTTCAGAATCTCGGCGGAAATTTCCTCGGGCGTGTAACTGCGTCCGTGGATTTCAATCGTAACCGGCCCCGCGCCTTCGCCTTTGACGGGATAAGTAACCAACATTTCTTCACGCGAAATTTCCGCGCCGCGCCGGCCCATGAAGCGTTTGACCGAATAAACCGTTTCCGCCGGTTTGAGCACGCGCACGCGATTGGCTTTGTGTCCGAGTATCGGCTCGCCGTTCGCCGGGAAATGCACGACCGATGGCGTGAGTCGTTGCCCGTCCGCGTCGGCGATGACGAGCGGGATGCCCGAATCAATCGTCGCGACGGCGGAGTTGGTAGTGCCTAAATCAATACCGACAATTCTGCTCATAGAAAATCACTGCGAAGAAAATGCGGTCAACGAACGGAAAAGGCAAAAGGGAAACTGTCGAAGCTGCTAATCTTTATAATTCTGAATATCTTTGCGGAGTTGTTTCTCAGATATTTTCTGTCTCTCACTGGATTCCCTTTCTTTCGCGCGTGATTGTTTCTTTTGTTCGCGCTCAGCTACAAATTGAACTGCGAACTCTCGAAAGCTTCGTCGCAACAGATACCATGCACTGAAAAGGTTCAAAGAAATCACTGTGACGAAAAAAAGTATTGTTTTACCGCGCAGTTGCCCACGCCCTAGCAAGACGTAAGAATTCCAAAAAATGATTAGTGTCCAGAGGATACAATGGATAGCAGCAAACCAGCGATTGAAGCGCGAGGCTGTGTGAAAAGACATTCAAGGTTTGAAACCTTTACGCCTGGGGAGAGTCTATATCAAGCATGAAGCATCGCGCCGGACTGGACCGTTCCCAAACCCTGCTCTTGCCCGAGCGGCTGGA
>JAYVSV010000003.1:0-74200 GCA_043775015.1 Verrucomicrobiota bacterium
TCTTGGTTTGGTTCTTGGTTTGGTTCTTGGTTTGGTTCTTGTTGCGCTTTCAGTTTCGCGCACTGCCACCAAGGTGTCCATCAAACCGGGTTAAGCCCACCTCGATTAGGGTTTTTGCCTTGTCCAACTGGTTAAATTCAATCTTTTTTTCTATCTCAAATGGAACGCTCTGGTAACTCGACGAGGACTGATTCCAATTCTCCTTTGAAAGAATTTCAATAATCGTGGTGAGATTGGAATCCGTTTTCAATGGGTCAGGCTCGGTTTCAAGCTCGTTTTTTATGAAATCATAAACCACTTTCAACCGTTCGATTCTCAAAACATTGATTGTTTTGAGAAGCAAGACTATGTCAAAAATGTCAACTGCTGGGTCAAAGGTGAGGCCGTGAGGATTGCAAAACGTTTTGGAGCGCAATTCTCCTGCATCTTTTGAAATTGAAATAAATTTGAATGAGTGGCCGCTGTAAGCTGATATATCTTTTGCGAGGGCTGATTCAATCTTCTGTTTGGTAGCCGTTGCTGAGACTTGAACGATGATTTTATTTTTTCTATCCACCAAATCAATTGCCGCCGCATTCTGATTTGTGGTGTTAAGGTTTTGGAGTTCCCAGCCAAAAAGTAAATTGCAGAAATGAAGGTAAAAATTTTCTGAATGCAGGTGATGGTCTAAAATATTTAAAGCGCCGCGAGCTTCTATGTCGGCCGCAAGTGCCGTGAGCTTCGACTGTATAAAATTGAAATAGATGGCTCGATTCATCATGGCAATTTTTATTTCTTACCAATTATTTCGGCATCTGCAATTTTATTTTCTCCGCGACCTGCGCCACGTCTTTGTCGCCGCGACCGGAGAGGTTCACGATGATGAGTTTGTCCTTCGCCATTTTTGGCGCGCATTCCATCACGGCGGCAATGGCGTGGGAAGATTCCAGCGCGGGAATAATTCCTTCCAGCCGCGCCAGTTTGATAAACGCTTTCAACGCTTGATCGTCGGTGGCGTAGCCGTAGTCCGCGCGCTTTTTGTCACGCAACCATGCGTGTTCTGGGCCGACGGCGGCGTAATCGAGTCCGGCGGAAACGCTGTGTGTCAGTTGGATTTGTCCGTTCTCATCCTGCAAAATGTAGGAGCGCGTTCCCTGCAAAACTCCGAGCGAACCGCCTTGAAATCGCGCCGCATGTTTCTCAGGAAAAATCCCTTCGCCGCCCGCTTCGATGCCGAGCATCTTCACCGATTCATCTTCGAGGAACGGATAAAAAAGCCCGATCGCATTCGAGCCGCCGCCGACACACGCAATCAGCAAATCGGGCAAACGCTTTTCCTTTTCCAAAATTTGCCGACGCGCTTCGTCGCCGATGATGCGTTGAAAATTTCGCACCATCACCGGATAAGGATGCGCGCCGTAAGCCGTGCCGAGAATGTAGTGCGTGCTGCGGAGGTTCGTGACCCAATCGCGCATCGCTTCATTGACGGCTTCTTTCAAAGTTCGTTGGCCGGCTTTGACCGACACGACTTCCGCGCCGAGCATCTTCATGCGATAAACATTGAGCGCCTGCCGCTCGCAATCGACTTCCCCCATGTAAATCACGCACTTAAAACCGAACATCGCAGCGACGGTCGCGCTGGCGACACCGTGTTGACCCGCGCCGGTTTCAGCGATGATCCGCGTTTTTCCCATGCGTCTAGCCAAAAGAATTTGCCCCATCGCGTTATTGATTTTGTGCGCGCCTGTGTGCAGCAAATCTTCGCGCTTGAGATAAATTTTTGCGCCGCCCAATTCCTTTGTAAGTCGTTCGGCAAAATAAAGCGGCGTCGGACGTCCGCAGAACTCGCGCAAATAATAACTTAATTCTCGTTGAAATTCGGGATCGTGTTGCGCGCGAAAATATTCTTCCTCAAGCTCCTTGAGCGGATGCATCAACGTCTCAGGCACGTAACGCCCGCCATATTGGCCGAAGTGACCGTTGGCATCAGGAAGAGTTTCAGTGGCAATTGCGCTCATCCTGAAATTTTCGCGCAAAGAGCTAGGAGGCGCAAAACAATTTCTTGCCGCTTAAGTTTCACTGCGTTCGATCCATTTGGCGATGGCGGGTGGTTGAAAGTTGGCGAGCCGTTCCAGTAGTTTTTCAAAATCAGTTTCCACCATGACCAAATCGCGATGGATCGGGCGGATGAATTCTTCCGCGACGGCGTGATCGAAAAGCGCGAGCAGCGGATCATAAAAGCCAGCGACGTTGAGCAATCCAAACGGTTTTCGGTGCAGGCCGAGTTGCCCCCACGTCAGCACTTCGCAAAATTCTTCGTAGGTGCCGAAACCGCCGGGCAGCGCGATGAATGCATCCGACAACTCGGCCATGAGCGCCTTGCGTTCGTGCATGGATTCAACCACCCGTAAATCGGGCAGGCCTTTGTGCGCAACTTCTTTGGCCACGAGCGATTCAGGAATAACGCCGATGACACGCCCACCGTGATGTAGCGCTGCATCAGCCATCGCGCCCATCAAGCCGACACAACCGCCACCGTAAACGAGTTGGATTCCGCGCTCCGCCAGAATTCGCCCGACATCTTGCGCCGTTTCCCGATAGACCAGACGCGAGCCAAAACTCGAACCGCAAAAAACACAAATGGATTTGAAGATCATGAAAGTCGTTACCGCGAAACCGGAAATATGAAATAACTTTGCTGACCAAATTTTGAGAACAGAAATTCGTTTGAGCAACCGACGCGATTCGCTCGGCGAAAGTTCGTCAGGCCTTTCGGGCCACTTCGATGAATTTCCAGATCTTTGCGGGATCCTTTTTACCCGGTGAGATTTCCACCCCGCTGGAAACATCCACGCCGAACGGACGCACTTCATGAATCGCCTCCGCCACGTTTTGCGGGGTCAACCCGCCGGCCAGAAAAATTGGTTTGCCAAATTTCTTCGCTTCGACCGCGAGCGGCCAGTTAAACTTTTCGCCGGTGCCGCCGAGTTGCCCCGGCACGTAGCTATCCAGCAGGAAAACATCAGTGCGATAATTTTTCATCGGCTCCAACGAAGCGGCGTCTTTCACCCGAAAGGCTTTCATGCTCATCACGCCGAAACTCGCGCAAAATTCCGGCGATTCATCCCCGTGAAACTGCAACAAGTTCAGTCCGCAATCTCCCAGCGCCGTCATCACCAGAGCAGGATCAGGATTCACAAAGACGCCCACCTTTAACATCCACGTCGGAAGTTCACGCACGATTTGCGCGACTTTCTCCACGGAAACGTGGCGCGAACTTTTGTCGTAAAACATAAACCCAAGCGCATCCGCTCCCGCTTCGACGGCAACAATCGCATCCTCCAAATTCGTAATGCCGCAAATTTTGATTTTTAAATCCATGTGTGAACGGCGCAAGCTCCCATGAAGCGTCGAAAAAGCCAATTTTGTTTTGGCTGGCGAACTCTTTAAGCAACCATGCGCCGTGTTTCAAGCGGACGGGATTGGTTTGCAGGCGGGCGCATCTTGACACTGCCCCCGGAGCGCCGGTTTCCAAACCGGCTTGAGGGGTTGGCGCGCCGGGCCACCTTGGGGAACTTACCTGGAAAATTCATGGCAACGCAAAGCCGACTGCAAGTCGGCGCTCCGTCGATGCGGGGGCAGTGTCAAGATGCGCGCTTTGCAGGCTGCAATTCCGCTGCTGGTTTGACACTCGTTGAACTTCTCTTAGAGTGACATCGCCAATGAACATCTCAGCACACGAGCAGTCGTTTAACCGCGTCGTCACCGTTTCCATCGCCCTTTCCTTTGGAATCGTGGCGGCTTTGATTGGCTCCATCCAGGAGATCACACCCATTTTCAGATTACATCTGTCCATCGGAGTTCCGATCGGTTTCGTCCTGGGATATGTCGCGGGCTGGAAGTTCTGGCAAACGGTTTGGAGCGCAAGAAAAGGATTGGCAGGTTCCCAACGCAAATTCGTTTGGTGGTGTTTGCTGTTGGCGCTATTCACCATCGGCTCGTTTGCTTACGGATTGCGCGGAAGTTCGCGCGAGAAAATCTTCGAATTCGCCATCGGCACGGGCACGGCGGCGATCTTTCTGACGGTGGGTGGTTTCCTGCTTTATTCGGCGATCAAATATTTCAATCAGGATGAGCAGAAGTAGGAGCGGCACGCCGGGACAAACGTCCGGAAAGTTTGATTCCTAGCAGTTACCATCTGGACAGCGTGGAATAGAAAGAACAACGTAGCTTATCGCTCAAGCGGACGACTCATCGCCCGTTTGGCAATTGTTTTTATGCCATTGAAAATGTTTCTATGTCTTGTAACAGTCAGCCTTCTTGTCGGATGCGGGAAAAACTCTTCCGACGAACCGACACCGGTCAAAAAGGTCAAAGCCGATCTAAATTGGCCGAGTGTCAAATTCACAGAGGTTCGTGCTTACGCTTGGGCGACAAATATTGATTCAGAAACGGTAGTTTCGAAAAAAATGCAGCCTGCACCAAATGCTTTGAATCCGGACGGCACTCGGCTATCAGCCGAACAAGTGCAGCGATTGCTCTCAGCCGTGCGTGAACCGCAACCCGCCTACGCTATTGCGGGGTGTTACCAGCCACATAACGCTCTCATTTTTTTACAAGCTGAAAAACCTGTCGCCTACGTTGAAATCTGTTTTGGCTGCATGAATTCCATAACAAGGCCGGAAGGGGCTTCCAGCTATCCGAACCTCCATATATTGGCAAACTTGTTTACCGAATTGAAATTGTCGCTCGGAGAATATCCCGATGCGGCCGCGTTCGAAAATCGTTTCAAGAAGAGACCGGGCGTTGATACGCAACCGGGTGCTGTAGATGGGCGATGATTTAATAAACGCTCACGGCCAAGTCCAGACGACAGGAAAAATTAAGCGGTAGAACCCCTGCGATTCAGTCGCCGGAAATAACACGCTCTGGATCGTATTGGTGCTGATGAAACTCGCATTGGTCGCCCAACTCCCCACCCCTAAATCCGCGCGGCCTAGAACCAAACCATTCTGGCCAACGGGAACATTCAGGAGGTCTAACCGGTTACTGCCGTTCAGGGTAGTGATGTCGCTTATTTTCACCGGCGAGATGAGTTGCTGGGCGAGACTAGCCATCCAGTTGTGAACCATCGCGGTTGGGTCGGTGTCATCCCAAAAGATGTAGTTGGTGCCATACCCATTGATGTTTGCCGTGGGCAACCCATGGTTTTGCGCGTCGAGAGCATAAGTGCTCAATCCATTGACCAATGCGTTGGTCACTCCGTAATTGGCGGGATGCGCCAGCAGATTCGTGAGCAGGACAAAAAAATCTGGAACATAAATCGTAAGGCCGGGGTAATTGGAATTGGTTCTGACCGAGTTCAAGGTGGCAGAGAAAGCGACGTTGTAATTCGTGGCAGCTTGATGAAACAGGTTCGTGTAAGCAGTGTACTTATTAAATGCGGGAACCGTGGAAATATCCACGACATTGGGCATGACCAAAGTGCGAATACCTCTGGCATACAGGTTGGTGATGGCCTTGTAATGGTTGGTTTGAGCCTGATTGATAACGGCGTTAAACTCCGCCAAGGTCGGGCTGGGATCCAGTGCCGGGTAATACAAATCCGCATTATTGACCCAGACGACGACCAGTGCATTGCTCGCATTGGTCGGGTTGAAGCTGTTGATCTCCCCCGCCAAATCGCTGCTGGTGTTTCCGAAGTAGGATTTGTTTCTGGAAGGGTAAAAAGTCAACCCTTGTTGCTGCGCCAACAACTCCACCCAAACCCGGCCGTTGGCATAGCGATCGCCGTAGTAAAGCGGCCCGGCGGGGAGGTTGGTTGTCGCGGCGGAAAGGCCGTCTCCAAAGACATAGAAGGACGTGAACGCGGCGCGCGCCGAAAAATGGCCAAGTCCGAACAGCAGAATGGCCAGTGCAACCCGCATGGAACTTTTCACGTTTAAGTTCTAACCCAAGCGGGTTGAATAGTAAAGGCATGCCATGACAGGTGGGGTTCTGATCTGGAATGCGATGGCGCAGCACCGCTGTCACACTGGGCGATCCCGCGACTGCTGGACCCCATTCCAAAGCGCGGAACTTTCCTTCCGGCGAAAATAAAAAGTCTGTCTTCCCCATCACAGGGATTTGCTTGCCCGGACGTGTTGCTCATGCGTAACTGAATCGGCTGTTCGTTGACCGAAACCGCATCCATTGATATTGAATCCGCGCCATTTTCTAAAGTTGCTGGCCATAACCATGGCCGGGTTGCCGATTTTGAAAGCGGCCGCCAACGGCTTCGCGGTATCCGACCAGGACGCCTTTGCCACGGCGCGCGGCGAGGCGGTGGTGGCGACGGCGGACAATCCTTCAGCCATCTACTATAACCCTGCGGGTATTGCGCAACTCGAAGGCCACAACCTGCGCGCCGGCTTTTACGCCATCGATTTTGATTCCAGCTACAAGCCTCCTTCTGGCGAACAAAACCACGGCCACACTTACAAAAATTCGGACAACTTCGCCGTGATTCCCCGACTCTTCTACACTGACTCACCCACCAATCTGCCTGTGAGTTTCGGACTGGGGGTCTATGCGCCGTTTGGCGGCAAAACCAGTTGGCCGCAAGACACCGGCTTCCGCTCGGTGGCGCTCAGCGGTGAGCTGAAATACCTGACGATCAATCCAGTAGTGGCCTGGAAAATCCTACCCTCACTTTCTGTCGGCGCGGGGGTGATGGTGAACTACGTGGACATGAACATAGAACAAGGCTTGCTCGAGTATGAGAAGCCACTCACCAACTACTTCCGTTTCACCGGCAACGGCTGGAGCGTCGGGTATAACCTGGGCGCACGGTGGCAGCCGGTGGAGAAAATTTCATTTGGAGCAACCTTCCGCAGCACGGCGAAGGTGACGCTGGATGGCCAGACGGAATTCGAGTCATACCCCCGCATTCGTAGCTCTGAACGGTCGGCGCAAATGGATCTTAATTTTCCATTGAGCGCCGTCGGCGGCGTTTCCTACCGGCCCACGCCCAAGTGGAATCTGGAGTTTGACGTGAGCTATACCGATTGGAGCAGCTTTGGTACGACCACCATTCATCAGTCGGAGCCGCCGTTTCCCTTGCATCCCGACGTTCCGGTGACGCTGAGCTGGCAGCCAAGCTGGATGTATGAATTCGGTGCGACGCGGTATTTTGACAGTGGCTGGAATGCCAGTGCCGGCTACGTCTTCAGCGGGAACTCCGTGCCGAACGATTATTACTCTCCACTTGCGGCAGACCTCGACCGGCATTTTTTAAGCATTGGAACGGGCTTCAAAGGAAAGCATTTCAGTTTTGACGTCGCCTACCAGCTCGGTTATGGCCCTACGCGAAAGGTTACCGGCAGCACGCCTTCATCCACTCCCGGCCAGATTGCCGGCCAGACTGCTGATGGCAAATACAGTTTCAACAGCAGCGCAGTGTCCGTATCAGCGGGTTGGCGTTTTTAATTTATCCACAAAGTTGAATCAGCAAACTCCCGGGTAGATCAGAGCGTGGCCGCTTCCCTGGTTGGAGCGCGAAAATTAACAACGCGCACATTGGGTTCGCGCTCTTGAACGAGCGCTTCCATTTCAGCCTGTAACCGACCCATTTCTTTCATCTTCTGATGGAGGAGCGACAGTGTCTTCTTCGCCTTTTTACATTCAAAGGTTTCAGACGAGATCAGTAACGCCTCCAGCAGATGTTTGGTTTCGGCAACACTCCTCAATGCAACCGTTAACGGATCGGATTTCATGTGCGGCGATAATCTTAGGAAGACGCGAGGGTGTCAATATTTCAGCGGAGCTGATTCAATAAAAACCTTATCGCTTTCAACCTCCGGTTTTTGCAAAATCGTCAGATGAATTTCTGGCTCATCATCACGTTTGTTGCAGTGCTGCTTCCCCTCCACGCAAAAGATTACGATTTAATTTTGCGCAATGGCCGCATTGCGGATGGCACAGGCAATCCTGCTTTCTTCGCGGACCTCGGCATCGAAAGCGGACGCATCACCGCCATCGGGAAAATCACGGGACACGGCAAAAAAGAAATCGAAGCGCGCGGTCTGGTGATTGCGCCGGGCTTCATTGATGTCCACACGCATGCCGAGGAAATCAACGAGCAACCGCGCGGAGAAAATTTCGTTCGCATGGGCGTCACCACATTGGTTCTGGGAAACTGCGGCGGCTCGGTGCTGAAGGTGGGCGAGTTTTTCAAAAAATTGGAGGAGATCAAAATGTCGCCCAATGTCGCGACGTTGATTGGTCATGGAACCGTGCGCGGCAAAGCGATGGGCGGCTCGTTTATGCGCCCACCGACGGATGCGGAGCTGGCGCAAATGAAATCGCTCGTTGAAGAAGCCATGAAAGAAGGCGCGTTCGGAATGTCCACCGGATTAATTTATTTGCCCGGTGTTTTTGCAAAGACGGAGGAAATCATTGAACTGGCAAAAGTCGCTTCCGCCTACGATGGCATTTATGCGACGCATCAGCGCAGCGAGAGCGACGAAATTTTCAAGTCGATCGACGAAATCATTCGCATCGCGCGCGAAGCCCACATCCGCGCGGAAATTTCGCACATCAAACTTTCGGGCAAATCAAATTGGGGCCAGACCGAAAAAGTTTTTGTGCAAATTGAAAAAGCACGCAGCGAAGGTCTGGACATCACGCAGGATCAATACGCTTACACGGCATCCAGCACGGGGATCAGCCAACTCGTGCCGGAAAGCGCGAAGGATGGCGGGACAAAAAAAATGATCGAGCGCCTCGACGACGCGGAGCAGAAAGCGAAGGTGGTTACGGAAATGAAAGATTCTTTACACCGTCGTGGCAGCGAAAATTACAGCTATGCGGTGATCGCTTTTTACAAACACGACAAGTCTTTGAACGGATTGAATATTGTTGAGGCCGCGCAAAAAAGTGGCCGCAGCGCATCGCTCGACGATCAGATTGAAATGATTCTGGAGATAGAGCGGAATGGCGGTGCGTCGGCCGTTTTTCACGGCATGAGCGAATCCGATTTGCAGGCGTTCATGCGGCATCCGAACACGATGATCGCCTCCGACAGCGGGATGAGGCAATTCAACGAAGGTGTCCCCCACCCTCGTGGTTACGGCAATAACGCCCGTATTTTGGGTCGCTATGTTCGCGAGGAAAAAGTTTTGCGTTTGGAAGATGCGATTCGCAAGATGACGTCGCTGCCGGCGAACACATTTCAAATCAAAGGGCGCGGTGAATTGCGCGAAGGCAACTGGGCGGACATCGTGGTGTTCGACCCCGCGACCGTGATCGACCATGGCACCTTCAACGACCCGCATCATTATTCGACCGGATTCAAATACGTTTTCGTGAACGGTGGTTTGGTCGTGGAGGATGACAAACACACCGGAGCCAAGCCCGGAATGACGCTACGGCATGGGGCGAATTGATACCCTCTCCAAGTCGCTTATCTGTAAACGCAAAGGAGCGCGGAATTTATTCCGCTTCAACGTTGGCTTACTCCACATCATCAAGCGGAATGATTGTATTTAGATGAAGCGGAATGAATTCCGCGCTCCTTGACCGAACGAGCTTTTCACACGTCACCGTTTTTTTTGCCATTCTTCTTTTGGGACGGTTCTTCGATGGATTTATTCGGCGTCGGCATTGGTGCTTTTAAATCCTTGCGCCACGCGGCGAGTTTGGTTTGAAGCTCTTTGGCTTTGCCGGGATTTTTCTTTGCCAGATCAATTTTTTCGCCGAGATCATCCCGCAAGTTGTATAGCTCGACGTGATTATCTTCAAAAAATTCCATCAACTTCCAGTCACCGGAACGAATCACACCAACCGGTGTCGTGCGCCAGTTGTTCTCGCCTGCTCCGAGGTAACCGGGAAAATGCCAATAGATCGCGTCACGATTCAATTTCGCCTTGCCGCCGCTGGTCAACAATTTGAGATAGCTCACGCCATCCAGCGGATAATCGTTCGGCGGTTTCGCACCCGCCACCTCCAGCAACGTCGGGTAAAGATCCACGCCGATGATCGCTTCGGTGCAGGTCGTGCTCGCCGCGATTTTTCCCAGCCAACGAAAAATGTAGGGCACGCGATGACCGCCTTCGTAGAGCATTCCTTTCCCGCCGCGCAACGGTGCGTTGTCAGTCACGTCGCCGCCTTGCTTGATTCCTTCCCGCTCGTAACCGCCGACGCCGCCGTTATCGCTGGAAAAAATCACCAGCGTATTCTCCGCCAGTTTTAATTCGTCCAACGTCGCGAGAATGCGCCCGACGCTTTCGTCCACACTCTTGATCATCGCGGCGTAAATCGGATTCTTGTGTCCACCGACAGCGGTTTTTACTTCGAACTTTTCGATCAGCTCCTTCTTCGCTTGCAGTGGTTGGTGAACGGCGAAATGCGGTAGATACAGGAAGAACGGCCCATCCTTGTGGCGTTGCATAAAATCAACTGCTTTGTCGGTGAGAAAATCGGCGAGATATTCTCCTTTCGGATAATCGGTTTTCGGATTGGTCGCGAAATCAAAGTGAGCACCGGAACTTTCAATCGCCTCATCGAAACCTCGCTTCGACGGATGATGCGCCCGGTCATTCCCGAGATGCCATTTGCCAAACATCGCGGTGGCGTAACCAGCATTTTTTAAGGATTGCGCGACGGTAATTTTTTCCAACGGCAGTTCCGTCACATTATCCACGGGCCGTAATGGACGGCTTTGCCAATTGAATCGGTCGATGCTACCGACAGTATAAACGCCGGTGCGCGGCATGTATTGACCGCTCATCAAAGCGGCGCGCGACGGCTGGCAATTCGGCGCGCAGGTGTGGCCATCGGTGAAGCGAATTCCTTGTTGGGCAAGACGGTCAATATTCGGCGTCTCGTAATATTTGCTCCCGTAACAAGCCAGGTCGGTGTAGCCGAGATCATCTGCCAGAATAAATACGATGTTGGGCCGGTTGGTTTGGGCCGACGCCACGCCGAGCGAACCGATCACGAACAAAAAAGAAAACAATGTGCGCATAAAAAAGTTTGTTGTGAATCGAGTTTAGCTAAACCGTTCGCGAATGTCTGCTGGCAAATATTTAATCTCACTAAATTTTCCACCGATGTTGCAATCGCAGCCAAAAAATTCTAAAACCCTGCCATGAAAGTGCTCGAACTGAATCACGTCGCGTTACATGTCACCGACCTTCCAGCCTCCTGCGCTTTTTACGGCGACATTCTGCGGCTCGATTCGTTGGCGCGCCCCGCCTTTACTTTTCCCGGAGCATGGTTTCGTTTGGGGCGCGACCAGGAATTGCATCTGATCGGTGAGCGCACGGAGCCGGTTCAATCGCATCATCGCGGAAATCATTTCGCACTCCGCGTGGATAATCTCGACGAATGGGAACCGCACTTGAAAGCTATGAATGCCGATTTCCAGCCGCGCAAGAAACGTCCGGATGGCGCGTGGCAGGTTTTCGTTCGCGATCCCGACGGCCACATCATCGAATTGTTCACCGGTCCATAGCTTCAATTCGTGGACGCACATCACTCTACTCCAGATGTTTTCCAGCGAAGATTTCAAAGTTAAGCGAAACCTTGCTCATTGGTTGGCAAGACACGAAGCGGCGCGCACGGAGTGACGCGTCCTACCACCCGTTGAAATAAACCTTCACAGAAATCCGCAAATCGGCTTTTATCAACCGAACAAATGAATGTCGCGTCGCATATTAACCGATATACGAATAGCCGTTCGTATATCAATAGTTAGGTTACTTTCGCGCACTTTGACTAGATGAAACATACAAACATGAAATCTACAATCATTGCCGTATCGATGATGATACTGCTTACCAACGCAGGATTTGCGCAAGACACGAAATACCCCAAAGCCAAAGTCAACTTCGATGACTTCAAGGGACTTGTTGCCGAGGTGGAAACTCACCGAGCCAGCCGCCTTATAGACCTCAACACATTCCTCAAGATGAGCAAGGAGGAGGGCGTCATCATTCTGGATTCGCGTTCGGACTTTCGTTTTGACCGCATCCACCTCACGGGCGCAAAACACTTAGCCTTCACCGACTATACTCAAGACAATCTGAAGAAACTCATTCCGAATCCAGAGACCAAAATTCTCATCTACTGCAACAACAATTTCGACGACAACCAGCAGGATTTTGCCACCAAGGCGTTCATACCAGGTCTAAGGGAAAAAAGAGCAGCCGCAACCCAACTCGCAGTCCAAGCAAAGCCCATCATGTTGGCACTGAATATTCCGACCTACATCAATCTGTATGGATACGGTTATCGCAACGTTTACGAACTGAATGAATTGGTCAAAGTGAACGACTCCAGAATCACGTTTGAAGGAACCGTTGTAGAGCAGAAATCCGCGCTTCCCGCATTCCCTGCTGCCAAGTGACATCCAAGCGATCTGAAATCCGTCACAGAGAACCCAAGTGGTTTAACCTCCAAGGCTAGCATTGATCGACTGAGTTGGACGAAGGGGTCCAGCAGGCGCGGGACTAGCCGTTGTTGAACAGGCCCGGTCGAACTTCCAGAAGTCTTCCCCCTGTGGCCGTGTGCCAGCACCTTGCGGTTTCCTTTTTCCCCGTGTCAGCCCGGTTTCACCCTCGCGCCCATGTCTTTGGGGTCGCATTTACCGGTAGAACGGCTGGAGGCCGTGGTGGCGGCCCCGGCGCGTCGTTTGACCGGGTGGTTTGGCGTGGTGGTATTGCCCTTGAGCCGAGCGGTTTTTGCTCTCCCGGATGCAGCGTGGCAAAATCCCGGCGTGCGCGTCCGCTTCATTTAACCATGCGTGAGCGCATTGAGGTCGAGGCTCAGCCTTGCCAGTTAACCTCTCTTTTTCCAAACTCCGAGACAGGCTCAACGCTTTGTCTGACGTTTCGGTATGCTCCCCGCTGCATCCGCACAAGCGTTGCCGACGGAGGCGAGTTCTTCCAAAAAAATTTCGCGCCGTTCCTGCGGCAGGCTGGACAAAATCTCGGTCTGCAAGGCCATGGCAATTTCCCGCACCACTTCGTATTTCCGTTTGCCTTCTGTTTTGAGACTAATCTGGTAGGCGCGCCGGTCCGTCTCGTGGGCCTGCCGTTCGATCAAACCACTTTTCTCCATTCGTTCCACGAGCGACGCAATGGTGTTCGGGTCGCTCGCCATCAGCTTGGTCAACTGGCTCTGCGTCAGTCCGGCTTTGTCGTTCTCTAAAATAGTGCGCATCGCGGTAAACTGATCCGGCGTCACTCCGGTATGCGCGATTCTCCGGCGAAAAGCCTGGTTCAATCCGTACCAAGCCCGGCGCAGAAGGATCGGCAAACGCTTTCGCTCCGGCGCATCCACCGGCAATTGTTTGGAATTATTTTCTGATTTTCGCACAAATTTCCGAACCACTTTCGTTGTCCACCCGAATACCAATTTTCACGAAAACCAAAATAGTCTTTGAATTTTCAGACGGAAAGGCAAATAATACGTGTAAGTAGCAAATGCGTTGCATCCGGTTCGCTCTTGTAGAATAGTGCAACAGCGTTTGGAAAATATTCGTTGTCCACCCTTCTTCAAGTGGCCGACCAAAAAGGTAACTATGAAAAATAAAGATTTATTGATCGCGGCTCCGTTGGCTCTTTTCCTTTCTGCCGCTTCCTTGATTGCAGCGCCGGCGCACGGCTGGCTCAGTTGGCGCGGGCCGCAACAGAATGGGATGTCGTTGGAAAAAAATCTTCCGGACAAGATCGACGTGAACAAACCGTTGTGGGTCGCTGATTTTCCCGGTCAATCCACGCCGGTCATCGCCAACGGCAAAGTTTACATCATGGGTTATCTCGGAAGCGGCCCGGATTTGCAGGAAGGAGTCGCCTGTTTCGATGCCGAGACTGGAAAAAAACTTTGGGAAAAGCGCTACAACGATTTTCTGAGCGACACGATTTATCTGCGCTACGCGACATCGAGTCCGGCGGTTGATCCTGAAACGGGCAATGTTTATATGCAAGGCACGCAGGGAATTTTGGCCGCGCTGACCAGCGACGGGAAATTGCTCTGGCAACATTCGCTGATGGAAGAATTTGGCCGTCTCACTTTTCCCAACAGCCGCACGGCTTCACCGGTAATCGACGGCGATCTCGTCATCACTCGTGGCATCACGGCCAACTGGGGCGCGCAAGGTCCGGCGGGCGATCGTTTTTATGCCTTCGATAAAAAGACGGGCCAACTCGTCTGGTCGTCCACTCCCGGCGGGCCGCCCAAGGACAATTCATTTTCCCATCCCTACTTGACGTTCCTCGGCGGCAAACGCGTTTTCTATTCCGCCACCGGCGATGGCAGTGTCGTTTGCGTCAATGCGCGGACCGGCGAACCGATCTGGCGCGTCCCGATTTTTAAAGCCGGCATCAACGCGACGTTGCTTGTTCATAATGACGACAAAATCATCGCGATTTACGGGACGCCTTATGAACCGGGGCAAATGGTTGCGCTGAAAATTCCCAGCGTCACCCCGACAAACGCAGCGAGTGCGCCGGTCGTCGTCGAGCGCGCTTCAGCGCAACTTTGGGCGAACGAACTTTCCACCTCCGCGAGTTCGCCCATTTTGGTCGGCGATAAAATTTATGTCGTGACGGAAAAGGGCGATCTCAACTCGGTGGATGCGAATACCGGGAAAATTCTCTGGCACATGAAAATCGGAATCGAGCAACGCAACGCCGCGTTGACCTTCGCCGATGGAAAACTTTACGTGCCGATGCTCGACGATCCCGCGACGAAAACCGGCGGTGGCGAAGCAGGAACAACCGGTGCGTTTTACATCATTCAACCGGGCGACACGGAGGGAAAAATCCTGGCGCATGTCGCGTTGGACGGACGCTGTTTCGGAACACCGACGGCTTACAATGGAAAAGTTTATGTGCAAACCACGCGCCATCTTTATGCGTTCGGAAAAAAGGGAGACAACTCTGGTTTGCCTGCCGAACCCACTGTTGAAAAATGGCCGACCGCAGGACCCGCCCAGCAACTCCAGATTATTCCTTCTGAAGTCTTGATGCGTCCTACACAAACGGAGTCGTTCCGCGTTCGCTCACTCGATGCCAACGGATTTCTCGTTCAGGAAATCAAAGATGTGCAATCTGTGAAATGGGCTTCGTTCATCCCGCCAACCGCGAAAGTGAAATCGACCATGAACGCGACTTTCAACACGAACGGCGAACTCGTAGCCGCGACCAACTCCACTCCGTCCGCTGGCGCATTCGAAGCGACCGTTGGCAATTTGAAGGGTTACATTCGCGGTCGCATTTTGCCTTACCTGCCGATCAAACAGGACTTTGAATGGGCGAACCTTTCTGAAACCACCACCAACGAGGTCGAGGAGCCAACGAAGTTTGCCTACCCGCCGCTGCCGTGGATTGGCGCGCGTTTCAAATTTGAAATTCGCGACAAGGATGGAACCAAAGCACTAACCAAAACGATCGACAACACCTTTTTCCAACGCGGCACCGTTTTTCTCGGTGAACCGAATACAAAAAATTACACGATTGAAGCCGACGTGATGAGCGAAGGAAACAAACGCAAAATGTCCGACGTCGGCATCATCTGTCAGCGCTATTTGATCGTGATGAAAGGGAACGAGCAGAAGCTTGAAATCAATTCCAACCTCGAACGGTTGCGGGTTCCCGCCGCCGAGGAACCGCCGAATTTTCCCTGGGCGGCCAACGTCTGGTATCACTTGAAAGCGCGCGTGGACACAGCCAAAGACGGCTCGGGCGTGGTTCGCGCAAAAGCTTGGAAACGCGGCGAACCGGAGCCGGAGAAGTGGTCGGCAGAAGTCGCGCACAAAACCGCGCACCAAAACGGTTCGCCCGGCCTGTTTGGATTTTCTCCGCAAAAAATGCGGGTGTTTATTGATAATGTTACCGTGACAGCAAATTAATTTCTTAATCCTAATCTTAATCCCATGCCCTCCCGTTTCGATCACGAAAAGTTGAACGTTTACCAACGTTCGCTTCAATTCGTTGTCGTAGTCGCTGGGTTGCTGGATAGAATTCCGGTCAAGCACTCCGCTCCTGACCAGATCGAAAGAGCTTCAACCTTGATTGCGTTGAATATCGCGGAAGGAAACGGACGTTACAGTCCGGCAGATCGTTGCCGGTTCTTTGATATGGCGCGAGGCTCGGCTCTTGAATGCGCGGCGGTTCTGGATGTGTTGGTCGCACGAAAGATTTTGACGGAAAAAGAAGTTGAGACTGGAAAAGCAATTCTACTCGAGATCGTTAATATGCTCGTCGGTTTGATTCGCAGGAATTCCGAGAGCCGACTGCACGAAGAAGAAATTTCCTGCAAAGTTTGATAAAAATTTTAGATCAAAGGATTAAGATTATGATGAAGATGATTAAGACTCACAAATGGCAGGCGCTCACCGCCGGAATCGTGTTCGGTTTCGGCGCGGTCAACCTTTCTATTGCCGTCGATTGGCCGCAGTGGGGTGGCAAACAGGAACGCAACATGTATTCGCCGGCCAAGGGTTTGCCCAGCCAGTTCGATCCGGGAAAGCCAAAATCCGGCACGGAAGAAATCGATCTGGCCACGACGAAAAACGTGAGGTGGGCCGTGAAAGTCGGTTCGCAAAGTTACGGCAACGTCACGGTCGCGGGTGGTAAAATTTTCATCGGCACCAACAATGAAAATCCGCGTGACCCGAAACATCAGGGCGACCGCAGTATTCTCATGTGCTTCGACGAGAAGACCGGAGAATTTCTCTGGCAACTCGTCGTGCCCAAACTCGCTTCCGGCAAAGTCAACGACTGGGAAAATCTCGGGCTGCTCTCCTCGCCGACCGTTGAGGGCAACCGCGTTTACATCGTGACCAGCCGTTGCGAAGTCATGTGTCTGGACGTCGATGGAATGAAAAACGGCAACGACGGCCCGTTCAAAGATGAAGGGCAATACGTCGTCGGCCCGGGCAAACCGAAAGTGGAAACAGGCCCGCGCGACGCCGACATCATTTGGAAATACGACATGATGGATGAGCTTGGTGTTTTCCCGCACAACGCTTCCAATTGCTCAGTGCTAATCGTCGATGATATTGCTTACGCCTGCACCTCGAACGGCCAGGATTGGACGCACTCAAATATTCCCTCGCCGAACTCGCCCAGCTTTATTGCGCTAAATAAAAACACCGGCGCATTGCTTGGTGAAGACGATGCGAAAATTGGGCCGCGTATTTTTCACGGCCAATGGAGTTCGCCTTCCACCGGAAAGATCAATGGCAAACCGCTCGTGTTTTTCGGCGGCGGCGACGGATTTTGTTACGCGTTCGATGCAAAACCGGTCAAGGAAGGCGACACGAGTTTCCTCAAAAAAGTCTGGTGGGTCGATTGCAATCCGCCGGAATACAAGAAAACCAAAGAAGGCGAAACGATCAAATATCCCGCTGCGGAAGGCCCGAGCGAAGTGAATTCAACTCCGGTGTTTTACAAAAATCGCGTGTACGTGGCGACGGGGCAGGACCCGGAACACGGCGAAGGTGTGGGACGATTGCTCTGTTTGGATGCAACCAAAACGGGTGACATCACGAAGACCGGAATCATCTGGGATTACAAAAAAATTCACCGCAGCATTTCCACGGTGTCGATTGATCCTGAAACCGGCCTTTTGTTCGTCGGCGATTTTTCCGGATTTCTCCACTGCCTCGATGCCGAAACGGGAAAAGTATATTGGACGCACGACATGAAAGCGCACATGTGGGGTTCAACCTTGGTCGCCGATGGAAAAGTTTATGCCGGTGATGAGGATGGCGATTTCGTGGTGCTTGCCGCGACGAAGGAGAAAAAAGTTCTCAGCGAAACAAACATGGGCGCGCCGGTTTATTCCACCCCCGTTGTTGCCAACGGAAATATTTACATCGCCAGCAACACGCATCTCTATGCGCTTGGAAATTCAGCCAAACCGGTCAACGCAGACCAGGCTCCAAAAGTTGATTTGGATTTGAAAAAACCGTAATCGTTCGCTCAAAATAAAACCATGCCATCGCTGCCTCGATTAACCCGTACACAATGGCTCATCTGCATTATCGCGGCCATCGGATTTTTATTCGATACCTACGAGCTTCTGATGACGCCGCTCGTTGGGGTTCCCGCGATTGCTGAATTGCTGCAAGTGCCGCCGAACAATCCGCTCGTGACCGAGTGGATGGGAAAAATGCTTTGGATGAGCGCGCTGTGTGGAGGCGTGTTTGGTTTGCTCGGCGGTTGGCTGATTGATCGTTTCGGTCGCAAACGCATCATGGCGTTGAGCATTTTTGTTTATTCACTTTCGCCGGTTGCGGCTGCGTTGAGCACCACGTTGCCCATGTTTATTTTTTTTCGTTGCACGACTTTTATCGGCGTCTGCGTCGAGTTCGTCGCGGCGATTACCTGGCTGGCGGAATTGTTTCCTGATCCGCGCCGCAGGAAAATTATTCTCGGAACCACACAGGCATTCGCTTCGTTAGGCGGCATTCTAGTTACTTTGGTGAGTGCCTGGATCGTTGCGAACGCCAACTCCCTCCCTGCCCTGCATCTGCCGGAAATTTTCAACGCTCACGCAACCTGGCGCTACACCCTTTTTACGGGATTACTTCCCGCGATTCCAATTGCGTTGCTGTTGCCGTTCGTTCCTGAATCGCAAATCTGGCGAGAGAGGCGCGAAGCCGGAACTTTGAAGCGTCCCAGTTTTGGAGAATTGTTTTCGCCAGCATTGCGTCGCGCCACCATCGTCACGGCGCTGCTTTCGGCCTGCGCGTATGCTGCAGCTTTCGGCGCGTTGCAATTAACTCCGTTGCGCATCGCGCCCGGTTTGCCGGAACTTGCTGAACAACGCAAAGGGCTGAAGCCGTTGCAAGACGAGGCAAAAAATCTGAACCAACAACTCACTGCGGCGATGCCCGCGTTCGAGCAAGCGACCAAAGAAATTCCCGGACTGGCTGAAGTCGCCGCGCAACGAGCCAAAACGCGCATCGCGATGCGCACTCCGAAAAAGATGGTCGATGATCCTGCTGCAACTGATTCCCAAAAGGCTGCTGCCAAAATACAACTCGCGTCGCTCTCCACTCGCATCGGCCAACTCGACACGAACCTGACGCAACTGACCGTCGAGAAACCCGAAGCAAAACAAGCCATCATTGCCCGCGAGAAAATTTTGAAACAGCTCGGTGACAATCGCGAGCTACAAGAACCGCTCGACCGAAAAATCAAGGAGGTCGGCAACAAGATGCAAGGCTTCCAGGAAACAGGTGGATTGATTGGTCGCATTTCGCTTGCGATTCTGCTGCTTGTCGCAATTTCGCATCGTGCCTTGCTCCGCATTTTTATCGTGCCCGGACTGTTGATGTTTCCCGTCACGTATTGGATGCTTTACCACACCTCCGCGCCGGCCATGCAGTGGGGAATTTTCTTTTGCGGGCTACTGGTCGTAGCCCAATTCAGTTACTTCGGCGAATATTTGCCCAAAATTTTCCCGCTGCATTTGCGCGGGACGGGCGGGAGTTTTGCGACGAACGTGGGCGGTCGAATGATTGGAACGTCCGCCGCATTTCTAACCACCAACCTGCTCGCTCCGAAAATGAATGCGACTCTGACCTTCGACCAGATCGCAATGGCAGCCGGAATTGTTGGGACGACTGTTTTCGTCCTCGCGCTGATTTTAAGTTTCTTTCTGCCCGAACCAAAAGTGGAACCTTCAGAGCAGTAATACCATGACTCAACTCACCTCCGACCAAGCCAGACAACAACTCGAAACGCACCTTCGCGAAACCATCGAATGGCATTTTTCACCGGAAACGGGCTGCCCCTTCTGGCTCGATTGGGCGAAGAAAAATTTCGATCCGCGCAAAGAAATTCAATCATTCGCGGACATGCAAAAGTTTCCGCACTTCGCCGATGAATCATTGCGCGACATGCAACCGGAAGTCTGGGTCCCAGCGCAGTTCAAAGGTAAGCCGTTCAGCATTTTTGAAACCGGCGGCACAACCGGCATGCCCAAGCAACGGATTGGCTGGAATGATTACAAAGTTGATTACTCCGAGTTCAGCGAAAAAATTTCCGACGAACATTTTCCGCGCAATCATTACTGGTTGATGATGGGGCCAACTGGACCACGCCGCCTGCGCCTGGCCATCGAACATCTTGCGAATGTTCGTGGTAGCTCCTGCTATTTCATCGACCTCGATCCGCGCTGGGTAAAAAAGCTCATCACCAACAAACACTTCGACCAGGCCCGTGCCTACATGGACCACGTTGTGGACCAGGCCGTGACTATTTTGAAAAACCGCAAGGTGAGCGGACTTTTTACAACGCCAAAACTTCTTGAGGCGCTCGCAGAAAAAATCGACTTGTGGGACGCTGGTATCCGTGGCGTTTTTTGTGGCGGAACAACGATGGCTCCGCAATACGTGCGATTCATCGTCGAAGAAGTTTTGGAAGGCCGCATCGGCTTTTATCCAACCTACGGCAATACGCTGATGGGACTCGCAGCGAGTGTTCCGCTGAAACCTGATGACAATTTCTCCATCACTTACTACGCGCCGCAACCTCGCGCCGTTTTGCGCGTCGTCGATCCGAACAACACCACGCAATTAAAAAATTATGGTGAATGGGGCCGCGTCGAACTCACCACACTGACCAAGGAATTTTTCATGCCGCGCTTTCTCGAACGCGACGAAGCCATCCGCCGCGAACCGCGCGCGCCTTACGCCTGGGATGGCGTTGCCGAAGTCCGTCCGTTCGGGGCGATGGAGAAAAATATTGTTGAAGGGGTTTATTAAACTGCGATCCGTTTGACATCTTTTCGTTTCTGGACAAATATCTGTCCAGATATGAGTACCATCAGCTACACGACGGCACGCGAGAATTTAGCCCGGACGATGGACCGCGTTTGTGACGATCGCGAGCCCGTGGTCATCACCCGCCAGAAACAACGTTCCGTCGTCATGCTTTCGCTGGAAGATTATGAGTCATTGTCTGAAACGGCTTATCTGCTCAAAAGCCGCGCCAACGCACGCCGACTGCTCGCGGCCGCAAAGCAGTTGGAGGCCAGCAAAGGTAAATCCCGCAAGGTCAACCTCGAAGCATGAATCTGATTTTTTCGGATCAGGCCTGGGAAGATTATCAATATTGGCAGGAGACGGACAAAAAAATGATTAGGCGGATTCACGAATTACTTAAAGACATCCGGCGTAATCCGCACTCCGGTATAGGCAAACCTGAACCGCTGCGCCACGCCCTGGCTGGTTTTTGGTCGCGACGAATTGACCAGGAGCATCGCCTGGTCTATCGCTTCACTGAGCAAGTAATTTTGCTGGCGCAAATGCGGTATCATTATTAATTCAAACCATCATGACTCAACTCCCTCACATTCCCGTTCTCCGTCGCGGCAAAGCCTACGAAAGCCTCGACAAGATAAATATCACGAATCATCGCACCGGCGAAACGATGGCACAAGTCAGCACCGTCAACGCGGGAATTATTCGCAAAGATTTGCAACGGATCGGTGAATCTCGCGCGGCGGTGAAGAAGTTTTCCGTCGCGCAGCTCATCGAGATTTCGGCCAAGGCGGGCGATCTTTTCCTGAATGGCACCCTGCCCTTTGGCGACAAGGGCCACACGCAATCACCACAGGAATATATTGAGACGCTTTCGTCCACGAGCGGGCTGCCGCATGTGATGGTCCGGCGCAACATGCAGAAGGTTCATCACGCGCTGACGAATTTGAAAACGGTTTTGAATGGTTTGACGCGCGGGCTGGATCTCTCGATCCTCGACAGCGGTTTTGGCGAGCAGTTTGGGACAAAGCTCAGTTTCTTTCCCACCACGCAAGCGCTCGGCCTCGTCATGCCGAGCAATTCACCCGCAGTCAATTCACTCTGGCTTCCGGCGATTGCGCTGAAAATTCCGGTCATCATCAAACCGGGAAAAGAAGAGCCGTGGACGCCGTATCGTTTGATTCAGGCATTCATCGCGGCAGGTTGCCCAGCGGAGGCGTTTGGATTTTATCCGACTGATCATGAAGGCGCGGGTGAAATTTTAAAAAGCTGCGGACGCGCTCTGATTTTCGGCGACAAAAATACGACAGCACAATATGCGAGCAATCCGGCGATCCAGGTTCATGGCCCGGGCTGGAGCAAGATTCTCATCGGCGACGATTGCATTGAAAATTGGCGCGACTATTTGGACGTGATGGTTTCATCCATATCCGACAACGGCGGGCGCAGTTGCATCAACGCTTCGGCCATCGTGGTTCCAAAATACGCGGCAGAGATTGCGGATGCATTGGCGCAAAAACTTGGGCCGATTCAACCGACAAAACCGGATGATGAAAATGCGAAACTCTCCGGCTTTGCGAATGTGAAAATGGCGGAGTTCATCGAGGCGCAAATTGAGGATGGATTGAAAACTTCAGGCGCGACTGACGCGACGGCGAAATATCGCAACGGCTCGCGCAAGATCGAATTCGACGGTGGAACCTACATGCGGCCAACCATCGTGTTGTGCGACTCGTTTGCTCACCCGCTGTCCAACAAGGAATTTCTTTGTCCCTACGCCAGCGTCGTTCAAATTCCGCAAGCCGAGATGCTGAAACAAATTGGTTACTCTCTCGCGGTCACCGCGATTACGAAGGACAAGAATTTTATCGAACAACTGACGGAGTTTCCACACATCGAGCGATTGAACATCGGCCCGATTTCCACGATGAAAATTTCCTGGGATCAACCGCACGAGGGCAACATGTTCGAGTTTCTCTACAAACGGCGAAGTATCGAACGCGCAAGTTGAACCATGTGTTCATGAATGCGATGGAGAATTACAGCGCGTGACACTAGCGTCAAATCTGCTAAGGTAAAACCAGATGAAAACAGTGCCGACATATAATTTTCCTCAGGACGTTCCCATCTGGGTTGACGCGGAACGATTGAGCGGCGCACCCTGTTTCAAAGGCACGCGCGTGCCGGTGGACAGCCTTTTCAAAAATCTGGAAAGCGGCCTTAGCCTCGACGAATACCTGGATTGTTTTCCCGACGTGACGCGTGAACAAGCCGTTGCCGTTTTAGAATACGCCCACAAGGCGGCGCTTCAAGCTGCATGAAGGTTCTGCTGGATGCTTGCGTCCCGCGTCCGTTGCGCAATTTTCTCCTCAGCCACACCGTTCAAACCGCGCAGGAAATGGGCTGGGGAAAACTGAAAAATGGTGCGTTGCTTCAAGCCGTCGAACCGCAGTTCGACGCGTTTCTCACCAGCGATCTAAACCTCAAATACCAGCAGAACGTTGCTGGGCGAAAACTTGCAATTCTGGTTTTGCCCACCAACGACTGGCCAACGCTCCGGCGCATGACGGATAAAATTGCGGACAAAGTCGCCACGCTGAAGCCGGGCGATTTTGTTGAAATGCCGATGGAGTAATTGGCAGCCGCGACAAATCGCAAGAAGCGCAAAACATTTATCGAACAATTGACGGAATTCCCGCACATCGAGCGCCTGAACATCGGCCCGATTTCCACAATGAAAATTTCCTGGGACCAACCGCATGAAGGGAACATGTTCGAGTTTCTTTACAAGCGTCGTTCGATTGAGCGGGCTTGATCCCGTAGCCGCGTCTCAGCAGAGCGCGGGTGACTCTCTTGCATCGTGATATGAAAACGTTCGACCGCGCTCTGCCGAGACGCGGCTACGGAGTTTGTGGCGCATCGAAAATATTCCCGATCTTTTGCGGCTTGCGCGAAGTGGACAGGAGCGGCGGAATCATTTCATCCCCCCGCGAAAAATGGCGCGAATCAAATTGCCAGAGCCAGAGACCGCCATCGGCGGCGAGGCTGGTCACACTCCCGAATTGCGACAAAACCGCGACCCAATCGGAATGAATTCCCAAGCGCACGGCAGAAGCGCTCTCCGGCCTTGCCAACGAATCTTCAGGAAACTCCCATCGCCACATTGTTCCGTCTGCTTTTAAGGTGATGATTAATCCACCTTCGCCAGCAACGGCACGCCAGTCGGTATCTTTTCCAAGTTGAATGTCTTTCTTCACCAGCCCCATTTGATAATTCTTTCCTGTGGTTTCCCAAGCGGCGCTGATGACGAATTTTCCATCGTCGAGAACTGAAACCTGAAAACCGCCCTGTCGCCCCGACACCCAAGCGAGTGATCCTGCCTTGCCGTCACCCAAGTAATCTGAGCGAAACACACTGAGTGTCTCATCCAAGCGCAAGCTATTGGTGTCGCGGGTGTACAGCGGTGGATAAATCCACGTCTCACCGTTTTTTTTCCGAAATGCAATTCTCCCTTCTGCAGAAAAAATCCCCGCCCAATCGGATTCGGTTCCCAAACGTTGCGGCTCGAATACGCGCAATCCCGGCCATTGTTTCTTGGAAGGCACTCCCCATCGCCAAAGTGTGCCATCCGCTTTCAACAAAAATGCTTGAAGTCCGTGACTGGTCACGCTGCTCCAATCGTTTTCATTACCGAATGGGGTGAGCATTGGTGTTGGCGGCACGTTGGTATGAAAAAGCAGTTCAAAATTCTGCGGCTTTTCCGAAACCCATAAACTTCCGTCCTTTTGCACGCCAACTGAGCCCCAAAAAGTTGTCGCGACACTCGTCCAATTTGTTCCGCTCCAAAAGCCGCTGGCTTGCCCTGATATTTTCCAGTTGCTTGAAAAAATTGCCGAAAAAGGTGTTCCACCCATCCTGATTCTGGTTGACCAAATTTTCCCATCGTCGAGTTGAATCAACACTCGCGAACCGGACGACTGGATTTTGGGCGCTGATGATTTTTCCAACCGAACGATGCCATGCGCTGGTTCAAGCGGTGTGAGGAATTCCCAAGCGCGATGGTAAATGGCACTCGTCATTCCAATCACGAACGCGAGCGACGCGACGAACACGGCTGCGTTTCGTCGCCAGACTTTCCAGCCGATCAAGACGCGTTTGAAATTCCAATACATCAACGCAAGTAGCGTAAGCGTCATTACAGGAACACCAATGAGATAGATCAGCCAACCGCGCCAGAGCGGGAAGGGGAAAATTCTTGGAGCCTCGTCGAGAACTTTCTGCATTATAAACGACACGAGAATTCCCAGCACCGCAGGGGCGAGCGATTGCAACGTGTTGCGCGAAAGCGTCGAGGCGTAGAAGGAAACGGCGGCGATGATGGTGGCGATTCCGAGCAAAATGAGAACGGGCAATGAATTGTTAATTGCCGGAAAAATGAAGTGGGCAAGTGTTCCTCCGCGCTGCAACATAAAATAATCGGAAAGCCCGCCGAGAAACTTAGGATGAAAATCTGGAAGAATCCGGGTTCCTTCCAACAGCAGCGGCAGCGCGATTGCCAGAAATAACGACAGCATCATTGCGCTAACGAATTTAATCCAAAATTGCGTGCGGCGTCGCACCGGTAAACAGAGTTGGCTTTCCAAGGTTCCAAGTTTGCGTTCCTCCGTGACGGCGGCGCAACCCACGAGCAACGGCATGGCAAACCAGAGAAGCCAAAACCAGTTCAGCGCAAATCCTGTCGCGGAAGAATTATTAAAGTTTCCGAATTTGCGAACGACGATGACGGCCAGATGCAGCAACGCCAACGCGCCCGCCATGATGAGTTGCGATTGGTGCAGTTGAAATTCTTTGAAGAACAGAGCGGCGCGCGGTCGCAAGGTTCGTTCGGCGCGAGAATTAGTTTTCCCTTTCGTCCGCTGGAGAAATTCTGGCAGCGCGATGTTGCCGCCAGTCCATTGCACGTCTTGCGCGCGCAGGAACAGCCAGCGCGCGAAAAGAAATCCAGCAATGCTATAAATGCTCAGGACGATAAAGATAGGAGTCTCGACTGATACGGAAGTTTTTTCTGCAATGGTCATTGTCACCATAGCCAGCGCTGCGGGAAAGATCACTGTGAACCAAAACGCCGCAGCCACCTGGCGGAGCAAAAGCACGGTCCAAAGCCCTCCGGAATAAACAATCAGTGAAAAAAGAACGCTCGTGACAAATACCCCCTGTAGCTTCTTCGTACTGTCGGCGGAAAAATGGTCGTAAGTCACGGCCATAGCGTGGTGTTTAAAAGAGAGCCACCACGCCGCCCAGAGAATCACAATTGCGATGGCGAGCAAAACGGTTTTCGTCCGCCAGATTTTACCGCGCGAAATAGGTTGCGAGAGTAAGTTGGAGAAAGTTCCGGCGCTGAATTCATGGCCAAATGAGTGCAGCACCATCATCAAAACCAGTGCGGGACTTAGTAAAAAGGGCAGAATGAACCAAAGGTCTGTTTTCCCCGCATTCTCATAAACTTTTCTCATCCCGGACATGGGACTTTCATTTGAAATCAATAAAAGAGAGAACGAAAAAGATGAAAGAATTAAAGCGCCGATAAAGGTTGGCAACAATGCTCGAATTTCTTTTCTGATCAGTGCGTTCATGCGTTCGCCTTTAGAATTTTTGACGCGACAAAAATTTCTTCGAGCGAAAGGGATTCGCAGAGCAACTCTTCGGGTTGACGTGAACGCAAACCTTCGAGCAGTTGTTCGCTGTTACCGTTGGCGAGGATTTCCACTTCGCGGCCGGTTTGTTTCACATTCAATGCGCCAATTAAATTTCCAAGCTGTGGCGGCTCCGCGAAGCGCGCGCGGATTTTTTTGAAACGGTCGCGAGCAGCGTCGGCATCCATCGTCAAAAGTTCGCGGCCTCCTTCGATGATGGTGAATTGATCAATCAAACCTTCAAATTCTGAAATCAAATGAGTCGAAACAAAAACGGTTCTGCGCGCGGCGTCGCCGGATTGGAAGGCACCGATGACGGTTTCGATGAATTCGCGGCGCACAATGGGATCGAGGCCGGAAGTAGGTTCGTCGAGCACGAGCAATTCGGGTTCGGGACAAATGGCGGCGATGAGCGCGAGTTGGGTCTTCTGCCCTTTCGACATCGAACTGGCTTTTTGCGTTTCGTTCAGACCGAAGCGGCGCAACAAATCAGATTCGATGTCGCGATTCCAATGTTTGCGGAAGGAGGCGAAGTAATTGAGCGAGTCGCGCACAGACATCCACGGATAAAACGCGACGGCGTCCGGCACGTAGGCGAGGCGGGATTTCACGGCGACTTCATCGCGCTGCGGATTGAGGCCAAACACGCGCACGGAGCCGGACATGGGGCGCAGCAAATTCAACAGACATTTGATCGTGGTGGTTTTGCCCGCTCCATTGCGCCCGAAAAATCCGTAGCAACGACCGGGCAGCACTTTGAGGCTGAGGCCGTTCACGGCGTCCGTCTTGCCGTAGCGATGGTGGAGATTTTGGATTTCAATGATGGGAGTTTCGTTGGTCATAAATTTTTCCTGGGAGCGTGTTTGAAAAGTAGCAGCCGAGGTAACGAGGCTCTGACTTGTCGGGCATCGTTTCGTGAAGCGCCGGAATATTTGAGCCTCGTTACCTCGGCTGCTACGAATTTTGAATGGGTTTTCACACTCATGTTTATTTATTTTTCTCGCTGGCGGAAATTTTGCGCTCGAAGAAATCCAACCGCTCGTCCACCAATTCCAAAAAAGCCTCGCGATCCACTTGGAGGTGATGCGCGGTGACAACGGCTTCATCGACTTCCTTGATCAGCAATTTCTGGCGGACTTGTTTGGTGAAGGGAGTTTTGTTGTCTTTGAGGAAGCAGCCTTTGCCGGGAAAATTCTCAATCACACCCTGGCTTTCCAATTCGTCGTAAGCTTTGGCCACGGTGTTGCGATTCACACGCAACTCTTCGGCGAGCGAGCGGATGGCGGGGAGCGGTTCACCGGGGCGCAACATCCCCGAAGCGGCGGCGTAACGCACCTGATCGACCAGTTGCAGATACACCGGCTTGCCCGCTTTGAAATCGATTTGAAAAATCATAATTTGCCTTGTGTCCTAGAACACTAGGACAGTTTAGAGAAAGTTGTCAAGCGGGAAATTTGCCCGCAACACGCGGGCGGCGTCCGCAGAGAAATTTTGGTTGCCGACTTGATTGAACAGGCGGCAACTTGGCGCGTCTGAGAATTGCCAATGAGTAACGAAAAACAGGACTTGCGCTCGCCAGCAGAACTTTCCGCGCTGGCTTCGTTTGATTTTCAATCGCGGACGCGGCTCGTTTTCGGAATCGGGAGCATCGGACGCGTCGGCGAATTCGCAAAAAATCTTCCGGCAAAAAAAATCCTCCTCGTCACAGACGCTGGAATCGTGACCGCTGGACATGCTGAATGCGTCCAAAAACTTCTGACCGCTGAAAAGCTCTCCGTTTTCGTTTTCGATCAGGTCCGCGAAAATCCGACGACACGCTGTGTCGATCGTTGTGTTGCGTTTGCCAAAGCAAATCAGATCGATGCGATCGTTGGACTGGGCGGCGGCAGTTCGATGGACACGGCGAAGGGCTGCAATTTTCTCCTGACCAACGGCGGCGAGATGAAAGATTATTGGGGAGTTGGAAAAGCGACGAAGCCGATGTTGCCGCTCATTGCGATTCCGACAACGGCGGGGACGGGCAGCGAATGCCAGAGCGCGGCGTTGATCGCGGATGAGGTTACGCATCAAAAAATGGCGTGTCTCGATCCAAAAGCTGCGGCCAGGATTGCGATTCTCGATCCGGCTTTGACGCTTTCGCAACCGCCGCGCGTGACCGCTTGTACTGGAATTGATGCGATTGCGCACGCCGTTGAAACCGCGGTCACGAAAAAGCGCAATCCAATTTCGCTTTTGTATTCGCATGAAGCGTTTCGATTGACGGCAAACAACTTTTCCAAAGTGCTGCAAAACCCTCGCGATCTCGATGCGCGCGGGCGGGTTTTGCTCGGTGCGGCGTTTGCGGGAACAGCGATTGAAAACAGCATGCTCGGCGCGGCGCACTCGGCGGCGAATCCGCTGACGGCGCACAATGGAATGGTTCACGGGCAAGCGGTTGGATTGATTTTGCCGCATGTGGTTCGCTTCAACGGCGAGCAATCCGAGGCGCGACAAAGTTACGCGAATCTCGCGCAGTTGGCAGGAATTTCATCCGCGCCAGATGATCGCAGGCGCTGGATGGATTTAATCGAATGGCTTAAATCGACTTTGGTTTCGGCGCAGATGCCAACCTCGCTCGAAGAATGTGGAGTTGAGCCATCACAAATACCGAGTCTCGCCGACGAGGCCGCGCGGCAATGGACGGCGCAGTTCAATCCTAGAACGATGGAGAAAACAGATTTCGTTAGAATCTTCGAAAGCGCCTGGAGCGCAACTTAGTCCCATCGCAAATCAGCCAAAGTGCGATTATTTCGCGTCGGACTTATCCACGATTTGCAGTTTGTATTCGCGGGACAATTTGCTGTCGGGCAGAGGCTGCGGAATTGCGTTGTAATTGAAATCGAATTTAAAGCGGTAGATAACCGCACCCTTGTCCGCCGGAATTGGGACGAGGGTTTCCCAGCGATTACGCATCAAGGAAGTCCTGCGCATGGGATAACTTTCCATTCCTACCACGACCGAGGGTTTCATCGACTCTTCGCGAATGGTTTGCTGGCGGGAATCCCACACCGCTTCCACGGGATAGAGTCCCGTGGCGTTACGCGTTTGTTGGGTCGGGGTTAAATTCGTGATCGTGCTGCAACCGGCGAACAGCAACGGCATCAAGGAAAGTAAAAGAAATTTTTTCATATTCGTCTCTGTTCGGAGGTTCGCAAAGCGGCTGCTGCTTGTAAAGTTGGTTTTCGAATATCGCTTTGTGGAAACACGGCGGCCTTGCGGAAAATTCATTTTCAGTTTGACCGCTCTGATAAGGGACGGGTAGCTTGCGCCCTCTAATTACAGAAATTTACTTATGATCGGAACGATTCGGCGTCATCAGCAGTGGCTTTGGATAATTATCATTTTGGCAATTATCGTCAGCTTTGTGGTTTATTTTTCTCCAACGAAAACGGGGGTTTTCGACCGTGAGAACAGCTATAACTTTGGCTCGATCAAAGGTCGGCCCATCACGCGGGATCAATTCCGTGATGCCCAGGGTGAAATCCAGATTTTCTATTTCCTGCGTTTCGGGAAATGGCTGACGCCCGAAGATTCTGCGAAAACCGGCTTCGATCTTGAGCGCGAATCTTACAATCGCCTTCTCCTCATCGAAAAATTGAAGGAAATCAATGTGCAACCCACCACCGAAGCGGCGGCCAAGTGGATTGGCGAAATTTTTCGCGGCGGCACCGAGCAAGTTTTTCCGATGGAGCGATACCAGGCGTTCGTCAAAACAGAGTTGAGTCCGCATGGTTTGACGGCGGAAGATTTCTCTCGTTTTGCAAGCCATCAAGTCGGCCAGCAGCATCTCATTTCCGTTTATGGGCTTGGCGGAAAAATGATTACGCCGCAGGAAGCGGAATCGTTTTATCGCCGTCTCAACGAGCCGTTGTCCACGGAGGCGGTTTTCTTTTCAGCGACGAACTACGTGAGCAAAGTTTCGCTCACCCCCGCAGCACTGGGACAATTCTACACCAACAACATGGCGGAATATCGTTTACCCGAACGAGTGCAGGTCAACTACGTGAAATGGGAACTGACGAATTTCCTCGCGGAAGCGGACAAGGAACTGGGCAAAATCACGAACCTTTCCCAGCGACTTGAAGCCGCTTACTTCGATCGGGGCGGCACCAACCAATTTAAAGATGCGACTGGAAAACCGCTCTCGCTTGAAGCTGCGAAAGCCAAAATTAAAGACGATGAACGACACGCCATTTCTGGAATTCTAGCGCGAAAACAAGCGACCGAATTCCTGGCCGAATTGTTCCAAGGTCACGATGAGAAAAACCCGTTCAAGCCCGATGATCTCGAGAAAGTTGCAAAAGCCAAAGGTCTGACAATGAAAACGACCGCACCATTTAATCAAATGAATGGCGCGAGCGAATTGAAAGTTTCTCCGGCATTTGTGCAAACGGCGTTTCGTTTGAGAAATGACGATGTCGAAGATAAAGCGCGCGAACTTCTTTATCCATCCTCCCCTGTTCTCGCGGAAGACGCCGTTTATGCGATCGGTTTCAATCAACGTTTTCCAAGCGAAAATCAGACATTTGAAAAAGTTCGCGATCAGGTCACCGCCGATTTCAAAGCCGATGAATCACTAAAGCTCGCGCGTCAGGCCGGACAAAGTTTTGGCAGCACGCTCACCAATAGCGCGGCGTCCGGCAAATCATTTGCGGAACTCGCCGGACAGAGCCAGTTGCAACTGTCCACCATTCCGACATTTTCACTCAGCACCCGCAGTCTTCCTGAACTCGGCGACGGACGCAGCCTCGAAACGTTGCAAAATGTCGCGTCCAGTTTAGCTCCCGGAAAAACGAGTCCGTTCATCCCAACGACTGAAGGCGGATTAGTAATGCATTTTAAAGCAAAACTTCCCGTGGACGAAACCAAATTGAAAATAGAAATGCCCGACTTTCTTGCGCGCCAGCGCGAGCAGCGCATGTCCGCAGCTTTCAGCGAATGGTTTCAAAAGTTGCCGGAAGAAATGAAATTGGTCATTCCATCGAAAACTTCCGGTGGTAAATCTTAGGGGCCTGGCGCACGTTCACAGAATATTGTGAGCGACGTCATTAAACTATCTTCGCCGGCTACCCGCGAATTCTGGGAGGTTCCGATTTTATTCGAGGACGAGCACTTGCTTGCCCTGAGCAAACCAGCACGACTGCTCACTTCGCCCGATCGCTATGATCCCGACCGGACCAACCTGATGAAACTGCTCCACCACGACCTCGAACGCGGAGCGCCGTGGGCCAAAAAACGCATTGGACTTACTTATTTGATGAACGCGCACCGGCTCGATTTCGAAATGACCGGCATCATTCTCCTTGCGAAAACAAAACCCGACTTGGTCGCCCTGGCCAATCTATTTGGCTCGGAGAAACCGCTAAAAACCTACGCCGCCCTCGTTCGCGGATCGATGCATCAGGATACATTTGAAGTGAACGCCAAGATTGCACCGCATCCATTGAAAACTGGTGTGATGCGCATCGACGAAAGAAGCGGAAAACGTTCTCGCACCGAATTCACCGTGCGCGAACGATTCAAAGGCTATTCACTTTTGCAATGCCGTCCGCTCACGGGACGGACGCATCAAATTCGCGTTCATCTGCAACATCTTGGCTTATCCGTCCTTGGCGACAGCACCTACGGCGGTCCGCAGTTACTGCTCTCATCACTGAAAAAAGATTTTCATTTGAAGCCGAAAAAAGTAGAACGCCCTCTCATCTCAACGCTTGCGTTACACGCGGAAAAATTGGTGTTGCCCCATCCGGTGACAGGAAATGAGATCACGATTGAAGCTCCCTGGCCGAATGATTTAAAAGTAGCGGTGAAATACCTGCGACTCCACGCATCTGTGTAGCACCTGGCTCCGGCCAGCGCTATCCGACGATCCAACTCAGAATCGTCTTTTGCACGTGCAAGCGATTCTCCGCTTCGTCAAAAATAGTTTGCGCATGGGCTTCGAATGTTTCTTCGTCGATTTCTTTACCACGATACGCTGGCAGGCAATGCATCACCAACGCATCGCGCTTGGCGAGTTTCAGCAGCGACTGGTTGATTTGATAACCAGCCAACTGTCGAATGCGCTCCGCCGATTCCGCTTCTTTACCCATGGAAATCCAGACGTCGGTGTAGAGAACATCGGCGTTTTCTGCCGCAGCTTTTAGATCTTCTGTGACAATAATTTTTCCGCCCGCACGTTTCAGAATTTCAGGAGCTGGTTGGAAATTTTTCGGGGCGGCAATGCGCAATTCAAAACCAAGTTTCGCTGCCGCGAAAATCCACGAGACCGGCATGTTGCACGCGCCGTCGCCGATGAACGTCACCACTTTCCCCGCGATCGGCCCACGCTTCTCCTGGAAGGTAAAAATATCGGCCAACACCTGGCAGGGATGTTCGTCGTCGGTCAACGCGTTGATCGTCGGGATATTTGAAAACGCGGCAAACTCTTCAACATCGCTCTGCGCAAAGGTCCGAATAATTGCGCCGTGAATCATCCGCCCCAGCACGCGCGCGGTGTCTTTGATCGGTTCACCGCGTCCGAGTTGAATGTCATTCGCATTCAGGAACAGCGCGTTACCACCCAGTTCTCGAACTCCCACCTCAAACGAAACCCGCGTTCGCGTGGAAGATTTGGAAAAAATCAAACCCCAGGTCTTTCCGCGCAGCGGCTGCTCTGTTTCCCTGCCGCGCTTTTGTTTGACCAGCGTTGTTGCCGACAAAATTTGCTCCATGTCAGCGCGCCCCAAATTTTCCATGCTCAAGAGATGTTTCATAATTTACTGGAGCAGCTTCTTCAGCGTCGATTCGATGATTACAATTCCGTGCTCCGCCTCTTCGCGGCGCAAATTCAGCGGTGGCAGGAAACGAATCACCTGCGTGCCGGAAGGAATCGCGAGCATGCCCGCCTCGTGCAAACGGACGACAAATTGCATCGCGTGTGATTTTTCACTGGAAGCAAATGCAGGAATTCTTTCAGCGAGCTCGAGACCGATCAACATCCCGAAACCGCGCGCTGTTTTAATGACTTGCGGAAATTCCCGGGCGAGTCGGAGCAATTCGTTTTTCAGGAAATCTCCCACGCTCCGAGCATTGTCTGCGATCTTTTCGCGCTCGATCACTTCAAAAACCTTCAGTGCCACGGCACACGCCAGCGGACTGCCGCCGTACGTGGAACCATGCGAACCCGCGCTCAAAAAATCCGCGAACGGCTGGCGCACCCAAAATGCGCCGATGGGAAATCCGCCACCGAGTGATTTCGCCATCGCAATTCCGTCCGGCAAAAATGTTTCCGCTCCTGGAATGTTTTCCAAAATGCGTTGGTAGCTTTGATTGCGGCCCGTTCGAAAATGTCCGCACTGCACACTGTCCATCAGCAACAGCAGCTTCTTTTCGTCACACAGTTTGCGCAAGCCAAGCAGATACTCGGGCGACGCCGCCGTGATTCCGCCTTCGCCCTGGACGCCTTCGATCATGATGGCGACGGTCGCGGGAGAAATAGCGTTGCGCATCGCCTCCACGTCATTGTAGGGCACGTGACGGAAGCCGGTCATCATCGGCTCAAAACCCTTTTTGACTTTGTCCTGACCCGTGGCGGAAATTCCGGCGAGCGTGCGGCCGTGAAAAGAATTTTGCGCGGTGAGGATTTCAAAACGTCCTTCGTCATGACCGAATTTCCGCGCGAGCTTGAATAAACCTTCGTTGGCTTCGGCGCCGCTGTTGGAAAAAAATATTTTCCCAGGCCCGATGGCATTGACGAGCTTTTCGGCAAGGTGTCCTTGCGGTTCGTTGAAATAAAGATTGGAAGTGTGAACCAATTTTTTGGACTGCTCGATCAGGGCCTCGGTCATTGCTGGATGCGCGTGACCCAGCGAGGAAACGGCGATGCCGCCGCCAAAATCAAGATAGCGTTTCCCAACAATATCCCAGACATAGCTTCCGTTTCCGTGACTCAGCACGAGTTCAAAACGCGCGTAGCTGGGAACAACATTTCTGTCGAACAGACCTTTGATCGCAGCAACGTCGTTGCGAACGATTGCAGGTGGTGGAGGAACAATGTCTTTCATTTTAAATTACAATTTCAGTGCCGATTCCTGCATCAGTGAAAATTTCCAGCAGCACGGAATGTTGAACCCGGCCATCCACAAAAGAAACTTTTTCCACGCCAGCCGTAATCGCGACAACGGCGCTATCCACCTTTGGAATCATTCCTTTGTCGATCACACCGGTTTTTTTCAATCCGTCCACTTCGGAAATTTGCAGGTGCGAAATCACGGTGGACGGATCTTTCGGATCACGCATCAAACCTGGAACGTCGCTCATGAAAACAAGTCGTTTCGCCTTCAGCGCGATCGCGACCTGCGCCGCCGCAACATCCGCATTGCAGTTGTAAATTTTCCCGTCTTCACCGAGTGCGGTTGGACTGATGACCGGTGTGATACCCTGCTTGATACAGGCAAGCAGCGGCGCAGTGTTCACTTTAAAAACTTCACCGACGTAACCGATGTCGAGTGGTTGTCCCTGCGAATCTTTGAGAAAAGTTTTTTGACATTTGAAAATTTCTGTTCCAGAGAAACCTTTGGCCGCGCCGCCGAGGGAATTGATCGTCGCGACAATCTCTGGATTGATTTCAGAAGAAAGAACGTCGTCCACAATCTTCACCGTCGCCTCATCGGTCACGCGCTGGCCTTGAATGAAACTGGCTTTCAATCCCGCCGCTTCCATCGCGCGAGTGATTGCTTTGCCGCCGCCGTGAACGACCACCGGATTAATTTCGACTGCTTCAAGAAAAACAATGTCGCGCGCCACGCCATTGCGAATCGCCGCGTCCGGGGAATCCATAAAACTTCCGCCGTATTTCACGACGAACGTTTCGCCGCTGAATTTCTGAATGTAAGGCAACGCTTCAAGCAACGTCGCGGCTTTGGAGATGAGGTCTTGCATGAGTTAAATGAAAAACGAAGCCGGGTTTGCGCGCCAGTTTTGTGCGCCGTAGATGACACGCAGAATTTCAATCTCTTTTTCCAATCCGCGATAAAAAACCAACCAACGATTGAAAGGTGGTGGCAGGACGCTGAAGCGAACGCCGGCGAGACGGCGATGTTTCAATCGCGCCATCGGGCCGGATTCAGGAAATTTCGCCAATCGGTCAAACGCTTTGAAGGTTGCGTCCAAAAAACACCGTGCTGCTTTCGGATTGTCCGCAAAAATCCAGCGTGCGCCTTCCACCAGGTCATGGTCGGCTTTCGGCTTGGTGCGATAGCCGCTCATTTCACTTTCAGTGCCTGATGATAAATGCGTTTCTTACGTTCATCCGTCATCCGCACGCTCTCGCCGCTGTCCAATCCTTCCAGCAACAGCTCTTCCAAATCTTCGCGCCCATTCACCGAACACCCGCGAGGTCCGGCGTTGCGTTCGAGCGCATCGGCCAGCCGCAACGAATGGCGGATCACTTCACCTTCGTTGGCGAACTGTCCCGTGGCGATCTGTCGCTGGACGATGCGCTTGTAATAGGGAGTCAATGTTTGGCTCATACGGAAGAAATTTCTATCCATCGCCAATGGGAGTCAAGCGTCCGAAGCGGCCCGTATTTCACGACAAATATTTCGCCACTGAATTTCTGGATGTAAAGCAACGCTTCGAGCAACGTTGCGGCTTTGGAGATGAGGTCGTGCATGTCGATTAAGATTTTTTCAATGAGAGAGCAAGTAAGGCATCTTTCATTCCCTTCTTAGCAGGGCCATATTTCGGATCAATCTCGATTGCTTTGCGATAACAATCGATCGCTTCCTGATAACGGCTTTGTGCCACGAAGACGCCTCCGAGGTTGAAATACGCTTCATCAATACATTCTGCGGAGCGATCAATTGCCTTTTGATAAAACAGTGCGGCTTTGTCGAGCAGACCACCCTTAAAGGCGATGTGCCCTAAATAAATATAAACGCCACCACATTTGGGGTCGGCTCGTAATCCACGCCGATACCAAAATGAAGCCTTTTTCAGATCGCCCTTCGAATCGAACAAGTGTCCCATTTGAACGGAAGCCAACCGGATTGCTCTTCCATTCCCTTTGCTCAAAGATATTGCACGGCGAAGAGCGTTTTCTGCCTGGGCATATTGGGCAAGTTGAATCTTTGCCATTGCATACCAAATCAATGCGAACTGGTCGTCTGGGAATCGGTGAAAATGATCCTCGCACAATTCTACAACTAATGCAGTTAGTCCTTTTTTATCCGCAATTGGAATGCGTCTGTAACTTTGGCTTTCATCAAGAATCATAAGTTTGTGATTTTCATTTTACTGCGTTTGGTTCTTGAGCATCACAAAAAAACAAATTTTTGACTCAGACAAACTCGACGTTAACTCCGCTGTTCATCAAGGAGTCCAGTTCCTTTTTGTCCACCACCATCATTTTGCGGTCAAAATCAGCCAGTGGATCTTGCGCTAATTGAGAGTCGGTTGCGGCCGGATCGCGAGGGTCGTAAATCCAGATGAGCGGCTCGTCGAAATTATGATTTGTTTTTTTGTCATTCATCTCAACCTCCAAGTGTCGTCGGATCAGTTACGTCGCCTTTGTTGAACTCAACGTATTCCTCGGTCAAATCGGCGGCATACATCAACGCGGCAGCTTTTCCGAGATTCAGATGGATATGCAAATCAAATTCCTTCGGCGCGACGGCGGCGCAAAGTTCTTTGAAGCTGGTTTTCGTCGGCTGGCCGCGTTTCAAACTCCAAACAATTTTTTTGGAACCCGGCGCGCTGTAACCGATATCGACTTTTTCTTCGACAACGCGTGCGGCGCTGTAACCGATTGCATCAATGATGCGGCCCCAGTTCGGATCACCGCCGTGCCAACTGGTTTTCACCAATGCGCTGTTGGCGACCGCGCGGGCTGCGGCATCGGCGTCGGCATAATTTTTTGCTCCGCTTACGCGAACCGTCACAAATGTGGAAACACCTTCGCCATCTCGCACAATCATTTTGGCGAGTTCTAGGCAGACGTGATTTAAGGCGGCTTGGAAAGTTTCTAAATCGCGGTGGGGCGAGGCTCCTGACGAGCCGGCTCGCGGGGACGCTCGCCCCACCAAGCGCGGGTTTTCAGAGAGGCCATTTGCCAAAACTAAAACGGTGTCGTTGGTGCTCATATCGCCATCGACGGTGATGCGATTGAAACTATGCGCGACGGCTTCGTGCAGTGCGGTTTGCAACGCACTTTTCTCAATCGCGGCATCAGTGGTGATGAAGCAAAGCATCGTTGCGTGTAAAGGAATCGCCGCAGGGCGCGCGCCGGTTGCGCTCATGCCGGGCTGAATCATCCCTGCGCCTTTGCAAATGCCGCCAATCGTCACGCGCTTGTCGCCGAGCTTGAATTCCACCGCGATTTGCTTCGGCTTGGTGTCGCTCGTCATGATGGCTTCGGCGACGTGATTGGCGTTTTCAGTGGAACTGTTCAATCGCCACGCTGCGTCCTGAATACCGCGCTTCACATTTTCCATCGGCATGTTGACGCCGATGCGTCCCGTCGAACCGACGAGCACACTTTTTTCTGAAAGGCCGAGTTCCTTTGCGACAAGGCGTGCCATTTCAATCGCGTCCTGCATCCCCTGTTTTCCAGTGCAAGCGTTGGCGTTGCCCGAATTGACCACGACCGCCTGAGCTACTCCTGCTTTGACACGCTGAACGCACACCTTCACCGGCGCGGCGCAAATCTGGTTCGTGGTGAACATGCCGGCGACCGTCGCTGGAACTTTGGAAACGATGAGCGCGAGATCGCGTTTCTTGCCTTTGTTGGAACCTTTGCCGGTGCCGAGTTTTTTGATGTCGCAAAAAATCCCGGAGGCGAGGAAGCCCTGGGGCACCGTGATTGAACCTGGAACAGTTTTGAAAGAAGGTTTCATCGAATATCAATTCATCAACACAAACGGAAGACAGCAATTTTTAAAATTGCTGAATGCGGGAACGGAGTGGTCTCACAGCCCAATTCATGGGAAAACGGAAACAGGTAGCGCCGCTGCTGTCAATAGTTCTGAAACTGCTCTTTGCAACACCGCCTCCCGCCGCAAAAATGGTCTGTTGGTTTGCTCTTGATTCAGAAATGCACTAATAGATGAAAGCTTGTGAAAATTTTTCTCGATGACAAAATTTAAATTCTTATCCGGCATTCGGATCGTTCTGCTGGTGGCTTGTGTTTCTCCGCTTCGATTTGATCCTCTGTTTGCATCAAACCAGCCCGAAATTATTCAAGGAACTCAGGGAACGGCAACGACGCAATCCTCGATTATTTTCTCAGATCTCGCAAAAAAAGAAAACGATCTCCGCGAACCGCGCGTGGTTCCACGTCCTAAATTTCCGAATTCAAAGAAAAAATCCAACGCTGATTCAACAGTCGAAGGATCGGCCGGAAAAGGAGGGCCGCTTGCTCCGGGGCCATCTCCATCTTCCAGTTTTTTAGGTCTGTCGGATGACGATCTCAATATTCCGCCGGACACGCACGGCGCGGTGGGGCCGAATCACGTGATGACCACTTTAAACGGCGAAGTTCGAATTCAAAATCGCACGGGCGGCGTGATCAGCACGGTTTCGTTCAGCAATTTTTGGGCTTCGGTTGGCAATGCGGATCCCTTCGATCCCAAGGCTCTTTATGATCCTTATCATAATCGGTGGATGTTCACCGCAGGCGCAAACGGCAGATTGACCAGTTCAGCAGCGTTGGTCGGCGTGTCCCAAACCAGCGATCCGACGGGCGCATGGTTTTTGTATAAAATCACGGCCGATGCGACCGGGGCTTATTGGGCGGATTATCCAAGCCTCGGTTTCAACAAAGATTGGATTGTAGCCTCATTCAACATGTTTCTGGTCAGCGGCGCAGCGGGCAGTCAGGTCAATATTTATGTATTGAACAAAACAAATCTCTATGCGGGAACGGCTACCTTCACTTTGTTGAAAGATACGACGGGTAACGGCTTCACCATGGTTCCTGCCATCACTTACGACACGAACCTGAACCGAGTCTATCTGCTCGAAGATTTCGATAATAGCATCGGCCAATTGCGACTGAGCACAATTACCGGCTCGATCGGGGCAGAGGTTTTGACCAAAGGAACCTTTTTTCCTACCTCGGCCAGTAATTGGGATTTTGGTGGAACCGGTGATTTCATGCCGCAACTCGGTTCCCTCAATAAAATTGATGGCGGCGATTCGCGCATTCAAAATGTGGTTTATCGCAACGGAAGTCTTTGGACGACGCACACTGTATTCTTGCCCGCCGCCACGCCGACGCGAGCCGCCGTGCAATGGTGGGAAATCGCGACGAACGGAGTCGTGAAACAATTTGGTCGGCTCGAAGATGCCACCGGCAAAACGAATTACGGCTATCCAACCATCGCGGTGAATAAAAATAGCGACGCGCTGATCGGCTACTCGCGGTTCGCCACCAACCAATATGCGAGCGGAAATTATTCGTTCCGTTTTTCATTCGACGCGACCAACACGCTGCGCGACGACACCGTTTTTAAATCCGGCGAAAGCGCTTACTATAAAACTTTTGGCGGGCCGGATAATCGTTGGGGCGATTACAGCAGCACGGTCGTCGATCCGGTGAACGACCTCACCTTCTGGACGATTCAGGAATACGCGGCAGCCTCTGTCGGGAATCCAGACATTGAAGGGAACAGCCGTTGGGGAACCTGGTGGGCACGGATTGATGCCGGGCCAAATGTGATCATCGAATCCGCGACCTTGGTTTCGGAAAACTGCGCGCCAACCAATGGCGTCATCGATCCGGGTGAAACGGCAACGGTGAGCTTCGCTTTGAAAAATGTTGGAGGACTGAACGTCACCAACCTGACCGCGACTCTTCAAACGAGCACCGGGATTATTTCACCCAGCGGTGCGCAAAACTATGGCGGACTGATTGCAGGCGGTTCATCGGTCGCAAGGTCATTTAGCTTCACTGCGCTTGGTGGCTGCGGGGGGACCAACAACGCCGTTTTTTCGTTGCTGGATGGAATAAATAATCTCGGCACCATCACAAATACTTTTCAACTCGGCAAAGCGCAGATCGCTTTCTCCCAAAATTTTGATGGCGTCGTTTCGCCAACGTTGCCGGCCGGTTGGACGGTGATTGCGAGTGGCGTCGCTGCTTGGAATACGTCCACCACTTTTCGTGATACTCTCCCGAACGCGGCTTTCTCTGCGGCTCCCGGTATCGTCAGCAGCAATCGTTTAACTTCACCGGCGTTTTCGATCACCACCACGAATGCACAGCTTAGTTTTGTGCATAAATACGATTTTGAATTATTCTACGATGGAGGCGTTCTGGAAATTTCCACGAACGCTGGCGCTTTTTCGGACTTCATTACTGCGGGCGGTTCTTTCACGACCAAAGGTTACGTCACGAACCTTCTGAGCGGTTCCGGAAATCCTCTCGGGAGCAGATCAGCGTGGACGGGAAATTCCGGCGGTTTCGTGACCACCACGGCAAAACTACCCGTCGCCGCCGCAGGTAAATCGGTTCAACTGCGTTGGTATTGCGGCACGGATAACAGCAACAACGGCACCGGTTGGTATCTGGATACCATTTCCGTAAGCGACGGATTCGCTTGCTGCATTTCGCCTCCAACCATCGTCAACGTCCTGCGCAATGGAACGAACATTAACTTTTCATTCCTCACCGCTTCCGGCCAAAACTATACGGTCGAATACAAGGATTCTTTGAACGATATAAACTGGCTCATCTTGCAAAGTGTTTTAGGCGACGGCAGCGCAAAAGTAATTACCAATTTGCTCTCAGCATCAGCCACACGATTCTATCGGGTCAGAGCGCCGTAAACCACTGGATCGAGTTTGCGCGTTGTTTTCCCCACCCACCCTCAGCGCCTTCGCCTTGAATCCAATCGCATGGTTAAAACTTAGTGTCCTGACTGGTGCTCCTGAATATATTCCTGCTTGAGTCCGAGTTTTTCGGGCGCGTGCAACACGAGCATTTTCATTCGCACATCGGAGGGAATATCTTTTCGCGTCAGTTTGGAAACAACGATCATCAACGTGATCGCCAACGGCACGGCCCAGATCGCGGGTTGTTCGCACATGATCCGAATGGCCGGATGTGCGATCCAGAAAGTCTCCAGCGCTTGCATCGAATTCGGAATTCCTTTCGTCACACTGTTCTTCAACGCGATGTCGCTCACGCTCGTCAACGTGATTCCCGCCAACGCCAGCAAACCGCCGGTCAACATTCCTGTCGCCGCGCCTTTCTGCGTCATGCCGCGCCACCAGACGCTCATGAACAGCAGCGGAAAATAACTCGCCGCCGCGATGGCGAACGCCTGACCGACCATGAAATTAATTTCCAATTGTTCGACTTGCATGCCGAGCAGAATCGCCACCGCGCCGATGAGCACCGCGCCGAATTTGAACATTCTCATGCGCTGTTCCGGCGTCGATTTCGGGCGCAGAATTCTTCCGTAAACATCGTGGGCCAGCGCGCCGGTCATGGAAACGAGCAAACCGCTGAACGTGCTCATGAACGCCGCGAACGCTCCCGCGCAAGTGATGCCGCTGAGAATCGAACCCCACGGAATTCCTTTTTTGTTGGGGAGCACACGCGTCTCGCGTGTTGAATCCGGCGTCGCGCCGGATTCTTGTTCATCTGATTTTAAGTTAGTCGAACGAAGTCCTCCGCGAGACGCGTCGGACGGCACGCCAGAGGCGTGCGCTCCCCGCTCATTCAGAATCCGCGGCAACTCCAGAACCACCTTGTCCGTCCCCTTCGAGCCTGCGCCGAGATAAAGTTCCGGCAAAAGATTTCGTCCCATCACGCCGAACACCGGCGGGAAAACGTAAAACACGCCGATGAGAATCATCACCCACATCGTCGTGCGCTTGGCGGCGACGCCGTCGGGGTTCGTGTAAAAGCGAACGAGAATGTGCGGCAAACCCGCCGTGCCGCAGACCAGCGCGATGATGAGCGAGTAAGTGTAAAGCAGCGAAAATGGTTTTTGTTCTTCGGCTTTCAAGCCTGCTTTCGCCGCGGCTTTGGTGGTCAACGGGCCGAAAGGAGAAATCCATTTGGCATCGGCGGGAGCTTTTTCGGGGAGCGGTTTGCGTAATCCGGAGAACTCTTTTGGAAAATCACTCAGCGGAACGGCGTAAATGTTTTCCGCACTACGAACCATCCTAATGTTGTTTTTCAGGAGAACTCGCTGCAATGCTTCGAGGTGTTGACCTCGATTTTTCATTTCTGGCCCGCCAAAAGACACAACAAGATTCGTAAATGATGAGGGATAAATTATCCGCTTTGCATTTCCATCCCAAATTCCATATCGCTGCATTGCTTCGTCAAAAGGTAATTGCCCCAACGGAAAAGTTGTTTTGGAATTAAATACTTCCAGCGTTGAATTGATAAGATTAGAAACGGGCTCGCGTCCGCCAAATTCCATTTTAATAGATGGTATTGCGATGAAATAATCCTCTATTGCTTTAGAATTAATGGATTTCGTCGGCAAATTTTCAACGAGTTGTTTCCCATAATGCCCATACACACTCATCAGCACGAAAATCGGCACGCAGATGGCGAAGAGTTTGATCCAGTATTGAAAGGCTTGCACCAGCGTGATGCCTTTCATGCCGCCGAGCGCGACGTTGAGTGTAATGACCGCGCCGACCAGCGCCACGCCCACCCAATACGGCAAGCCCGGAAAAATGTAGGCGAGCGTCGTCCCGGCCCCTTTCATCTGCGGCATCGTGTAGAAAAATCCGATGAACATCACGAAGATGACGGCGATCTTGCGGAAGATCGGCGAATCGTAGCGGCCCTCGGCGAAATCAGGAATCGTGTAAGCGCCGAAGCGTCGCAGCGGCCCCGCAATGAACAGCAGCAAAAATAAATAACCGCACGCATAACAAACCGGATACCAAAGTGCGTCGTAACCGGAACTCATCACCATTCCCGCCACGCCCATGAACGACGCGGCGCTCAAGTATTCGCCAGAAATCGCCGACGCATTCCAACCGACGCTCACGCTGCGGCCCGCGACGAAAAAGTCGGAAGCGGTTTTTGATCGTCGCGCGGACCAGAAGCCCATGAAGATCGTGGCGGCAACGGTGATGGCGCTAAAGCTGAGAATCCAGGGGTCGATGTTCATGATTTTTAAGCTCCAAGCACCAACGTCCAAGCTCCAGAGAAATTCCAAATTCCAAACAGCAAAAGCAAAGTCGTCGCGTCCTTGGAGCTTGGGTCATTGGGGCTTCTCTGGATGTTGGACGTTGGTGCTTGGAGCTTTTCGACTTCGCTGACTTCCGCATCCTCCAGCGCAATCGAACGCTTGATGAAAACGTAGGAAATAACCCAGACAAACGGAAAAAAGGCGATGCCGAGAATGAACCACGTCAGCGTGAAACCGAAGATGCGTTTGGCCATCAGCTCAGGCAGGAAATAATTCGCCAGCGGCAAACCGAGCAACACGATCATGAAAGTCACGGCGCACGTGACGGAAAGTTTGAGCTGCCGACGCATCAACGTGTGCAAAAAACTCTCACTGTGGATGTCCACCTTCTCAGAACTCGGATTTTTCATGGGTCGCATTGGTGTAACAAAGCGCTGGCGGCGGAGCAATGTTTGTCTCCAGCAAAACGGTTTTGGAAATCATTTCATCGCGCGTTTCAAAGCAGCCACTCGCCTGGCATCCACCGGATTTTCCAAACGGCCATTGCGTTTGAGCGAACTGCCCACGATCACGCCATTGATCAACGGCAGAAGCGTTTTAACATTTTCAACGGTGACGCCGCTGCCGATTAAAATTTTCGTGCCGGGACACGCATTCCGAACACGCCGCACATCTTCCACATCCGTTGCCATGCCGGTGCCCGTTCCAGAAACAATGAGCGCATCCGCCAACCCGCGCTCGATTGTGTCGCGCGCGGAATCTTCGATTGTCCAATTGCCGAGCGGCACGGCGTGCTTAACGTGAACATCGGCAAAAATTTGCGCCTCGGGACAAAGATTTTTCTTAAGACGCAACGTTTCATAAGCGTTGCCTTCGATTAACCCCTGGTCAGTCAGCATCGCGCCAGTATGGACGTTGATGCGCACAAAGCTTCCTCCACACGACGCAACCAAAGCGAGCGCCGCGTGGCCGTCGTTGCGCAAGACATTGAAACCAATCGGGATTTTCACCGCGTCACGAATCGCGCGACCGACCACGGCCATGCTGGCGATTGTTTCCGGCGCGACAGAGTTTTTCGTGAAAGGAACATCGCCGAAATTCTCAATAAAGATCGCATCCGCCCCGCCCTGCTCGTAAGCCCGCGCGTCGGCAACGGCTCCGCGAATGATGTGGCTAATCGATTCTCGATTTCGCGGCGAACCAGGAAGAGGTGCGAGATGAACCACGCCAACCAACACTTTACCTTTGGAAAAAATAGAACTCATGCGGCGATGTTTACCGAGAGCCGGTTTTGAGCGAAGGAAAAAAAGCACCGAACACAATGCAAAGAGCGCGGGGTAATCCCGGGACGCGGCCGTGTCGCAGACCAGGCGCAGCACAGCGCAATTTCCCTGAGTCAACGTTTGTTCAATCGTTATCACACGTGCGGCTGATGCTTTGCACACCGCCGCGATCTGCCCAAGAGAGACAGTTTTATTGTCCCAAAGGGACAGCCGACAATAGCCCACGATTTCAATCGTGGGTGGCAATTTAAAAAGGAACCAAGTCCCGCAGGGACGGCTGACAATTGCCGTTTCAGTCGTTCCTTCGGAACTTGCGAACGCCCATCGTTCCCGGCGTTGAAAACGCCGGGCTATTGTCATCTGTCCCTCCGGGACCAAAGCCGCCAACCTTCGTTCTTGGAGAATTTTGATGCATCAAAGAAACCATCTGGCTGGTTAGGAGTTGAATCCATAAACTTCATTCGTATGATAGCTCGCGCCCAATGAAGAAAATCTTTTTTCCAACCATCTGGCTCCTGATCGCGGGACTCGGTGCGTGGGCTTACGCCGTGCTGGCATTCAAACGCGGCGAACAACTCAACTCCATTTTCATTCTAACGGCGGCGCTTTGCACCTACGCCATGGGCTACCGCTTTTATTCTAAATGGATCGCGACCCGCGTCCTCGTCCTCAACGATCGCCGCGCCACTCCCTGTGAAGTTCAAGATGACGGCAAGGATTTTGTTAAGACGAATAAATGGATCGTGTTCGGCCATCACTTCGCCGCGATTTCCGGTCCCGGCCCGCTGGTCGGCCCGGTGCTCGCCGCGCAATTTGGCTATTTGCCAAGCACACTTTGGATTTTGATCGGCGTGGTGCTCGGCGGCGCGGTGCAGGATTTTGTCATTCTGTTTTGTTCGATGCGACGCAATGGAAAATCGCTCGGGCAAATGGTCAAAGAAGAGTTGAACAATCCCGCCGGCTACGTCGCGATGTTTGCCATTCTCGCGATCATGATCATCCTGCTCGCAGTGCTGGCGCTGGTCGTGGTCAAGGCGCTCGCGGAAAGTCCCTGGGGAATTTTCACGGTGGCGGCAACCATTCCCATCGCGATGTTTATGGGCGGTTATCTTCGCTACTGGCGCATCGGAAAAGTCATGGAAGCTTCGGCGATTGGAGTGGTTCTGCTGTTGCTGGCGGTGTGGGGCGGAAAATTTTTCCACGAGGTTCCGGGTCTTGCGAAATTGTTCACGATTGGCGCGTTGCCATTGGCCTGGTCGATCATCCTTTACGGACTGGCCGCGAGCGTGCTTCCCGTCTGGCTCTTGCTGGCACCGCGCGATTATCTGAGCACGTTTATGAAGCTCGGAACCATTTTCGCACTGGCGATGGGAATATTTCTGGTTCGTCCGGATTTGGAAATGCCTGCCGTGAGCAAATTCATCGACGGCTCCGGTCTGGTGGTTGCCGGAAAACTATTTCCATTTTGTTTCATCACGATTGCGTGCGGCGCGATTTCCGGTTTCCACACGCTGATCGCCAGCGGGACGACTCCGAAAATTATCACGCGCGAAAGTTATGCGCGAACGATTGGTTACGGCGCGATGTGTTTGGAATCGCTCGTGGCGATCATGGCCTTGATTGCGGCCTGCACGCTCGACCCCGGCGTTTATTTCAGCATCAACGTCAAAGGTGAACCGGCGGAAACGGTCGCGAAAGTTTCTGCGCTCGGTTTCCCCGTCACAACTCAACAAATGGACAACCTTGCCAATGAGCTTGGCGAAAAAACTTTGTTTGGACGAACCGGCGGCGCATCGACTCTCGCGGTCGGCATGGCTCATATATTTTCCAAGGTTGTCAACGGCCGCGGCCTCGATCTTTGGTATCACTTTGCGATCATGTTCGAGGCGTTGTTTATCCTGACCACGCTTGATGCCGGCACGCGTGTAGGAAGATATTTGCTTCAGGATTTGCTCGGCCACGTTTGGAAACCGTTGGGCGAAACAAAAAATGCAGCGGCAACGTGGCTGGCCAGCGTGCTGATGGTAAGCGCGTGGGGATATTTTTTGATTCAAGGCGTCAAAGATCCGCTCGGCGGAATTAATTCGTTGTGGCCTCTGTTTGGAATAGCCAATCAACTGCTCGCCGCGATTGCTCTTTGCCTTGCCACAACCGTCATTTTAAAAATGCAGCTTGGGGGTGAGCTTAAAGTTCAAGGTTCAAAGTTTAAAGTTGGGCGACCGGCGTTTGCGTTGATTACGCTGGTTCCACTGGTGTGGCTGCTGGCCGTGACGGGGACGGCGGGAGTGCAGAAAATTTTTAGCGGTGACGAACGAATCGGTTTTCTCGCTGCTGCAAAAGATTTGGATTTGAAACTGTCGAAACTTCAAGACGCGGTGGATGCCGCGAAGCCGCTGGCGGATTCCTCAATCCTCGTCGCTGCACAAAAAGCGGTGCGCAACAATCGTGTATTGCGCTTCAACCTTCTGCTGGACGCGGTTGTCACGGGAGCTTTCCTTTCGATGGTGGTTTTGATTGTGGTGCTGAGTTTGCGCGAATGGACTCTTCTAATGGCACGAAAACGATTGGCGGTTTTGCGCGAATCCGATCCAGTCTGGTTGCCGGATTATGCCATCGTCGAATCGAAGCCGACTCATGTTTTTTCAACTCTCGCGCTCGCGTTTGCGCTGGCCAAGGAGCTTTCCGGCGAAGCCGCTGTCGAACGGTCCCGCATCGCCAACCACGCCGCCTGCTGCGCGGAACACCAACCGGAAATGGGTTTGGATTCCACAGATTCTGATTTGGCGAAGACGTCGCTTGAAAAAACTTATCTGCAAGAAACGGAACGACGGTTCAACAGCGGCAGCGTGAATCGTTGTTGCTGAGAATATCAAACACATGGAACGAATTGGTTTATACGGCGGTTCATTTGACCCGGTTCACCTTGGCCATTTATTAGTGGCGCAAGCGGCGCGCGAAGAGTTGACACTCGGCCGGATTTTTTTCATTCCGGCAGCGCAATCTCCGTTCAAACCGGACGCAAAACCGACGCCAGCAGCGGAACGCACCAAGATGTTGCGCCTGGCTTTGGCGGGAAATTCGCGAGCGGAAGTCGATGAACAGGAAATCAATCGCGGCGGAATTTCTTACACGATCGAAACCGTGCGCGATTACGCCCGCCGTTTTCCAAAAGCAAAATTGTTTTACTTGATCGGCGCAGACCACGTCGCGCAGTTGCCGAAATGGCGCGAGGCCAATGATCTGGCAAGCCACGTCGAGTTTTTGATCATTCCCAGACCCGGCGAACTAAAAGTGGAAATCCCAGCGCCGTTTCGTGGAGAATTCCTCAGGGGATTTCCGCTGGGCGTTTCGTCCTCGCAAATTCGCGCGCGGGTGAAAGCGCGTTTGCCCATCGAACATCTCGTTCCGGGCGCAGTGGCCGAGGCGGTTCGCAACAATCGCCTTTATCTTTGAGGTTGTTGGGTTATTTTGGCTTCAATGGATTCAAAAAAACTGGCGCTGCTCTGCAAGGAATTAGCCGAGAATAGAAAAGCGGAAGATGTCGCCATCCTTGATGTCGCAAAACTTTCCTCCATCACCGACTATTTCGTCATTGCCACGGGAACAAGCGAACCTCATTTGCGAGCCATCATCAGTGAAATCAAGGACAAGCTGCGCGATGATTTTGATTTGCGCCCTCGAGCAATTGACGGAGATTTTCAGGCGGCCTGGCAGGTCCTCGATTTCTTCGATGTGATCGTCCACGTCATGCGAAAGGATGCCCGGGAAAAATACGATCTCGAAAGTCTTTGGGGTGACGCGCCGAAGGTGAAAATTTCCAAACCACGCGCCCGGGCTAGAAAAACCAAGTAATTGCCGCTTGTTTAAGCAGCCGGTTTTGGCGGAGGAATCTCGATACTTGCCTTAACCATGTCGTCCAGAATTTTCTTAAATTCTTCGAGGCCAGTGGAGGAAATAATCACGTTGTCACGGCGTCCATTGACTTCCTCTGTGATCCGCAGAAAACGTCCGCGCGGATTTTCCTTGAGCGTGAAAATAAATGTTTTGCGTTCAATCTGAACCTGGTCGGTTTTGAGCGTGTCTTCATTCACGGGCGGTCTCGGCGGCCCCGCGTTGAAGCCCGACCCAGCATTGAAAGGCCGATTACCGTAAGGCGATGGACGTTCGTTTGAAATCATACTTGAAAAAATTTGCGGGTTAAATCTACTCCTGATTACTGGTTCAACAGGAACGTGTATTTGTCAAATTTTTGAGCGATCAAGTTCTGAATTTTTGCGCACTGACAAAGCGCGTTCCATCCCCTGGTTTTCCAATCCGCCACAAATAAATCAGCAATCCACCCATCACAAACAGGTTCATTGTCTGCGACATGCCGTGCCACATTTTGAACGAATGATCGGCGGCGCCACGCACCTCGATGGAAGCGCGCACGTCATATTTTTTCCGATGCAAATCTTTCAATTTCGGCTGTAGCCAAAAACCGGCGATCAAACCCAGGGAAATTGTTGCGGCGAGCAGAATTAAAACGAATCGCTCGGTCATTTTGCCGAGATAAAGTTTTTCGATGGTCCAATGGAGCAATGCGATGCCACCACAGCAATTCAGCAGAATGAAATAGCGCTCCATCACCAGTTGCGCGGCGACTCCGTTGTGGGGCGGAGGAACGTTCGCTTTCATTTCAGGGGAAAAGAAAGCCGGCCCAATGGCTATCGTGAATGAAACTACGGCGCCCAGCCAAACCGCCGCATTGAGCAAGCCAATAAACCTTAAGATGCCGATCACGCAGCCATTCTAAAAAAAGATTGTGCGCTGCCAAGCTTCGATTGTTCGGTCACGGTGGAGAATTGGTCGCCGTCAGCGGATTGGGCGGCACCGGCGGAAATTTCATCCCGGGCGGCAGCGGTGGCATCTCCGGAAGTTTGTGAACCAACTCACGCCATGATTTTCGCTCGGTGGGTGTCATTTCCTGCCACAGCTCGGCTTTTTTCAGAAATTGATTTCGCTCGCTGCGAGTCATGTTTGAAATTTTCCCGAACGATTCGATGCACTGCTTCCTTTGAATCGCCGGCAACGCTTGAAAAGTTTTTAAGGTTGTTTCCATTTGCGCCCGTTCCGCTTCGGGAAGTTTGCCGAGAGTTTTTTCCTTTTCGTCCGCGTTTAAATCGAAGAATTTCTGAAAGCCTTCGCACATGCGATCTCGTTTCTCGGTTGGCAAAGCAAGCCAGCGCGCCAGGTCTGCTTCCAGTTTTTCGCGCCGTTGCGCAGGAATCGTTTCGAGAAAAATTTCTTTTTCTGCCGGCGTGCTGGATTGCAAACGCAGGAAATATTGCACCGCCATTTCGTTTTCCAAAAATTCCTTTTGCTGGGGAGCCGACAGTTCATCCCAGTGACGCAGGCGTTCTTCGACGAGCTTCCGTTTCTCCTCGGGGATTTTTTCCACCCGCTCACGCCGGTCGTTCAGAGCGGTTCTCATCAACGGAACTAAATACCAGCGCAGTTCAGTCACACCGAGGCGGAGTTCACGTTGCGCCGGTGTGATCGCTTCGTATTCTTTCACTTTCGCCAGGAGAATTCGTTTTTGATCCGCTGAAATCGATCGTTCATCCATCAACTTCAATCGCTCTTCCGGTGATAACGTCAGCAAAACGCGGAAGAATTCGATGGGTGCCTGTGGAATCGGCGGAACCGGCGGCGCTGCCTGTTTCGCTGGCGCTTTCGCAGAATCCTCAGCCAGACAAACGACGACCGACGTGCCAGCGATTCCGCAAATGATGCAGCTTGAAAAAACCAGGATGTTCAGCCGCGCACGCATGAAGTTATTGCAAGGCGGCAAGAAGTTCGTTGTCCACGGGCGGTTGTTCGAAACGGTTGATGGCTTCGAAATCGACCAACCACTGCTGCGGGAAAGCGGCGGCTTGCGAGACAGCAGAAACGCCTTGAGCCATGTTCATTCGTTGAAGGGAACGATATTGCTGGGCAGAAACAAATCCGCCGCAAACCAACAGGCTCACCAATGCAGTCGAACGCAGCCAGTGGCGTCGCACCCAATCGTAAATGGCGGGATAATGGTGAACGACTTGAACGCTTTCCTGCTCCACCGATCTCATAACCAACGCGGTGAAATTGCTGGCCACTTGCGCTTCCGGCAACCGGCGCAACGCCTGAGCCAAGGCAAATTCCTCGTCCCATTCGGTTCGCGTTTCCGGGTGTGCGACAAAATGCGCTTCGAGCGCGGAGTGCTCTTGCTCGGTCAGCTTGCGCTGCCAGCTCACTCGCTTCATTTTTTCAAACTCGATCTGGTTCATTTGTTCCTCTCAGTTTAAAACCCGTTTGTTCAGCAAAGTTTCTTTCATTTTTCCGCTTCTTTCCACGCGCCACTTTGCAGGTAAGGTTTCAGTTTCAACTTCAAAGTCTCCCGGGCGCGGTGAATCAACGATTTGGTGGCAGAAAGCGAGCAGCCCAACACCTTGGAAATATCGTCATAGGACAATTCTTCCTGGCGACAAAGCAACAAAGCCGTGCGCTGATTTTCCGGCAATTCATCGAGCGCAAGCTGGACTTTGTTTTCCAACTCGGCGTGCAAGACGTTTTCGGTTGGAGAAAATGTTTTTACATCCTCGAATTGCCGCGCGGGATGATCGTCGCTTTCGGTTTGGGAGGTTTCGAGCGATTCGGCCGGATGCCGCGAGCGGCGGCGAATCTCGTTCAGGCAAAGATTTCGCGCGATCGTGAACAGCCAGGTGGAGAATTTAGCCGTGACCTGATAGCGGTGGGCCGATTTAAAAACCTGCACAAAGACATTTTGCGTGAGGTCTTCTGCTTCGGTCTGGTCGCGTAACGTCCGAAAAATCACGTTCATTACCGGCTGCTTATATTTGTTGACCAACTCCTCAAATGCACGCATGTCTCCGCCTTTTACGCGCAGCATCAATGCAGCATCTGGTTCCAGTTCAGTCGCCATTACAATGGATATTGTAGTTAAAACCGGATGTCTCACAAGGTTGCGACTTTTTTGATCCTCCGCAGCACGCTCCTTGCTTCAGCTTATTCCACCCGCTAACGTCCCCCGCTAATGCCAACTTTGTTGGAAAAAATTGAAGCTAATGCCGCCGGGCGGCTGACTTTGCCCGAAGGACGCCAACCCTCGGAGGAATTGGCGCGCTACAAAAATTTTCTCAAAGTAGAAACGCACCGCTTAAAAATTCTTCATCGCGCCGGCGGCAGCGGTCGGGAGGTTTGTCAGGCGCGTTCCGCCATTCTTGACGTCTCGTTGCGCTATATTTTGGAAGCAGTCAGCAAACTAATGCAGCCAACTTCGGCGAAGATTCCTACCCTCGCGCTCGTTGCCATCGGCGGTTATGGGCGCGGCGAACTCAATCCGCACAGCGACATTGACATCATGTTTTTGTACGACGGCGAGCTGGTGACGCGCGGAAAAGTTCATCCCACTTTAACCGCAGTGACCGATGGTTTGCTCTACACGCTTTGGGACATCGGACTGAAAGTGGGACATTCGGTTCGCAGCATTGACGATTGCGTGAAAGTGGCGAACAGCGACATGCAGTCCAAAACATCGTTGATCGAAGCGCGGCTCATCACTGGTAGCCAGGCGTTGTTCGAAAAATTTGAGAAAACGGTTTTATCCAAATGCGTCTCCGGCCATGAAGACGAATACATCACTGCCCGCGTGCAAGACCAGGCGGTCCGCCGCGCCAAGTTTGGCAATTCCGCATTCATGCAAGAGCCAAATATTAAAAACGGCTGCGGTGGTTTACGCGATTATCAAAACCTGATCTGGATGGCGTTTTTCAAATATCGCACCCGTTCGCTCAGCGAGTTGCAACAAAAGGAAATGATCAGCGCGAGCGAACGTAAACAGCTCGAAACCGCCTATGATTATCTGCTGCGCGCGCGCAACGAAGTCCACTATGACGTGGGTCGGCCCGTTGATATTTTAGGCAAAAGTATTCAGCCCTCCATCGCCCACAACCTTGGCTACCGCGAACGCTCCGCCAGCAAACGGATTGAGATGTTTATGCGCGATTTCTACACTCACACGCGCAACATCGATTTAATCACCCGCACGGTCGAACAACGCCTTGCCCTGCTGCCAAGCCAAAAATTTCTACCGTCGTTTCGTCGGATGCTGCAAACGCAAACGCAGAAGATGCGCCAACAGATTATCGACGGTTTCAAAGTTCTCGACGGAGAAATTCATCCGCTCAATCAGCACGTTTTTCGCGACCACCCCAAGCGGCTGATGCGCGTTTTTCTTTACGCCCAACAACGCCGTTTAAAGTTGCATCCCGATCTCACGCAACTCATTCGCAGCCAGCTCCCGCTCGTCAACAATTCCTTTCTGCGCGACACGCATGTGCGCGAAACATTTCTGGAAATCCTCGATCAACGCGGAACCGTCGCGCCCATTCTTCGCGCCATGCACGAGGTCGGTTTTCTTGGAAAATTTTTACCCGAATTCGGGCGCCTCACCTGCCTCGTTCAGCACGAATTCTATCATCAATACACCGCCGACGAACACACCCTGGTCTGCATCGAAAAACTCGACCAGGTCTGGAACGCAAAAACTCCTCCCTTTGAAACTTACGCTGAAATTTTGCGAACTGTGGAACGTCCGTTCGTATTGTATCTCGCGCTCTTGTTGCATGATTCCGGCAAAGCCGCGCGCTCCGGCAAGCACGAAGAATTGGGCAGCCAACTCGCCTTGCGCGTTTCGCGCCGTCTCGGTCTCGATGGCGCAACTGCGCACACGCTGAGTTTGGTCATCGAACATCATTTGACCATGGCGCAGGTCTCGCAACGTCGTGACCTCGAAGATCCCTCGGTCATTCGGAATTTTGCGCGCCAGATTCAAACCGTGGAAAACCTCACCCTGCTCACTCTACACACGTTTGCCGATTCGATGGGCACGAGCGACCAACTGTGGAATGGGTTTAAAGATTCTCTGCTCTGGACGTTGTTTCATCGGACACGCGAATTGCTGATGGGTGGATCTGAGTTTTTCCGGGCGGAAGAAAAACAACGCGAACTGCTCGCCGACGAAGTGCAACGTCTCATGCCGGCAAGCTTCAGCTACGACGAAGTTCAAGCGCACTTTGCCAATCTTCCGTCGCGCTACTTTCAGATTAATAACGCTCACGAGATTCTCACCGACCTGACCCAGGTGCATCGGTTCATGCACTATCAATTATCGGAGAACGAGCAGGCGCTTTCGCCGGTTCTATATTGGCACAACGAACCGGACCGCGGTTACACCACGGTGCATGTCTGCACGTGGGATCGTGCGGGGTTGTTCAGCAAGATCACCGGCTCGTTGACTTCGGCCGGCCTGAATATTTTGAGCGCTGAAATCATTACGCGCGGCGACGGCATCATTCTTGACTCGTTCTTTGTGACCGATGCAAAAACCGGTTTGCTCGCCAAGCGTGAGGAACGCGAGGCCTTTGAAACCGTGCTGAACGCGATTCTCAATGGCAAAGAAGTTGATCTCGCTGCGCTCATCGCCAAACAAAAATCGGCTGGGATCAGAAATATTTTTGAAGGCGAGCGGATGCCGACGGTCATTGATTTTGATAACGAAACCTCCGAAACACGCACCATCATTCAAGTAGAAACCGAAGACCGGCTCGGCTTGCTTTACGCCATTTCGCACGTGCTGAATGATCTGGAACTCGACATCTACGTCGCAAAAATCTCCACGGAAAAAGGCGCGGCGATCGACAGCTTTTACATCGCCGAGGAAGACGGCAGCAAAATCAACGCACCTGAGCGGCAAAAAATTATTGAGAAAAAACTGCGCGCGGCCATCCATCGCCTCGGCTGAAGATAACGCAACCACGCTCTACGGGCGTGGCTGCCCGAACTTGCCTTTGAACTTTGTTTGGTGAATCGTGATCCATAAATATGAAGCATTCGGGAAAAGCGTCCCAAGCGGCGCTCAAATTAATTTTTACATCTTTGATTATTCTCGCTGCCATTCTGGCGACCGGCCTGATCGCGAAATATCTCGGCGGAGCTGTCATCGCGCTCGCGTCAGCCTTGGTTTTCATATGGATTCTCTTCGCCCTCTTCACCTTCTATTTTTTCCGCGATCCGACCGCCACGGTGCCGATTGGAAAAAATCTGGTTGTCTCGCCCGCCCACGGAACGATCGATGTCATCGACGAAACTTCCGAGGGCGAATTCATTGGCGGCAAGTGCAGGCGCGTTTCCATTTTTCTCAATGTGTTCAACGTTCACGTCCAGCAATCGCCCATCGCGGGCCGGGTCACTTTTCTGAAACACACCGCCGGACTCTTCATCAACGCGATGAAAACGGATTCAGCGGCTCACAATGAAAATGTTTTGATCGGCTTTTCGCCCGCCGAAAACGCGGCCGAGAAAATCGGCGTTCGGTTGATCGCCGGTTTGATTGCGCGCCGCATTATTCCATGGGTGGCGGTCAATGACGTCGTCGCTGCCGGCGAGCGCATCAGCCTCATTCAATTTGGTTCGAGAGTGGATCTTTACCTGCCGCTTCATTACACCATTCGCGCAAAGCTCGGCGACAAAGTAGTTGGCGGCGAAACAATCATTGCCTCGAAGGAATAAACATGGCGAACCCGGAAATCAAAGCGGCAGAATTGGGATCGTCGGAGCCGAAATTAAAAATTTATTTTCTGCCCAATTTGATGACGGCAGGAAATCTCTTTTGCGGTTTTCTCGCGCTCACCAAAATTGTAGAGGCCGATCCAAACCAGGGCGCAGATTTCAACAAAATCATTCGCCACGCGCTGTTTTACATTTTGCTCGCCTGTATTTTCGACTTGCTTGATGGCCGCGTTGCCCGAATGGGCGGCTCGGAAAGTCCGTTCGGTCGGGAATTTGATTCGCTCGCGGACATTATTTCTTTCGGTGTGGCTCCGGCGTTTCTCGTCCACCGCATTGTGCTTCATGGCGTCTTTAATCAACATCCGCAACTCGGCTGGTTCATTGCTTCGATCTATCTGATTTGCGGCGCATTTCGATTGGCGCGGTTCAACTGTCTGGCCGCCATGAAAGGCGGAGGAGGCGGCAGCGAATTTCTCGGATTCCCCATTCCCGCAGCGGCCGGCTTGGTGGCCTCACTCACGTTGTTTCTGATGTGGCTCGACGACAAAAATTTTTCCACAGGCAACTGGCGCTTCGCTTTGCCCGTCATCATGGTTTTCCTCTCAATGATGATGGTGAGCGAAGTAAAATATCCGACCTTCAAGCAATTGGATTTTCGCGCCACACGAACTTTTACCAAGATGGTTCTTATCGTGTTGCTCATCGGATTTTTCGTTCTCCTTTGGGACAAAATTCTGCAAGTGGTCCTGCCTGCGGTTTTCACGCTTTATTTGCTGTATGGATTTGTTCGCCCGTATATCTCGCGCAGAATTCGCCACGAAATTGAAGATGAAGAGGGCGACGCCGAGGATACTCCAACGACCAAAGGCTAACAATGTTTGACCTGCATCCCAATGCATTGGCGGCTGTCACTGGATTTATCAGTGGCATACTGCTTTCCATTCCGGTCGGCCCGGTCAACCTGACCATCATCAACGAAGGCGCTCGGCGGGGATTTATCTGGGCGACATTGATTGCGCTCGGAGCGGTTTCAGCCGACCTGATCTATTGCACAATTGCCTTCACCGGGTTCGCATCCTTTTTCGGGAATCGTCTGGTCAAAGCGGGCATGGAATTAACCAGTTTCGTTTTCCTGCTCTATTTGGGCGTGAGTTTTCTGAAGGCAAAAAAAGTCCAGTCAGCCAACCGCATTGAAGCGCGGATCGAGGAAAAACTTCGCCCGCACTCGGCCTTCATGATTGGTTTCGTGCGCGTCATCGGTAATCCCGGAATTCTTTTGTTTTGGATAATCCTCGCAGCAAACTTCATCTCGCGCGATTGGGTGGAACCAGATTGGCCGGGAAAAATTTCGTGCATCTTCGGCGTGGCCTGCGGCGCGGTTCTTTGGTTCCTCGGACTCAGCTACACCGTATCGAGAGGCAGCAAGAGGTTTACGGACAAAACGTTGCTGCGGCTGGAACATTTTTCCGGAATCGGCTTGATCACTTTGGCGTTGATTCACGGCGGGCGAATCATCTGGCAAATGGCGAAGCATAAGATGTGAATGCATTCAAGTTATGGGCTGGACTGTTGTTACTTACAGGAACGACTCGACGGATTGTAAAGACTGGCATTTGTGGGCGCTCCGTCATTTTTTCGTTGAGGCGGCGCGAGAAATGAAAGAAACATCACAATCAGAATATGACGTTCAGGCTGTCATCACATTCTTCGAGCATTGGGACTGGTTGGTGCCGGGCGTGGTTGGTGGCACAGATATTACGGAATTGGTGGAGAGTTCCGCCGTTCGATGGCGAATCGTTCTGGATGTAATGCAGCGCGCAGCAGATCGTATTGGAAGCTTTGGGGAATGGCTACCCGATTGCTATCTAACCAACGACATCAGTTCGACCGGGAGTTCAGTGGATCATTGCATGACAAAGCCACTTTTGGAGTGTATTGGTCGAATCTCAAATTTATTATCGAGGCATGAACCTCTCTCGCACTGAGTCGAATCTCAGCCAGTTAATTTCCGATTTCGGAATGCCTCCCGTTACATGGTTTCCTTTTCGGAAAGTTCCAACAATTTCTTAAACTGAACCTCATTCAAAGGTGTGACCGACAAACGCGACTGACGCACCAACGGAATATCTTTCAAAACCTTATCCGACTTGATGGTTTCCAGCGTGACAGGCGTTTTTAATTTTTTTCCGGGAACCAGATCGACGCACGACCAATCGCCTTCCTTCGCGGTTGGGTCTGCATAAAACCCTTTCTCCACGGTGGCAATTCCGACCACCTGTTTCTCGCTGACACTGTGGTAAAACAAAACCAGGTCGCCGCGCTTCATTGCCCGCAGGTTATTTCGCGCCTGAAAATTGCGCACGCCGGTCCAGACGGTTTTTCCATCCTTCACCAAGTCGGACCACGAGTAAGCTTCCGGTTCCGATTTCACGAGCCAATAGTTCTTTGCCATGCGGAATTTTTAGTTCCAATGAATCAAAGCGAAAGAAAAAAGGCGGACAAAAGACGAGACGCAAATTTTACGAATTAACACGAATTCCAAAACATCTTTCCCAATTCGCGTTAATTCGCGCAATTCGCGTTCTTCCCTCGTGCTGATTGCACTTGCGGCTCTCCGCATTCTGCGAGAAACAAGGGCGAGTGAATATCGAAAAGAAATTCCGGCGCGGAGTGCTCGGTTCCGGCAAAGGGTCGAATTTCGTCGCGATCTCGGAGCCTTGCATCAAGAAGCATCACCCCTGCATCACGCTTCCACTTTGGCTTGTTCTTTTCGCACTCTTGTCGTTCGCGCTGACGGCTCGGCTTGATGCCGGCGTGGACTACGTCAAAAGCGTTAAACCACTGTTGAAGGAGCGATGCTACGCGTGCCACGGGGCACTCAAACAAAAGGCCCGACTGCGGCTCGACACGGTCGAGTTGATGCTCCAAGGAGGCAAATCTGGTGCGGCCTTCACGCGCGGGAAACCGGAGGAAAGCCTCATCATTCAACGCGTGACTGCGCCCGACATGGAAGAGCGCATGCCGCCCGAACACGAAGGCGAGCCGTTCACCCCGGCGCAGGTTGCGCTGCTCCAAGAGTGGATCGTCACAGGTGCTTCCTCTCCGGCGGATGAAAGGGCCGAGACAGACCCGAAGGAACATTGGGCCTTCCGCCAACGGATGCGTCCGCCGGTTCCGGCAGTAGCCAATGCGAAATGGGTGCGCAATCCCATTGATGCCTTCCTTGCTAAACAGCACGAGGACCACGGCCTCACCCCGCAACCCGAAGCGTCACGGGCGGTTCTCCTGCGCAGGTTGTATCTCGACTTGATCGGTTTGCCGCCGAGCCTCGCGGAAATCACCGTCTTCGAGAACGACTCATCACCCGATTGGTATGAGCGCGCTGTGAATTATTTGCTCGATGACCCGCGTCACGGGGAACGCTGGGCGCGGCACTGGATGGACATTTGGCGCTACAGCGATTGGTGGGGCCTCGGCGACCAGCACCGCAACAGCCAGAAACATATTTGGCACTGGCGGGATTGGATTGTGGAATCGCTCAACGCAGACACGCCCTACGACGAGATGATCCGCCTCATGCTGGCCGCTGACGAATCGCATCCCAACGACCTCCAGAAACTCCGCGCCACCGGCTTTCTCGCCCGCAACTGGTTCCTGTTCAATCGCAATCAGTGGATGGATGAAACCGTCGAGCATGTGAGCAAAGGGTTTCTCGGTCTCACGGTGAACTGCGCCAAGTGCCACGACCACAAATTCGACCCCATCTCGCAGGTTGATTACTACCGGATGCGCGCGTTTTTTGAGCCGTATCACGTGCGGATGGACATGCTCCCCGACGAAGTGGATCTCTTACGCGACGGTATTCCCCGCGTCTTCGACGGTCTGCTCGATACTCCCACGTATCGCTTTGTGCGCGGCGACGAGGGCAAGCCCGACAAATCTGCCGTCATTGCACCCGGCGTTCCCACGCTGTTCGCCTTCACTCAGTTGGACATCCAGCCCATCGCGTTCCCGCCGGAAGCCTGGCAACCAGAGCGACGCCCCTGGGTTCTCGATGCCCACCTCGCCACGGCCCGGAAGAAAGTGGAGATTGTGGAGAAAGCTCTTACCCCGGCGCGGGAAAGACTCGCCGCTGCTCAAACGCGCGAGGCAAAAATAGTCGCGACAGCAACTGCGCCTGCTTTGAAGCCGACTTCACCCGACGAGGCCAAGGCCGCAGTCGCCACCGCGCACGGCGAGCTAAATGTCGCCGAACTGGCCTTGACCGTGGCCACGGCGGAACTCCTGAGCATCGAAAGTAATTGCACAGCAATGCGCGCTGCGTGGGCAAGGGCCGATGCTGGCCCCAACCAAGCGAGTGCTGCCCTGGCCAAGCTTGAACGCGATGCGACTTCGTCTGCAATACGCGCGGAACGCGAAGTCGCCGTCGCGAAGGCCCGCCACGCCATTGCCGATGCCGGGCTTCGCCTTGCCAGCCCGACTGACCCCAAGAAAGACGCCATCGAGAAGGAATTGAAAACCGCCCGCGAGTCCCTCGACACAGCCACCAAAGCCGTGACTGCTCCGATCACGGAGACCAACAAAATCACCCCGCTCTACGGAGCAAAATGGACACCCACTCGATTCTTTAATTCGCAAAAAGACGACCCCACCGTCGAGTTCGGCCCCACAAGCAGTGGCCGCCGCACCGCACTCGCCGGCTGGATTACCGACCCACGCAACCCGCTCACCGCGCGCGTCGCTGTAAATCACCTCTGGGCGCGTCATCTGGGAACGCCACTCGTATCCACCACGTTTGACTTCGGGCGCAAGAACGGATCACCCACGCATACTGAGTTGCTTGATTGGCTGGCGTCTGAGTTGGTGGATCATGGCTGGAGCATGAAACACTTGCACCGGCTGATCGTCACTTCGGCTGCCTATCGAATGAATTCGTCGGCAGCGGGCGGTGAATCCAACATGGCGAAGGATCCCGACAACCTGGGCTGGTGGCGGCGCACACCCATCCGCATCGAGGCAGAGGTGGTGAGGGATTCTATTCTCGCGCTCGCCGACCAACTGGACACAGCCATCGGTGGCCCCTCGGTTCCGACGGCCAGCCAGGCCGACTCGAAACGCCGCAGCCTTTATTTCTTCCACTCGAACAACGAGCGAAATCTTTTCCTCACCACATTCGACGAAGCCAGTGTGAAGGAATGTTACCGCCGGGAACAGAGCATCGTCCCGCAGCAGGCGCTTGCTCTTTCTAACAGCGGCCTCGTGCAGGATTGCACCCACCACATCGCCGCCCGTTTCGGCGCAAACGTTCCAGCGAATGACGACCCCGCGTTTGTCCGGCAGGCATTTCGCGGCGTGCTCGGCGTTGAACCTCAACGGGCAGAAGTCGCAGCCTGCGTCACGACCATGGACGCCTGGCGCAAGATCCCGGACACTACTCACGATCAGGCGCGCTCTCATCTCATCTGGGCACTACTCAACCACAACGATTTTGTCATGCTGCGTTAACCATTTCCATTTATGAAACCTGGCTTCAACCCACTCCACCACCTCCGCTCGCGCCGAACTTTTCTTGCCGACATGGGCATGGGTTTCACCGGACTCGCACTCGGCGCCATGCTCCAGCGCGATGGCTACGCCAGTAGCGGCGGGTGGACGCCACCGACCGGCCTGCCGCATTTCGCGCCCAAAGCCAAGAACGTCATCTGGCTCTTCATGAACGGAGGTGTGAGCCATGTGGAAAGTTTCGACCCCAAACCCATGCTCACCAAGTATGGCGGCAAAACCATCGCGGAGACGCCATTCAAGGACACCCAGGACCCGAAGAAACTTGCGCTCGAACGGCTGGTGGTGCCCGATGCCAACGGCAACCAGCGCAACACGCTTTATCCGCTGCAAGTCGGTTTCAAAAAATATGGAGAAAGCGGTATTGAAGTGAGCGACTGGTTCCCGCACATCGCGCAGAACGTGGACAAACTGGCCGTGGTGCGCTCGATGTGGACGACCGACAGCAATCACGGCGCGCAGACCCAGTTTCACTCCGGACGCCACCAGAATGACGGTGATTTTCCGACGCTCGGCGCCTGGGTCCACTACGGGCTTGGCAGCCTCAACGATAACCTGCCGCAGTTCATCTCCATTGGTGCCCGCGAATACTGGAACAAACGCGACGGCCATTACCTCGGCCCCGCGCACGACGCCGTGCCACTGCGCATTGATCCGGACAACCCGCTCGATTTCGGCAAACCCGAACGCCCATTTTCCGCCGAAGCGCAAACCTTGGGTCTGGATCTCATCCAGAAGCTCAACGGGCTGCGCGGCGTCGAGTATCCGCAAGACCCCACGATGGCCGCCCGCGTCGCCTCTTATGAGCTGGCTTTCCGCATGCAGCGCTCGGTGCCCGAGGTGCTCGACTTCTCAAGGGAGACTTCCGAGACCAAGGCCCTTTATGGCATCGACCAGCCGCATTGTCGCGACTTTGCCATGCAACTCCTCGCCGCCCGGCGCTTCGTCGAGCGTGGCGTGCGCTTCATCCAGATTCAGCACGGCGGCAGCGGCGCGGGCGCCTGGGACGCGCACGGCGGACTCAAGGACAACCACGCCAAAAATTCGCTCGCCGTCGATCAACCCACCGGCGCTCTGCTCCAGGACCTCGAACGACGCGGTCTGCTCGACGAGACGATTGTCATTTTTGCCACGGAGTTCGGTCGCACGCCTGGTTCGCAAGGCTCCGACGGGCGGGATCATCACATCTTTGGCTTCTCCGTCTGGATGGCGGGCGGCGGACTCAAACGCGGGGTCGTCCACGGTGCGACTGATGAGATCGGATTCCACGCCACGGAGAACCGCCACTACGTCACGGACATCCACGCCACCATTCTCCACCAACTCGGCCTCGACTCCCGCCAACTCGAGATCCCAGGCCGCAAGCGCCTCGAGATTGACCACGGTAAACCGATCCACGAAATCATTGCGTGAAGCTTACGATCTCCCTTCCCAAGCAGCGTCAGCGGAAGACCCGCCAAGAGTGACGAGAGAAGATTGCCGATAGCCAGTCATCTCTTCGCGATCTTCTATCTTCCAGCCTCTGCATTCTGCTGTTTTCCAAATCCGAAACACTGATTCCGCTTGCGACTGTTCGCATTCTGCGAGAAACAAGGGCTAGTGAATAACGAAAAGAAATTCCGGCTCGGCGTGCTCGGTTCCGGCAAAGGGTCGAACTTCGTCGCGATCGCGGAGGCTTGCGCCGAAGGAAAAATCCCGGCGGAGGTCGCCATTGTCATCAGCGATGTGGCGGAAGCCGGAATTCTGGATCGAGCACGGGAGCGCGGGTTGCGGGCGGAATTTATTTCGCCCGGAAAATTCCGGACTAAACTCGACGACGATGCGGAACGCGCCTTCATCGACACGTTGCAAAAGGCGCAGGTTGATTTAATCGTGCTCGCCGGTTTTATGCGGATTCTAAAAGGCGAATTCCTGCGCGTGTTTGCGAATCGGGTCATCAACATCCATCCATCTCTTCTGCCCGCGTTCCCCGGTTTGGAATCATGGAAACAAGCGCTGGATTACGGCGTGAAATTCACCGGCTGCACCGTTCATTTTGTCGATCAAGGCGTCGATACCGGGCCGATCATCGCCCAACAAACCGTTCCAATTCTGGCAGGCGATACGCCGGAAAGTTTACATGGGCGCATTCAAAAGGCGGAATGGGAACTTTACCCTGCGGCAGTCAGGGCTTTGGCGCGCGGAGAAGTTCAAGTGCAAGGACGGCAGACGATCTGGAAAACGGTGGCGGGTTGAAAAGATTCCGCCGATTTTGCCGGGCGCTTTCCTTGAAAATACTTCGACTCTGCGGATTTCTTAAAACTTCACCGACTTAGCCATTGGAAGAAAAAAGTCGCTTTGCAACGCGGACACTGGCAAATGATGGGGCGACGCGCGTGAAGAAGTCAGGCGAACCGTTCCTGCCAGCGTGCAATTTAAGATTCCCAAGTTTGGATGATGAAGAAAAAATTACGTTTTGGCCTGCCGAAAGGCAGTTTGCAGGAGGCAACCATCGAGAAGATGGCCAAGGCTGGTTACAATATTCAAATCAGCAGCCGCTCCTACGTTCCTTACGTGGATGACGACGAATTGGAAATCCGCCTGATTCGCGCGCAGGAAATCAGCCGCTATGTCGAACATGGTTATCTGGACTGCGGCATCACCGGCTACGACTGGGTGCAGGAGAATAATTCCGATGTGCACGAGGTCGGCGAATTTTTGTTCAGCAAAGCCACCCGGCAACCGGCGCGATGGGTTTTGGCTGTGCCTGAAAATTCTCCGATCAAAACGGTTAAAGATTTGGAAGGCAAACGGATTGCGACGGAAGTCGTTAACCTGACAAAAAAATATTTAAGGAAACACGGCGTCAAAGCCGAAGTGGAATTTTCCTGGGGCGCCACCGAAATGAAGGCGCACGAATTAGTCGATGCGATTGTGGAACTGACGGAAACGGGTTCTTCGTTGCGCGCGAACAAATTGCGCATCGTCGAAACACTTTTGAGTTCCACGCCGAGGTTGATCGTGAATCACAAGGCATGGAAGGAAACTTGGAAGCGAAGCAAAATCGAGACGCTCGCGTTGTTGCTCAAAGGTGCGTTGGAGGCCGAGGCAAAAGTTGGTTTGAAGATGAACATTGCGGAGAAAAACATCGCGCGCTTGCTGAAAACTTTGCCCGCCTTGCGTAATCCAACGATTTCAGCCTTGAGCCAATCAGGATGGGTTGCAGTGGAAACAATTATAGACGAGCATGTCGCTCGCGAAATCATCCCTCAGCTAAAAGCGGCTGGTGCTGAAGGAATCATTGAATATCCGCTGAACAAAGTAGTATATTAAGCCGAAGTAAAAAATATGGGTTCACTAAAAAAACGTCGTAAAAGCAAAATCAACAAACATAAACGTCGAAAAAAGCTCCGCGCTAATCGTCACAAGAAGCGCACCTGGCAGAAGTAACGGTTGCCATTTCGGCTACACCAATTTGGTCGGGCGCAGCCTGTTTTTCGGGCTGCGCTGTTTTTTCGGCATGGCGCTGTCATGAAGTATTCACTTCTGATTTTAGCGACGGTTGCGTGGATCGCTTCCGGTTGCAGCAACCTGCATCCGAAGCACTATTCCGCGACTCTTCGCAGTTCAAAACCGAGCGAAACGCCGGAACCAGACCGGTTCTCCGAAAATCGATCGGAAGCTTTTGCGCGGTTTGCCACCGGCATCAGCTACGAACTGAGCGACAAATCTGAACTGGCCACGGAGGAATTTTACAAAGCCGCTCTGGCTGATCCTGCGAACGAATCGCTCTCAATCGATTTAGCGATCCGTTTTCTCAAAACCAAAGAGCCGGACAAAGCGATCGAGCTTTTGTCTAAATCGGCCAGTCTTCCACAGGTATCTGGAAAAATTTTCTCACTGCTCGCACAGGCTTACATCTCCACCGGCGAGACGAACCGCGCGATCACGGCGTGTCGTTCCGCCATCAAAAGAGAGCCGTCCTCAATTTTCGGTTACCAGGTTTTATCGGATATTCTTTTAAAACAAGGTAAGCCGGATGAGGTCATCAAACTTCTCGGGAACGCCTCGCGCCAAACCAACAGCGACCCATTGTTCTTCATCGGCCTGGGAGAGTTGCACGCCAAGCTGTTTCACGCTCAGCCAAAAGAAGCGGACGCGGTTAAGCTTCACGGATTGGAGGCGCTGAATCGTGCTGCGAAATTGAAGCCGACCAATCCAAACGTGCGGCAAAAATTGGCTGACGTTTTCAACCAGTTGGGTGATTCCAAGAAGGCGTCCGAATTGTATTTGGAATTGCTGGAGGAATTTCGCGATGTGCCGCTGATGCGCGATGCGTTGCGCGAAAAGCTGGCGAATATTTATTTGCGCGGTCGCGACAAAGGCAAAGCCGCGGACCAGTTGGAAGCGATCGTTCGCGACAGCCCGACCCGCTATCCCGAAGCGTGGTATTACCTCGGCGCATTTGCGGCGGACGCCAAAGATTTGGACAAAGCCGCTGAATATTATAACCGCGCGCTGGTCGTAAATCCGGATATGGAGCAAGCCTATTACGATCTCGCCGGGGTGCAGCTCGGCAAAAACCAGGCGGGTGAGGCGTTGAAAACCTTGGAGAAAGCGCGGGCGAAGTTCTCGGATACTTTCACGGTTGAATTCTTCAGCGGCCTCGTCTATTCCCAAATGAAAAATTACGGGGAAGCCGTCCGGCATTTCACCGCTGCGGAATTAATCGGCAGAAATGCCAACACGAACCGGCTGAATCACTTGTTTTACTTTCAACTCGGCACTGCTTTTGAGCGGAACAAAGATTACGAGCAGGCGGAAATGTATTTCGAGAAATCGTTAAAGCTTTCGCCTGATTTCGCCGAGGCGTTGAACTACCTCGGTTTCATGTGGGCCGATCGTGGTGTAAATCTGGAGAAGGCGCGCACGCTGCTGGAAAAAGCGGTCAAGTTGGAACCGAAAAACGCGGCGTTCGTGGATAGTCTCGGCTGGGTTTTGTTCAAGTTGAACCAGCCCGAACCCGCCTTGGAAAATTTATGGAAAGCCGTTGAGTTTAGTGAGCAACCTGACGCAGCCATTTATGATCACATCGGTGATGTTTACCATTCTATGAAGCAAACCGAAAAAGCCATCGCCGCATGGCAAAAATCTCTTTCGCTCGAACCAAACGAAGAGGTTCAGAAAAAATTGAAGGCCGTCTCCTCTTCTTTGTGAACTTTCATTTTTCAAAACACTACACCCTTGAAGAAGCGCGGGCCTTGTTGCCAGACGTTCGGAAATGGTTGGCGGAAATCGAAGTGCTTCAGGAGCAATTGAGGCTGCTTGATCTGCGGCTCAGCAGTTTAATTTCTTCCGGCGACGATGTGGGCGGTGAAACGGTTAATACTTCCATCAAAACTCAAGCCAAGCTGCAGGGCGCGTTGCGGGAATTTGAATCGCGCTCCATTCAAGTCAAAGATTTGGAACGCGGGTTGATCGATTTCCCCGCGCTGCGAAACGGAAAAGAAATTCTTCTGTGCTGGGAAAAAGACGAGGACGACATCGAATTCTGGCACGATCTCGAATCGGGCTACCCGGGCCGCGAACGGCTCTAGGTCTCGTTATCTCGAAAGGCTTATCGAAGGCCCAGGTTCCGGATCCATTCCTGCCACACAAATGCTTTGGATTCTCAACTCGCCATTGCTGCCAAGCGCGAACACCGGATAAATTTCCACGTTATGCCGACCCTGGGAAAAACTTTGAGCCACTTCATGCCAAAAGAAATTTTTTCCGCCATTGGCTGCCGTGCGCGTCGGCCAGACCTCATCCCGGGGAGTCGTCGCGTAGGGGATGGTTTTGCCATCGACCACAATCTTGTAGCCGAGGCCGTTGGTAATTGTTTCGCCCAAAATGCCGAGAAAACTTCCGTTGAAATTTAAGTGGAGCGGCTTGGTGGAATCGTGATCCTTCCCGTCGCACACGGCCAATTCGTTCATTGAACTGCTGGCGCGGGCCACGTTTTCGCGAAGCGGCGAACCCGTTTGCCAACCTGCCGGAAGCGGGAAGGTTCCCGGTAAAAATTGAAAAACCCTTTTGTACTCGACCGCAAAAACCGAATCGCGCGGCACGTAACAAATTCGCCTGGCTTGAATTGCCTCCGTCAACCCGGCGCGTGCGGCCAGATAAATAAATCGGTGGCCGACATCCGTCATCGCGGCACCGTCGCCCGTCCAAATCTGCTCACGGGTACGACTGAGGTTGTTCATCAAGAAAATTTGAATCACAGCGAGGCTGTTACCGATGCCGGTGTTATACAGTTTTGCCATTTCAAGGTGATCGCGAAGACGCGGTGGCCCGAGGTGTTTCCAGTCCTTACCCGCAAAATCCAGGGTGGCATTGAGAACTTGAACGACCGGAGTCCCTTCGGAAATGACTTCGCGCAAAATCTTTTCATAACTTGCCAGCGTTTGGCGATCGGTTCCGGTCAATTTGTCCTCCACCGTAAAATCAATAAAAAGCAAATTTGGCCGGATCATCAAAACATCCTGGTCCAAGCGAAACATTCCAAACTTCGAGCCAGTGCCAGTCATTGCAGCATTGTGAAAGGTAAACTTCGCAGCGGGATAGCTCTGTTTCAAATGCGCCTCCATCAAGGCCCGGTAACTCGTCACATTCCGATCACTCGCACCTTCACCGGCGGCGAGCGCACCACCGAAAAAAACAACCGATTGAGGTTTTCCGGCGCGGGCCGCGCGATCGAACTCCGCAAAAGAAGCTGCGGTTTTTTCTTCATCCGCAACGGCAGGAAAAATCGCGGAAAGTGTGATGGCCAAAACAATTTGCCAGCCGATGTAAAATTTGAATTTTGTTTTCATAAAGTGCGGAGCAGCTCGTTAATAGAAACAGGAGCGGTAAATCTCGTAAACATTTACTTTCCCGCCGATGAAGTAATCGTTTTGTGGCAAAAGAAACGTTCGGGTCGCTTGATCATATTTAAGTAACACCAGCTTTTCAGGATTGTTTGGGTCGTAAACGGAGAATTCAATTCCGGTTTCCGTTTCTCGCGAGTCAAACAACAGTAGCGCATGGTTAATGGTCAGTTGCGGAAATCGCACCACATGAACCACGCTGACCTGTCCGGCCTTCATCTCGCGAACCAAGTTCTCACTTGCGATTTGCTGATGATGCCGACTGAAAGTCCCCAGCATTCGCCAATGGCCGCGCTGAAAATAACTGCGCCAGGCACCGCCACATTCCTCTTTTAAAATCTTTTCCTGGGCAACACTAAATTCGCGCAGGTGGCCATAACCGGGGACTGTTATCTTTTTCTCGCCAGCGCCAAACACAATTTTTTGAATGATCTCGCGATAGGTTTTTTCCGACGCAACCGGTTTGCTGGCGTCAAATTGTGCGCGAGTGAAAAACTGTTTTGCCGCATGGGCGACGACAAAACAATGTTGCCGATATTCGGGCGGCGGTTCGCGACGGCGATTCGTCCACTTCCCCTGCTCGTCAAAATAATATTCCCACGCCAATTCGTTGGCGAAGGAGAAGGTGTCTGTCGCAAAGGAAAACTGACGCGCATCATCCGGGGTTTGCCGATGCGAAGTGGCACAACCACTCAGCAGATAAACGAAAGCGAGTTGCAATAGGACGGTGGCCGAACCACGAACGGAAGAGAGTTTTTTCAAATTCAGCCACATCATGCTTGCGGCCCATCGTAATATTGCGTTACGAAACTGACAATGCTTTACGACCGCTGGCGACAAGTTGCGCAAAATTTTCAGAGTGAAATTGCGCTCCACGATCTCGCGTCGGGGCAGCGCTGGACCTTCGCAGAGCTGGCGAGCGTCACGGAATCTGCCGTGAAACCAAGCGAAATGATTGTTTATCCGGAAGAGACTTCGGCAGAATTTATTTTTTCGATATTGCGAGCGTGGCGATTCGGCCAAATTGTTTTTCCACTCGACGCAAGAAAGGCCACGCCAACGCTGAACGCGTTTCCACCACACTGTGTTCACCTGAAACTGACCTCGGCGAGTACCGGAGAATGTCGCGCTGTGGCGTTCACGGCGGAACAACTGGCCGCCGACGCAAGAAATATTGTTTCAACGATGGGACTTCAGCACGACTCTCCAAACGTCGGGGTCATTTCGCTTTCGCATTCCTATGGTTTTTCCAATCTGGTTTTGCCGTTGTTGCTGCACGGAATTCCGCTCGCGTTGGCTGGTTCTGCTTTGCCGGAAAACGTGCGCCGTGCCGGAGAACCATTTCGTTCCATCACGTTGCCCGCCGTTCCAGCGCTGTGGCGGGCGTGGCTGGGAGCGGATGCGATTCCCAAAAATGTGCGGCTTGCGATCTCGGCGGGCGCTCCCCTGCCCATCGAATTGGAGAGCGCCGTTTTTGCGAAGTGCGGTCTGAAAATTCACAATTTTTACGGAGCGTCGGAATGCGGCGGCATCGCTTACGACCGGAGCCAAACGCCCCGCACGGAGGCGACGCTCGTGGGTGAACCGATGGACCATGTTGAACTCCGCCTCGACGAGAATGGCTGCCTCGAAGTGCGCGGTGAAGCGGTGGGCGAAACCTATTGGCCTGAACCGAATGACGCTCTCACCGACCGTCGTTTCATCACGAGCGACCTCGGTGCGATTCGTGATGGAAACATTTATCTCGTGGGCCGATCGGGCGACCAGATCAATGTCGCTGGCCGCAAAGTTTCTCCGGAAATCATTGAAACTGCGCTGCTCACGCACCCGGAAGTTTCCGACGCGTTGGTCTTCGGCATTCCGAGCGAAGATGCCGACCGCAGCGAAGCCATCGTGGCTTGTGTCGCGGTGAACGGCCGCATAACGCCAGAGCATCTGAAACAATTTTTACTCACGAAACTTCCCGCGTGGAAAGTTCCGCGTGAATGGTGGTTCGTCGATTCACTGCAAACCAACGCGCGCGGCAAACGCTCTCGCTTGGAGTGGCGACAGAATTATCTAAAAAATAAATTGGCGGGAGATACGCGATTTTGGGCTCGATAAAACCGTTGGTTTCAATGGTGAGGACAGAACCGACCCCTTTACGGTATTGCTCTCTCAACCCGCTCTGGAAGGCGGGCGGGATTTATCTGTTGCCTAAATCCGCCAACTCGTTACGGTCGGGACAGTCTTGCTGGGGAATTTTTATGAAAAAACTTTTTATCTTAATCGCAATGTTTGGGCTGGCTGCAACCGCATTTAGTCAGGGTCAAGTCACGTTGGCTAACAATGCCAGCACATTGATTACAAATTTTAACACTGGTTTGCCAATAGCAGTCGGCAGCATTTCGTTCCAACTACTAGCAGGAGCTGACGCTGGATCTTTGGCCCCTGTTGGGCCGGTGGTTGGAACAAGCGGATTCGCTGGCCGTATCGCTCTAACCATTATCTATATTGCTGCCGTTCCTCCTGGAGCCACTGCCACATTCCGAATTCAAGCGTGGGATAGTAGCTGGGCTTCGTTTCAGGCGGTGGCCAATTCGGGCATGGCGGTCACAATTGGCCAATCCATGATTTTCACCTCTGAAACAAGTCCTAATATCGACCCACCGCCACTGCCTATAAGTCTTGCGGGGAAATACGCTCCTTTTACTGTCGGTATCCTGCCAGAACCCTCAACCATTGCTCTCGGTGTTATCAGCGCGGTTTCGCTGCTGCTGGTTCGTCGCCGGAAGTAGCCATCAACTTTCCAGAATGGCAACGGCGGAGGCGTGTTGATCAGTGTGGGTCAAACTGAGGTGGGCAATGCGTGCGCCGCGTTGTTGCAAAAGTTTCTGACCGTTGTCGTGTAAAATAACGAACGGCTCGCCGCTCGGCTTGCGTCCGACTTCCATATCCTGCAAGCCCAACTACGCGCCGATGCCTGTTCCAAAGACCTTCGAGATGGCTTCTTTGGTAAAAAATGCGCGGCTAAAAAGGGCGCGGGGCGTTTGTGGGAAAGACAATAGGCAATTTTTCCGCCGGGCGCAAAATGCGTTGAAGAAATCGTTTGCCAAATTTTTGGAATGAAGCTTCAATACGCGCCACTTCGATGACGTCGATTCCGGTTTCGTAAAGGTGTCAGGACTGACCCCGTTATGGCTCCTGCTTTTTACTGCCATCGATCTTAAACGGACTTTTGAGCAGGGTAACCATTTCCTCGTCTTGTTGATTATCGTAATAGCTGTCGAGGCCGTAGCGTATTTGCAGTGGCGGCAGGTAGGTAAATGTTCCAAACATACGGTCCCAAATACTAAAGGCAGCGCCGTAATTACTGTCGGTATATGGCTGTTTGTAATGGTGATGCACCTTGTGCATATTCGGGCTTACCATCAGCCAACTTAAGACCTTGTCGAGCTGCTCGGGCAGGCGGATGTTGGCATGGGTAAACATGGTAAACATGCCCATGAGCGTTTGCGCTATCATCACGGCATAGATGGGCAGGCCCATGATCCAAACACCCGCAGTAAAAAATATCCAGCGGTTAACTGCTTCAAACGGGTGATGCCTCAGACCACTCGATACATCCACATTATTATCGGCATGATGCACCACATGAATACGCCACAGCAGAGGCACTTTATGCTCCATCCAATGCACCAGCCATCCACCGAAAAAATCCATTGATAATACACCTGCTATGACTATGCCTGCCGTGCCCAGGCCCAACCAATGCACCACACCAAAACCGTTTTGCTGACACCAGTTGCTGACCTGCACCAAGGTCAACGCCAATGCGCCATGCACTACCAAATGAATAAATGTAAATCCGAAATTGACCAGACCATGCCGGCCTTTGCTTTTGCGGTAGTGCAAGGGCCTCAGTGGAAATCCATTTTCCAAAAACCAGAGCAACAGTATGGGTATGGCTATAAAAGAGGCTCTAACCAGCGACCTGCTTTCGAGGCTGTTGAAAAATTCAATGATGGGATGCATGGCTTTTCAATCCGTTTTCAAATACTACACTAAAACTAGACTACGCCAACCGTTAAAGGAGGGCCGTCCTCGCCAGCAATACTACCAACTCGTTCGCCGCTCAAAGTAACTTCCGCCTGCATCAACATTGTTTCTCCGAGCCAGGCCGAGCCTCGGGTTTGAATCAAATTTGCCATACGACCCGTCACTTCGGCGCGAAATTCAATGACCTTTCCCGGCCCGGCGGTCGCAAGGATTTTTACGCCGCGCATCGCCGTTAATTTCAAACCTTCGAGCGGCGCAATTTGTGGATCGCTTTGCGCGACGACTCCGGCCAATTGCGCAACGGCTTCGACCATTAACACTCCGGGAAAAAGCGGGTGTCCCGGGAAATGTCCGCGCAGAAAATCCTCCGTGCCACGAATGGCGTAGGTGCCGGAACCGGATTTGCCCGGGTCCAGCGTGAGAAGTTTATCGATAAACCGGAACTCCGGTCCGTGCGGCAAGAGCGCCAGCGCTGTTTCAAACAAGTCGCTCACCGTTTTTCGAGTGATGCGGAAACGAGATTATTTCGTCCCGCCAGAGGTTCCGCCGCCTGCGATGCTGTCGCGCATTCCGGTGTCGGCCTGCACGTTCTTCATCTTGTAATAATCCATGATGCCGAGATTGCCGGAACGGAAGGCTTCCGCCATCGCCAAGGGAACTTGTGCTTCGGCTTCGACGACGCGCGCGCGCATTTCCTGAACGCGGGCCACCATTTCCTGCTCGACGGCCACAGCGGCGGCGCGGCGAACTTCGGCGTGCGCCTGTGCAATCAGCTTGTTCGCTTCGGCTTGTTCGGCTTGCAACTTCGCACCGACGTTTTCGCCCACGTCCACGTCCGCGATGTCGATGGATAAAATTTCGAAAGCCGTGTTGCTATCCAGCGCCTTATCCAAAACGGTTTTGGAAATACGATCAGGATTTTCCAAAACATCTTTGTAACTCTTCGCCGAACCAATGGTCGTCACGATGCCTTCGCCGACACGGGCGATGATGGTTTCTTCCGTCGCGCCGCCGACGAAGCGGTCGAGATTCGTGCGAACCGTCACACGCGCTTTGGCTTTCACCACAATTCCGTCTTGGGCCACGCCATCAATCGTCAACCGTCCCGACGCTGGCGCCGGACAATCAATCACTTTCGGATTCACCGATGTTTTGACGGCTTCCAGAACAGTTCTGCCCGTGCCTTTGGTGGCAAGGTCGATGGCGCAGGCGCGGTCAAATTCCAAATGAATGCCAGCCTTCTTCGCGGCAATCAAAGCGAGCACGACCATCTCCACGTTTCCGCCTGCGAGATAATGCGTCGAGAGATCGTCGATCGTGAGAGCCAAGCCAGATTTCACCGCAGTGATCCGAGAATCCACCACCATGCCGACGGGAACTTTGCGAAGTTTCAGCGCCACGAGTTCAACAATTCCAACCGGCGCTCCTGAAACCAGCGCACGGATGAAGATGCTGAGAAAACTAAACGCCCAGATCACCAGCACCAATCCGACCACCAAAACGATTCCCCACAGGATTAAATTGCCGGGGATGCCTTCCGCTAAAATGACTGATTGTATTTCCATAATTTGATTTGGTTAGTTTTTATTAAATTGCCCGCACCACGACCCGCAAGCCTTCGATGGCAACGACCTTAACGGGCGTTCCTTTTTCAATCAAGGCTCCTTCTGTGACGACATCGACTCGTTTGCCATTGATGATTGCCGTGCCCGACGGACGCAAACTCGTCATGGCGCTGCCGGTTTGGTTGAGCAATTCCGGTTGGTCGGTTCCGATTTCGCCGACGGCACTTTTGGAAACAAATGGCCTGGCCATGCGGCTGTTCGGAAAATATCTCAACCAACAAATCGCTCCAATAACCAGCCCGATGGCCACGCCGAGCAGAACACGATTGCCCGTGTCCGCACCTAAACGATCGTAGGCAAAATAAACGGCGGCGATCAAACAGCAGAATCCAATGATTCCGGCGACCAGTCCCGGAAGAATGGTTTCGAGAATGATTAAAATCGCGCCGACGACGATCAGCGTGATGACGAGTTCCATGGAGGCGATACTAAAACGAGTTTTCCGCGCTGCAAGTTGAATTATGCGACACCGCACCAAGGGGGCGCATCTTGATACTGCCCCCGGAGTGCCGGTTTCCAAACCGGCTTGAGGGGTTGGCGCGCCGGGCCACCTTGGGGAACTTACCCGGAAAATTCAT
>JAYVSV010000004.1:0-4301 GCA_043775015.1 Verrucomicrobiota bacterium
CCGCCCGCGCGTCCTTCCGCCCAGAGCGCTTGCTATTTTAGCCAAGCCCCGGCGGACAGGAATGTCCGCGCTCCGTTCCTTCTCCCTCTTTTAATCACACCCCTCACTCTGGATTGCGGAAAAAATGGTGACAAAAAAATTGCGCTGCTGCGAACGTGGCAAAGTTTGTTTCGATCGCGAAACAGATCGAGCCGGGATTGCGCAAAATTTTACCCGCTGCCTTGACCGCAAAATTCCGCAGAGGCAAAGTCGGTCATGGTTCTATTTTTTCCAACGCCAACCTGTTGCGCGTTCGATTCAATTTCATTTGGCGCGTTTCGCCAGAGCCTTCACATTTTATGAAAAGAAAAATTCGTTGGGGTGTCATTGGTTCGGGCGGAATCGCGGCGCGGCGCACCATTCCAGAAGGTGTTTTACCGGCGAAAAATTCCGAACTTGTCGCGGTTTATTCCCGCAATAAAAAGAACAACGCCGCAGTCGCCAAACAATTTGGCGCGCAGGCCGCGAACAGTCTCGATGAATTATTGAGCGCTGAAATTGACGCGGTGTACATTGCTTCACCGAATCATGCGCACCTCGATCAAACCCGCCTGGCCGCTGCGGCGGGTAAACATATTTTTTGCGAGAAACCGCTCGGCAATTCCGTGGAAGAAGCCAGGCGGATGATTCAAGTTTGCCAGAAGGCGAACGTCAACCTCGGGACTGCGTTCATGATGCGCTACCACAGTCAGCATCAAGCCGCTTTGCGTTTGGTGGAAGACGGTGCGATTGGCCAACCGGTTTTCGCTCGCGCCCAACTTTCCTGCTGGTATCCGCCGATGAGCGGAGCGTGGCGACAGATTCCAAAACTCGGCGGCGGCGGTGCGTTGATTGACCTGGCTGGCCATTGCCTGGATTTGTTGGAAATGTTTTTCGGCCCAATCGTCGCACTCAATTGCATGATCAATCGAACGGTTCAACGCTACGAGACCGAAGACAGCGGCGTCATCTCGGCGCGATTTAAAAATGGCGTGTTGGCGACGGTCGATACTTTTTTTTGCATTCCGGACGACAGCAGCAAAAACCGTCTCGAACTTTACGGATCGCGCGGCAGCATTTTGGCGCAAGGCACCATTGGCCAGGAGAGCGGCGGAGAGATGACCGCCTACTTGGAAAACGACAGGAAATCCTGGGACGCACAACAGGTTTGCGCAAAGGATGGCGGCCAAAAAATTCCGGCAAAGCGGGTGAACATTTATCAGGCTGAAATCGAGGCGTTCAGCCAGGCGATCCTTGACGGGCGGGGCACCACTCAGTCAGCGCAAGACGGTCTTCGCAGCCAGATTCTTCTGGCGGCGTGTTATCAATCCGCACGGACAGGCCGACAGGTCAAAGTTTAGTGAGACGCAAACCAATGCTTGAACGAGGCGACTGCTTTGCTGTTTCTTCTCTCGAATGACCGCGCCTGAACCAATTTTTAAAGGATGGACTAAACCCGGTTCGGTTCCGCCCGGCGCGCTCGGTGCCGGGCCGGAAATTGAACCGGGCGAAACGCTCGACGCCATCAGCGGGCACTTCCGGATTTTTCAACTGGCCAATGGGCATCGCTTCTCGACCGATGACGTTTTGACGGCGTGGTACGGCACGAGTTGGTGTCCAACGGCGAGCAGCGCGCTCGATTTGGGCAGCGGCATCGGCACGGTCGGAATGATGGCGGCGTGGCGCTTGCCGGGGGTTCGCTTCGTCACGGTGGAAGCGCAGGAGGAAAGCGTTCGCCTTGCACGAAAGTCCTCGCGCTGGAATGGATTGGAAGAACGCTACGAAATCCGTCACGGCGATTTTCGCGATGAAACTATTTTGCGTGCCGAGGAACGCTTCGATCTCGTCCTGGGAAGTCCGCCTTATTTCCCGCTCGGCAGCGGCGTCGAAGGAGATCATCCGCAAAAGATCGCCTGCCGTTTTGAACTCCGTGGAACCATTGCCGACTATTGTGTCACCGCAGCTAAACATCTGGAGCGCGGCGGCTTTTTTGCCTGTATTTTTCCAATTGCTCCCGTCGAACAGGAGAATCGCTTGAAAGAAGGAGCGGCAGCGGCGGGACTCAGCATTGTCCGCTCGCGCCCGATTGTGCTGCGCGATGGAGAACGCCCGCTGCTCGGTTTGTTCGGGATGATGCGCTCGCAAGATTTGCCCGAGCCAATGCGGAAGCAGACTTGGACGGAGCCCCCGCTGATCATTCGCACGTCGAGCGGTTTCGTGCATCCGGAATATGCGGCCGTGAAATTGTCGTTTGGTTTCCCGCCGTGACGCCGCGCCCGTTACGCGATGAGTTCGCGGATGACGCGCGATGGTTCCACTCCAGTCAGCCGTTGGTCCAAACCTTGGTGGTGGAACGTGAAGCGTTCGTGATCGATCCCCAGCAACTGCAAAACCGTCGCGTGAAAATCGTGAATATGAACCGGGTTCTGCACGATGTTGTAAGAGAAATCATCGGTCTCTCCGTAAATGGAACCGGCCTTTGAACCGCCTCCCGCCATCCACATCGTGAAGCAGCGCGGATGATGATCGCGTCCGTAATTGTCCTTCGCCAAACCGCCTTGCGAATAAATGGTGCGACCAAATTCGCCACCCCAGATGACCAACGTGGAGTCGAGCAAACCACGCTGTTTGAGATCCTGGATCAATCCGTAGCAAGCTTGGTCAACGTCTTTGCATTGCATCGGCAATCGGCCCGAGACGTTCGAATGCGTGTCCCAGTTGTTATGATAAATTTGCACGAAGCGAACGCCGCGTTCCACCATGCGCCGAGCCAGCAAAGCGCTTTGCGCAAACGATCCGGGCTTCTTCGCCTCCTCGCCATAAAGTTGATACGTGGAATCTGGTTCGCCCGAAGTGTCGGTCAAATTCGGCACGCTCGATTGCATGCGGAACGCGAGTTCGAATTGTTCGATGCGCGTGTGCGTTTCGGGATCGCCCACTTTGCGAAAATTCATTTCATTCAACGCCTTCAAACCATCGAGCGTCTTGCGCCGAACTCCCGGCGGAACTCCGGGCGGATTGTTGATATACAAAATCGGGTCACCTGCCGAACGGAATGAAACTCCTGCGTGGATGCCTTCCAGATAGCCCGACGACCAAAGCCGTCCAGAGATCGCTTGAACCTGTTCGGTGTTGGACGGTTTCGCCACCAGCACAACGAAGGTCGGCAAATCTTTGTTCATCGAACCGAGGCCGTAGGAAACCCACGAACCGATACACGGACGGCCCGTGATTTGATTGCCGGTTTGCATGTAGCAAATCGCCGGCTCGTGATTAATCGCCTCGGTGTGCATCGAGCGGATGAAGCAAATGTCATCGACCATCTTCGAAGTCCACGGAAGTAATTCACTGACCCACATGCCCGCTTTGCCGTGCTGCTGGAATTTGTATTTCGATGGAGCAATGGGGAATCGCGCCTGACCCGAGGTCATCGTCGTCAGGCGCTGGCCCTTGCGAATCGATTCCGGGAGGTCTTTGTCGTAGTAATCTTGCATGACCGGTTTGTAGTCATACAAATCCATCTGCGCCGGACCGCCCACCATGTGGAGATAAATAATCTGCTTCGCCTTGGGCGCAAAATGCGGTGCGATGAACTTCGACGGCCCGCTGCCTGCGACTTTTTTACTTTCACCGTGAAGCATCTGCGGCGCGAGCATCCCGAGCGCGGCTGCGCCCATGAAACTGGCGCCGCGACGGAAGAACTGGCGTCGTGTTTCGTAGCGAACGTAGTCCCGGATCAACGGGTGCAATTCAGATTCGTTCATAAATGGATGTCACAAAATTTAGTGTGCAAAACAATACGTCGTTCGAGCGGAAGCCGCTAGAAGTTTTTCAGACTTAATCCACATGCGGACGCATCTTGCCACTGCTCCCGGAGCGCCGATCCCGCAACTGCGCGGGAAGGCGGGGAAGGCGTTTGGATGTTCAGTTTGATGTAGGCGAGCTTTCCTTCTTTACGTCGTGTTCGTCGCCGAGACCACAATTCGCGAAGCGAACAAACACGCTTTGGGCAACCATCTTGTGGCGGGCTTGGGAAGCTTCACCTGTCCAAGCGCCAATGCGGTTTCCATGGCACCTCGCGTGCTATGGTTGGCTTGTACAGTTCATATAAAGTTTTGAGCAGGGCAGGCGCACTTGTCCAAATTTTTCCATGTCGTAAAAACTTTCTCCGCCGCAAAGGATCGATCGCTGCTCACCATCGTTCCGGCTTTCTGCGGAGGCCAGAACCAATCCCCCGGCCATGTGGTCACGCGTTTGTAATGGTTAGGCCCGACCAATGGAGC
>JAYVSV010000005.1:0-14042 GCA_043775015.1 Verrucomicrobiota bacterium
ATGAATGAAGACCGGGCGGCAAAATTTATCGAAGCTGGGGCTGACGACTACATGACTAAAGGCAGTTTTCGCCGGTTGGGTTCCATTTTTCAGAGAGAATTACGGCGTGTAGATCGGCTTGGATTGAAAACTCAATGGCTTCAGTCGCAAAAAATGGAGTCGATTGGGCAACTCGCCGGCGGCATCGCCCATGAATTCAACAACATTCTGACCGTTATTCTGGGCCACAGTTCACTGCTCTCTTCGTCGGAAATCATTAGCGACGGCGCACGCGATTCTGCGCAACAAATTGCTCTTGCTGGTGAACGTGCGACGAATTTGACCCGACAACTGCTCACGTTCAGCGGTCGTCAAATCCTTCAACCCAAACCGCTCGATCTCAATGAAGCGGTCAAAAGCATTTGCAAACTAATCGCGCGTGTTCTCACCGATGATATTTGCCTTCAAGTCACCTGTTCGCCCGGCACGCCCATCATTTTCGCAGACGAAAAAATGATTGAACTACTGCTCCTGAACCTGGCGGTGAATTCACGCGACGCCATGCAAAATGGCGGACATTTAATCATCAATGTTTCCACGAAGACGATTGACCGGGATTACGTCCATAAAAATCCAGAAGCTTGTTTGGGTGAGGCGGTGCGGTTAACCGTGAGCGATACCGGGAGTGGCATTTGCGCCGAAGATCTCCCACGCATATTCGATCCATTTTTCACCCGGAAAGCCGTTGGCCAGGGAAAAGGTCTCGGGTTGGCGACTGCTTATCGCACCGTTCAACAACATCGTGGCTGGATTACGGTGGACAGTGAAGTTGGAACGGGGACCACGTTCCAAATCTATTTTCCATGCGGCAAGGAGAAGAACTTGAAACTCGAAAGCCCTGCTCAAAATAACACGATGCTCGGTGGAACCGAAACGATTATGGTCGTTGATGATGAATCAGCCGTGCGAAAACTTGTAACCCAAATTCTTAAAGAGCTTGGCTATTCTGTGCTCGAAGCTGATTCCGGCGTAACAGCGCTCAAAGTTTACAAAGAAAGCCGTGGGAAGATCCACCTGTTACTCACCGACATGGTGATGCCTGATGGCATGACCGGTCGCGAACTGGCTGAAATCGTGCAGTTCAATGATCCAGAAATAAAAGTTATTTTGACCAGCGGTTACAACGCCGAGATCGTTGGAAAAGATTTTACGTTGCGTGAAGGTTTGAACTTCCTGCAAAAACCGTATCAACCAAAAAAATTGGCCAAAGCGGTTCGCGATTGCCTCGACGAGGTCAAGGGCGCGGGCTGAGAGCCGCCAAAATTTTTGCGACTGCTTCATCCTGTTTGATGACCCTCATCTCTCCACCGCGCTGCTTTAGTTCCACTTCACCGTTGGCGAGGGATTTTTCGCCGATCGCAATGCGTATCGGAAAGCCGACCAAATCCGCGTCTTTAAATTTCACCCCAGGACGGTCATCGCGGTCATCCAGAAGAACGTCAACACCGTGCGATAAAAGTTCTGAGTAAATTTTTTCGGCCAAAACCATCACCGCGCTGCCGGGTGCCACACCCAGCGGCGTGATGCAAACGCGATACGGCGCAACGCTCAACGGCCAAATAATTCCGTCCTTATCATTGCACTGCTCGATGACGGCTTGCAGCGTCCTCGTGACGCCGATGCCATAACAACCCATCACAGCGGGTTGTTGTTTGCCGGCTTCATCGGAGTAAAGAGCTTTCAGCGCTTCCGTATATTTGGTTCCAAGTTTGAAGACATGGCCAACCTCGATGGCGCGTCGTACTTTGAGCGGTTCGCCACATTTCGGACACGCTTCGCCGATTTGGACCAGTCGCAAATCCGCCCATTGCTTCACCTGAATGTCGCGCACAATCGAAACATTTCGCAGATGAAACCCCTTTTCGTTGGCGCCGGTCGTCATCGAATTTGCTCCGCGCAAAATTTCGTCAGCGTAGATCGGCAACTCTTTCACATTCACCGCGCCCAGACTTCCTGGATACGCGCCCAGTGCTGCAAAAACTTCGTCCGCCGTGGCGGCGCGAAACGTCGCGGTGCCCAGCGTTCCAACCAACTTCGCCTCGTTCAATTGATGATCGCCGCGCATGAGCACCAGAACCGGTTTGTCTTCAACCATGTAAACCAGCGTTTTTATCTGGCGCTGCGCGGCCACTTCGTAGGGAGCTTTGGTCAAATTCTCGATCGATTTTACGCCCGGCGTGGCAAACTTTTCCAATTCAACATTGGTTGCCGGATGTTGGATGTCGGGTGTTATTGCGCTCGTCGCTTTCTCGATGTTCGCCGCGTATTTGCAAGCGTCACAATAAACCACTTCGTTTTCGCCGGTCTCCGCTGGAACCATGAATTCGTGTGAAAATTTTCCGCCCATCACGCCGGTATCTGCTTCCACAGGAACGGCCTTCAATCCGCACCGCTCAAAAATCCGCGTATAAGCGTCAAACATTTTTTGATAACTCACCTGCGCTGCTTCATCGCTGGTGTCGAAGCTGTAAGCGTCTTTCATGATGAATTCTTTCGCGCGCATCAGCCCAAAGCGCGGGCGAATCTCGTCACGAAACTTGGTTTGAATCTGGTAAAAACTTTTGGGCAATTGCCGGTACGAACTCAGTTCGCCGGCAACCATCGTGGTGATGACTTCTTCGTGGGTCGGTCCGAGAATCCATTCCTTTTTCGCACGATCACGGACTTTAAAGAAGACTTCGCTCGCCGTTTCGTAGCGCCCACTTTGCTGCCAGATTTCGGGCGGTTGCAGCGCAGGCATCAATACTTCCAACGCACCGGCGCGATCCATTTCTTCGCGAACGATTTGTTCCACCTTGCGCAAAACGCGCAGGCCCAGCGGCAGAAAGGTGTAAAGCCCTCCGCTCAACTTGCGCACCAACCCGGCGCGCAGAAGTAATTTGTGCGAAACAATCTCCGCATCAGACGGTGATTCTTTCAGTGTAGGAATAAGTGCTTGTGTCCAGCGCATAAAAATAAATTTGCCACAGAGACAAAAAAAACAGAGTTCATTCTCTGTGCTTTCGCGTTTCTGTGGCTTAAAAGATTACTTCACCGTATTCACCAACGGCGTTAGTCCCTGAATCCTAACCTCAAGGCGGTCCCCCGACTCAATCGGCCCGACGCCACTCGGCGTCCCGGTCAAAATGATGTCGCCTGGCAGCAAGGTCATGTTCGTCGAAACGAAACTAACAATCTCGAAACAATTAAAAATCAACTGGCTCGTGTGCGAGTTCTGGCGCAATCGCCCGTTTTGAAACAACTGAATCGTTAAATCATGCGGGTCAATTTTCGTTTCGACGTAAGGCCCGACCGGCGTGAACGTGTCGAACGACTTGCAACGCGCCCATTGACTTTCCGAATTTTGAATCGTCCGGTCGCTGATGTCCTGCGCGGCGGTGTAGCCAAAAATGTATCGAGCGGCCGCGGCAGGCGTCACATTGCGAATGCGACGACCAATGACCACCGCTAATTCCGCTTCGAAATCGGTGCGATGTTTGGAAAAAGGAATTTCGATTTTCGCTCCGTCTGGAATCAACGACGTCGTTGCTTTGAACCAAAAAAGCGGTTCTTTCGGGAGCGGCTTGCCTGATTCACGGGCATGATCGGCGTAATTTAATCCGACGGCGATGACTTTCGTTGGCGCAACCGGCGTCAAAGTTTTCAGCCCTTTGCAGGGAGTCGGCTTTTTTTCAAAGGAGGGTGAACCAAAAACATCGCCGTTCAATTTGAAGAGTTCGCCGTCCACAACCTTGGCGTAGAAAATATCGTCGCCTTTTTGAAATCGGCCAATGGCTGCCATAAAGTGCGCGTATCCTTAGCAAATACCGAGCGCGAGTCGCAAGACGAATTTGTTCGAGCGCCAAGTAAATAACTCTTTCAATCGGACTTCATTCCCCACTGCCATTGAAACAATCCCGATCCTCGGATTCCTAATCTTACTCTTAATCTTAATCCCCAGGAACAGCCTGGAAAAAATTATGATTAAGACCGACGAGTTCTCCCGTCTCTCAATCCTTATTTCAATGGCGATGACTTTATTCCCTGCCCCGCCTTGCCCTTAATTTCTCGGCGCAATTCGCGTTCACGCTTTCGATTGCACCTTCAAGGGTCTATGTTTCGCGCAATGGCAACGATCGGAAAACGCAATACACTTTCAATTGTCCGGGCTTCAGGCCCGGGCCTTTACCTCGATGGCGGTGAGCTGGGGGAAATTCTTTTGCCTGGCCGCTACATTCCGCGCGACATCGCGCCCAAGGACAAGCTCGACGTTTTTGTCTATACCGATTCCGAAGACCGACTCGTGGCCACGACCGAAATTCCACTGGCGACGATCGGCGAATTCGCTTGTCTGAAAGTGATTAGTTTCAATCGTCAGATCGGCGCGTTTCTCGACTGGGGTCTTTCCAAAGATTTATTGCTTCCGTTTCGCGAGCAGGAATCGCCGGTGCGCATGGGGCAAAAGGTGGTTGTCTATGTTTACCTTGATGAAAAATCCAAACGCATCGTCGCGAGCACGCGCTTGAACCGGCACCTGAGCCGCGACACGCCCGCCTATCGCGATGGCGAACCGGTCAACACCATGATCACCAGCCGGACGGCGCTCGGTTACAACGCGATCGTGAACGGCTCTCATCGCGGCCTGCTTTATCACGACAACCTTTCCGCTCCTCTCGAAGTTGGCCAAACGATGAAGGCGTTCGTTCGCACCGTTCGTCCGGGCGGCAAAATTGATTTGCGCCTCGACGCCTCTGGCTACAAACGAGTCGCTCCATTGAAAGATCAAATCATCGACGCTCTCGAAAAGAACAACGGGCGTCTGCTGTTTGACGATGGCAGTTCTCCCGAACTCATTCGCAAAACTTTTGGTGTGAGCAAAAATGCTTTTAAACAAGCGCTTGGAGCGCTCTACAAATCACGGCGCATTCGTTTCACCAATCCGGGAATTGAATCGCTCAGTACCGCGTCACCCGATGGCGATGAACATTTTGGCGACGTGCCGAAGCCACTTCTGAAGCCAGCGAAACGCTGAGGCGAAACTCGACTCTTTCTTTCAGCTCATGGACAACCAGAATATTTCAGTTCCGTTTGTGATTTATGAGTTTCTGAGTTCCAAATAAATTTTCAAAGCAACCATTGAAACCGCAACGAAAGTTAGCCGAAGCAATCACTCCCGACGGCGCACATCTCACGTTGCATGAGCACGACGGAAATTTTTCTGTCCGCCTCAACGGTCAAGGGTTGATGCATTCTTCCGCACACTCATCGGAGATTCAATTGGGCGAATTGGCCATTGCAAACATCCCCAAGCAATCCGCGCCAAATATTTTGATCGGCGGCCTCGGCCTTGGCTTCACGCTGAAGAGCGTTTTGGAAAATGTCGTTCCGCAAGCGACGGTGCAAGTGGCTGAATTGATTCCTGAAATTGTGAAATGGAATCGCGAATTTCTCGCTGAACTGAATGGCGCGTTACTGAACGATGCGCGGGTTCACGTCGCCATTGCGGATGTGTGGGACGTCATCGCCAGCGCGGGAAAAAATCAATTCGACGCCATCCTGCTCGACATCGACAACGGCCCTAGCGCGATGGTGCAGAAACAGAACGCGCGCGTTTACGATCGAAGTGGATTGAAGCGAATCGCCGCCGCGCTGAAACCGGGCGGACGCGTTTGTATTTGGTCCGCACAACCCGACCACGCATTTGCCAATCGCCTTTCCGACGCGGGCTTCAAGGTGGAAGCCGTTCCAGCAAAACTCTACCCCAACGCCAAACGTTGTGCGTATTTGATCTATGTCGCGGATAAGGTCGTTCGCACTGGCTAACCTTTGGTTGCATCGAAACTCCACCCCCATTACTCCCTCCGATCAATGCTAGTTTTGGAGGTCTCCGTATCCCCAAAACTGTCGAGCGTCAAAACCGCCGCGCCAGCAACCGCCCATGAACGGCACGGTAGGTCTCTCCCACGGCTCGACTGTGGTAATCACAGCCTCGCTTGTATCCATGTGTATCTCGTAACGCACGCGACGGCCAACGACAACATACTCACCTGTGACGCACTGCCCAGGTTGAGCGCTCGCGTCCTGCGGGTAAACCGCGACATGCCCACTCTCCGCGCCCGGACTGGCGGTGGCCGCTCCCAGCAATTACGCGCCAACAGCCAAGAGGCTTCGGCTGGAGCGCTTGTCCCGAACCGCGCTTGCTGGGATCGGTTTTGACTGCATGGATGCTGTGCTACGAGTGTCGGAATTGTGGTTGCGGCCCGCGAGCGAAAACCAGCATCTTGGGGCTGCTTCAAGGCGGCACAATGGGGATGGTGCTGGTCAGGGGAATATTGCCACGCAACATTTTGCCGGCCTGGTCGGCCAGGCGCAGATACCAGTCGCTATTCAGGTTGTAGCCGTCAATGTTCAGCGGCACAAATGTGCCTTGCGCCGGCAACTGGGCGGCGGTTGGGGCGCACTTATACATGGCCGTGCCCTCGTCCACTTCATCAAACATCGCGCCGTAAACCATCGTGCAGCCCGACCGGACGGCATTGTAGGCCTGCCGCCAGTAGAAGTTGCCGCCGTTGCGTGGGGTTTGATTGTAAAGCCCGTTTTGCTGCAGGTTGGCCCACGAAAAGCCGGGGAAAATCACGGGCAGATAATCAATACCGTGGCTCGTGCAATCGGCCAGATCGGGTACGATCTGATTCACGCGAAAGCTGTCCGCTCCGTTGTTATCCCCGTAACGGCCGACGGACCACGGGCTGATGACGTCGAAGGCGCGGAACACGTTGCTCCAGGCGGGATTGGTTTGCGCGTCGCCGGTCAAGGTCCGCCAATGGGTCGGCAATCCGCCCATCACGGTGCAGCCAGCAGCCTTGAACCAGTCAATGGCCTGCTGCGCCTGTTGGGGCGTGTCGGAGCGGCCGGAAAATCCAAAACCCCAGATGGCGACGACGGGTTTGCCGTTGTGGTTTAGGTAGCTGGGGCTATTGGTGACTTGCTGGGTGTTGACGAGATAGAGCCAGTCGTTGGTCAGCTTGCTGATCAGCGTGTTGGTGGAGTAACCCGAAATGTCATACATGATGGCGAACACCCGGTCGTAGGTCTCCGCCCCCACCCGCACATTGACGGCCACCTGGTTGCGGAGGGCCGAGATATTCGCGCCGTTAAGGTCGCTGAGAAACCGCTGAAAGAAGACGCCGTCGAGATGATTGTCCTGCATCCATTTGAAATGGCGCACCACGGTCTTTTGTTTGTAAGCGGAATAAAGTTTCGCCGGCGAGCCGTTCGAGTAGGTCATGCTCGTGGCGAACAGTTCGTCCGCGTCCAGTTCCGAGGTGTCGGGCCAGAAATCGAAGTGGGCATTGGCGGCATCAGGTGTGTTGTTGCCAAACCAATGCACCCAACTGTTCTGCGCGGAGCCATCCCCAGGGGTGGAAAACCAGCCTTGGTAGCCCATCAGCAGTTTGCCGGTCATCGTGGAGGGATCCACTTCCGGAACCAGTTTGAAGAACCTTGTCTGGTCGGCGCGATTCAGAGTTACTTGAATGACGCCGTTGCTCGTGATCGCGGGGTTGGTCACTGCCAGCCAGACCACCGGCGCGGGGGTGAGATTGGTGGCGGACTGCAGCGCGTAATAAACAGCGGACGTCGGCCACGAGACCACCACGTTGGTGCTGGAAAGCCGGATATTAAGAAACCCGAACCCGTTGGTGGTTGGCGGGCTGCTGCCCGGGGTCGCGGTGAGCGTGGTCTGGCCCGCGTTGCTGGTGTTGTAGTCCAGAACGACCGTGCCCGTTCCGCCATAGGCGGTGATCTTGCCAGCGGCGATATAATTTGTCACCGAAGCGAGTTGATTGCCGGTAATCATCACCATTCCAGCTCCGATGTCCAATATCGAGTTGTTCGTGATTGATCGGGTGGAGTCCCATTGCAAGAGCTTCAAGATGCCCCCGTTGACGCGCACGGTGCCTTTACCACCGTTCCAACCCAAGCCAACCATGTTGGTGACGTTCACCGCTCCTCCGTTGATGACCAATGTGCCGTCCGCTCCCGGGTTGAAACCAACCCACAACTGATACCCGAAATTGGCCGTCCCGCCGCTTTCAACAATCATCAGGTTGGTATTATTGTAGCCGATGGCGGACCAATCGGTGGCGCTGGTCGTCAGGCTGCCGCCGTTGGTGACAATCAGCGTGCCGCCGGGTCCGTTATCGCCCGCGACCACTTGACCGGCTTTTACCGCGTTACTCACCACGCAAGCTCGCGCTCCCGAGACATTGAGCACGACCTTGTTCGTGCTGCTGGGCACAACGCCGCCGGTCCAGTTGGCGATTTCGGTCCACAAACCATTGCCTGCCGGATTGGCCGCCGGATTCCAAACCGTCGTGGTCAATTGCGCATTGGCGCAAATGGTTGCCGCGAGGAAAAGGCCGGTCACCAAAATTAAGTTGTGGGTTGGCATTTTCATTTTTTAGCCCATCGTGCTAGAACTTTCCAAAGCGTATCAAAACTTATTTCCAAACTCTGGGAAACGTGCCGGGCTTGCCTCGCCACAAGGAAAGGCAAGCCCGGTGATTGTTTCTTGCTTTACCGATTTGTCAATATCACGTCGGGTTAGTAGGACAACGTCCGGTAGAACATTGAATTCGTGCCGGCTGGCATCGGACACGGGAAGATCACTGACGCACCCGTCGCGTTGGTGACCGCGCTGCCCGGAACGTTCACCCACGACGTGGGCGACAAACTGGGGGTTTGTTGGATGACATAGCTGTGGCCCGCAGTGGTCTGATAGGTGAGCGACGCGTTGGTGCCGCTGACCGTTACCCCGGTGACCATTTGTGAGGGCGGAGAAGTCACCAGGTTGGTGCTGATGGTGGTTTTACCGGTAATCCCGTTGTAGCTATAATACACGCTGGGGCTGCCAGTGATTTTTCCCGCCACGATATAATTGCTCACCGAGAGGGTTTGATCGCCGGTGATGACCACCTTACCCGTTCCACTCACACTCAACAGCGACGTGGCGGTCTTGATGGAATCCGTGGCGTGCCACTGGTTGAGATTCAAGGTGCCCCCGTTGATGAGGGCGGTGCCGGTGCCGCCGTTCCAACCCAGGCCGAACATGCCGGTAACCGCCACCGTTCCGCCATTCATAGTGAAGGTGCCAGTGCCGGTTGGATTGAAGCCAATCCACAGATGTTCGCCAATACTGGCCGATCCGCCGCTTTCAACAATCAACTCGGCGGTGTTATCGTAGCCGACGCCGCACCACTCCGCGGGGGCGGTGGTCGTCAGGCTGCCACCGTTGGTAATGATCAGGGTGCCGCCGGGTCCGCCGTTGATGCCCATGCGCACCATTTGGGCAACCGCCGCATTGGTCACAATGCAGGGAATGGCCCCAGGGACATTGAATCGCACAAGGGTCACGTTGGTCGGACCAAAGCCGCCGGTCCAGTTGGTTGAATTATTCCACAAACCTTCCACATCCGGGGAATTGAGCGAGGGATCCCAGGTGGTTAGCGTTGGCGGAATATAAAGTCCCGCCGGGTAAATGGTGGTTTTGCCGGCATAGAGGGTGTTATAGTTCACCACGAGTGTGCCCGCCGAGTTCGTGATCTGGCCGCTGGCGATGTAGTTGATCGCCGAGGATTGGTGGTCTCCATTGATCACCACAATGCCGGAGCCGGTAATATTCATCACCGAAGCGCCCTGGATGGAGAGGGTATCATCCCACTGGGAAAGGCTCAAAGTGCCGCCATTGATCTGCGCCGTGCCTTTGCCGCCGTTCCAACCCAAGCCGAACATGTTGGCAACGGACACCGTTCCGCCGTTCATGATCAACGTGCCGTCCGATCCCGGATTTAACCCAACCCAAAGTTGATAACCAAAACCGACCGTCCCGCCGCTTGAAACCACCATCAGGGCGTTGCTGTTATACCCGATGACGCTCGCACTCACAGCGCCGCAAGACAGGGTGCCGCCATTGGTGACATTCAAGGTGCCGCCCGGGCCGTTCTCGCCCATGACCACATAATCAGCCACCGCCGCATTGGTCACCGTGCATGGAATCGCGCCAACGACATTGAAGTTCGCCTTGGTCACGCTGAAAGGAGCCACCCCGCTGGACCAGTTGGCACCCTGGTTCCACGTGCCCGCGCCGGAGGTCGCAGTCCAAATAGAGTTCGTCGGCGGGGGAGCTACCGGAGCAATCGCAAAAATTGTGGTCTGGTTGACATTCGTGTTGTTGTAGTCAATGCCCACCGTGCCGGCTCCGCCATAACTGGTAATTCTCCCGGCAGTGACATAATTAGTGATCGCCGTGGCGCTGTTGTTCGTAATGATGACCACGCCGCTGCCGGAAACATCCAGCACCGAGAGGGGCTGAATCGAATTAACCGCCGTAATCTGGTTTAGTTTAAGCACCCCGCCGTCTTGGACGTAAATGGAACCCTTGCCACCGGATGGGGTGCTGGCGTTCACCGTGCCCAGACCGATATTCCCCCGGACGGTGAAAACACCGCCATTGGTGATATAAATGGAACCGACTCCAACGGCACCGCTGCCAACCCACAAGTGACTGGTGACGAGCACCGTTCCGCCGTTATTCGTGACGATTCCAGTGGCGCTGCCGCCAACGAAAAGAACGTTCGTCACGGTCACCTCTCCCCCCGCATTCACGGTTAGTCGGCCAATGATGCCGACGTTGGGGTTGTTGCCAACCGTGCTATTCGCACCTCCGGTCGTGATCAGTTTTCCACCACTGTTAACTTCGAGGCCACCGGACTCATCAACGCCCATTTGAAATCTCCGCAGCAGTGGTGCCTCGCCGGCCAGCGTAACGGTGTTGTTGCCCCAGTTAAACCGGGCCGTATCGAGCGAGCCGGGTATCACACCACCGACCCAGCCAGCTGCATTCAGATAGTCACCACTACTCTGATACCGAATATCGAGAGCCATCGCCTGACTTGCCACCATGACACCCAGCAAGGCACATACGCCCAGCCGTGTCACCAGGACCGACTTGATTGATTGAATTATTTTCATTTGTGTTTGGTTTAGGTTGTATTATTTGCGTCGTTTATCACTGGTTGACCAGATCATCACAGTTTCAAGGCAACTGTTCAACTGAGCGATGTAGAGACAAATTACCGCAGTTTTTTTTTGCGCGGTATCCCCTAAAGCGGGTATGCGATCATCGGTCGGATCAAGTTATGGCTGCTTGCGCTTGGCCACGGCCTCGGTTTTGTTTTTGACATGCATCTTTTGGCAGATGTGTTTCACGTAGGTGCGAACGGTCTCGGTGGCAATTTTCAACTTGTCGCCGATCTCCTTGTAAATATGACCCGCCGCCAGCAATTCAAGCACCTCCGCTTCCCGGGGCGAGAGCGGTACGGTCCCCATTTCCGTCGGACTAACCATGTGAAAATATTGCACCACCTTGCGGGCGATGTGGGTGGATATGGGTGAGCCTCCTTGGGTGACGTCCCGGATCGCCTCCAGCAGCTTTTCAGGCGGACCGGATTTTACCAGGTAGCCGCTGGCCCCGCTGCGCAGGGCGCGAAAGATCCGTTCACTGTCCTCATAGACGGTGACAATGATGATCTGAACAGCGGGCATGATTTCTTTCATCTTCGCCACACATTCAATGCCCGACATGCGGGGCAGATTGATGTCCATGAGCACCACATCTGGACGCGCCGCCTCAAAGCCCTTCAGCGCCTCCTCGGCTGAACCATAGGCCGCCACGCACTCGACCTCGGAGTCGGTTTTCAAAACCAGCATCAACTGCTCGCGCAGACCCTTGTCGTCTTCAACTATGGCTACGCGTTTTTTCATGCGGATTTTTGTGCTTTCGTTGGCAGGACATGATTCGTTCGCTGGAATGGCATTCGCAAAAGCACCGTCGTGCCTTGCCCCGCCGCGCTGCTCACCTCGGCGCTGCCGCCAATATCTGCGAGCCGGTGTTTCATGTTAGCCAAACCGTTGCCGTCTTTGCCGGTCTTTAATTCAAACCCACGCCCGTCGTCCTGCATGGCAACGATAAGCTCGGATTTATTCAGTGTCATTTTCATCCGCACCTCACTGGCGGCGGCATGTTTGATGGTGTTATGCATGGCTTCTTTGACCGCCAGGTTCAGGTTGTGGCGCTGATGGCTGGAGATGGAAACATCCGCCGGCAGGGGCGGCACTTCCAGCCGGCACCGCAGCCCGGCTTGCGATGAGAGTTGGTTGACCATTTGGCAAAGGTAGTTTCCCACCGCTTCAAGATTATCATTCTCGGGGTTGACGACCCAGAGGGTGTCATACAGTGAAACCACCATTTCGCGAGCCATTTGGGTGATGTTTCGGAAATTTGTCTCGGCGGCGGCATCCGCAGTGTTGCGCTCGGCCAGGGCGCTCGCCAGCGATATTTGCGTCACCCGCGCCCCCAGATCGTCATGAATATCCCGGGCAATGCGGAAGCGCTCGCGCTCCAAGGTCTGCTGCTGCTCCAGCCGGAGGTTCTCCGCCCGCAAGTGGCGCACGGCACGATACCGCCACGAAACTAAAAATAAACCGACGACCAAAATCGCATCCGTCGTCCAAAACCACGAAGTTCTCCAAAATGGAAGCGGCACTTCAATCCCCACGGAATACTCTGCGACTGTCGGCTGCCCCATGATCGTCAGCGCGTTGAGGTTAAATCGGTAAAATCCCGGTGGCAGATTCTCATAAGTGGCCGTATCTGGCGAGCCCGGCCCGATGCTGAACATTTCATCCCATTCGATCAATAAATGATCCCCAGATTTAAGCGTCGGCACTTGAATTCTCCCTGTGCTCCACTGGGCATGTCCGTTCGGATCATTGTCCACCAGCGCCAGCGCTTTCTTGGGCAGCCCGGCTCCGATTTTTGCGATGCGGGCCATGGCGGGGCGCGTTCCACCCCGCTCCCAGCCTTGCGGACCCGCCTCCGGATTATCAGTCTGCTTGCCCCGGTCAAACGAAAACTCCAGGAGGTTCTGGGGAGGATTGTTCGTCAATCCCTGTAGTTGCGCGACAAAATCACTGACGACGTAGGCGCCCAGGGTTTGGGGGCTGCCGGCCGAGATGATGGTCACCTGAAAACTGCTGGCCTCGGGTGGCATGACCATCGTTTCGCGCCGATGCTGCAAAGTTGAAGTCTGGAAATTACCCGTCCATCCGGGGCTTTGCCTGATCACCGGGAACTCAAGCCGCTGCACTTGGCTCAAATTGGTGTTAAAAAAAACGATCATCACACGCATCAGGTGAGGACTCGCCGGGTCAGCTTTCTCCTGCCAGTCGGAATCGAACCCTTCCAGCTTGTAACGGATTCTTAACGGGGCATGACCGCTGTAGTTTGAATCGGTTGGCCCATAAATGAAGGCAACCGTGCCCGGCTGGGGGGGAAGCTTTGTGGGTTTGCCGGAAGACATCGCCACCGTTTGCCCATTGACAATCAGTTTCTGCACGCCGATTCCCGGCTCCGCTGCCCAAGCGACCTCGATCCAGCCCCCGCATATCAGCAGTAACAGACAGAGGCCGTTGCAGAAGTATCTAGTGGGCTTCCAGTTCATTGAACATTGTAATTGTGACCGTGTCACTATCGGATGGAAACAGTTTTTTTAGCACACAAAATCAGAATCTGCAAATTACTAATGCAGTCGGCCGGGTTTTCTTTTTCGACCAGTTCTTTTTCATTCTTAAAACCTCAATTAAAAAGTGCCGGGGCGATACATCGCCTCGCGGATTCGCTTGAGATCGCGATCCGATTGGACGCGGGTCACGTCCAGTCCTTTGCGGTTCTTGGTATTCGTCTCGTACCAGCGCCACCGTTCCGAATGGCCGTCGAAATTTTGCAGCGGCAAAGAAAGAACCGCCACGGTGCCTTGACCCAAAATAGCTTCGACGATCCTTCGTCCGAGTCTGTCGGTCAATGCTAGTCTTGGAGGTGTCTCGACTCTTTGAGAAAGTCCCCTAATGGACTCGATGAAAATGTCCCCATTGGGCGGCGGTTGCGGTAGCAACCGCCGCCATGA
>JAYVSV010000006.1:0-25349 GCA_043775015.1 Verrucomicrobiota bacterium
CACCCCCACCAAAGGAGTCGTCATGAATCCAATCACCCCAAACATCGAACCCCAACCCTTAACCCAACTCCGAAAAGCAGTTTTCGGAGGTTCCCTTATGACTGATCTCGAACAAGCCGCAGCACTGCTGGGTGTGGATGCGAAATTTCTTCAACCATTCGATACGACCGATCCGTTCAATGATGATCTCCGCCTCGAGGGTTTTCTTTCTCAACGACCGGATCATCGTTACGGCGCGCTCGCCTTGTTGCGCGTGGATGGACGTTCCGCGCCGCAACAGATTTTCGCCACACCCAAGTTGCTTTATCCTTTCGGCAAAGATGGGCGGTTCCATTTTCCGCCCATTCAATCGGTGCACCTTTACGAGAAACTCGATGGCACAAACGTGCTGGCCTATCGCTATCGCGATGCGGACGCGGGTTCGCGCACGACTTACAAATTGCGGCTCGCGCCAACCCTGCGGAACAGCAAATGGGGACCGTTCCTCGATTACTGGCGCGAATTGATCGCGCGGCATCCAGAGATTCCGCGTCTTGTCGAAAATAATAATTGCCACATCAGTTTTGAAATGTACGGCGCGCGCAACGCTCATCTCATCGCGTATCAAAATGATCTCGACGTCGCCGCGCTCTTTGGCGTGAAGGCCGAAGACGCGACGTTGGTGGCTCCGTTTCAGTTGCAATGTGGTTCCGTTCCGATGCCCACGCTGCTCGGCGAATTGCGCGCGGGCGAAGATTCCGTGGCGAAATTCCAATCGCTGCGCGAGGAAATGAATGCACGCAACACGCCCGCTGCGGACGACAAGTTGTCCGGCACCGAAGGCGCGGTCTGGTATGTCGCCGAGCCGTCCGCGCGCGTCACGATGTGGAAATGCAAACCGGAGAGCGTCGAAGAAATTCATTGGGCAACCGGCATCACGAAAATTTCCGTGATCGCCACTTGCTGGAACGCGCTCGAAACTTCCGACGTGCTGAACTACGACCTGTTGCTGCCGTTGCTCCTCGAAGAATATCAGCCCGACGACATCGAAAAATTCCGCGCGAACATCGACGACGCGATTCGCCAGGTGAATGCGGAGCAGGAATTCCGGGAAAAAGTGCGGGCCGCCTACGAAGCCATCAAAGCCGAAGGCCTGTCCATTGTGCGCGACAAAGCCGCAGTGATGCGGACAATTTCAAAACAATTTCGACGCGATCAAATGGGCCAAGTTTATGCGGCGATTGTACGATTGGAAAAATAATTGGCAATTTTCAACGGTTCGCCGAAAAAATTGCTCCCGGAAAAAATCGTCGATAATTGCGCAAAAACTTTTTTGAAATTCGCGAAGGATTTTGCGGTTGATGGAGGCGTTTAGGAAATAAAACTAACGAACCAGGTTTATTCTTTTGTGGAGCGGTGCGTTAATCGAATTTTTACCAGCAACTCGTTCAGCGCCTTCCGCGTCTCATCGCTCGGCACCTCGCGCAACTGGCTCGCATCGTGCGCCGCCTGCAACTCCACCCGCAGGCGCTCGTATTCGCGATGGCGAAAGGCCACGTCGGCATCTTCGAGCGTGGTGTTCTCGCCGGATTGTTTGCGGGCAATGAGGTCGGCGATGTAGGGCAGCCGCGCCTCGTCGTTCAGCTCCAGCAGGTTCGCGTTCACCACGCCGGTGCGTCCCGCAGGCGCGGGATGAATGCCTGTGAGCAGCACGCGATAGACATAGAGCAACGTCTTCACGCGCCGCGGCCGTTCCTTGTCGAAGATCTTCCACTGCGTCTCCGAGAAACCGAAGTAGTGATGCGAGTGGTGCTTGGTGATCACGCCCGTAGCAGACGACGTGAGGAGACTCTGATGATTTCCCAGAGAAGTTTGAGACTCGTTACCTCGTCTGCTACGCGGACTGAGACGGGTGCGGCGAATAAAGCTGCTCCAGCACGTAACCGTTCTTCTTGAGCAACAGCCCGAAGAACTTCTTCACATCATGGTTTACGATGTCCATCTCCAACGCGCCAGCGCCTTCTCCGCTCTGGGGAGAAGGTGGCCGCAGGCCGGATGAGGTGTCCGGTGGCACAATCATCTCCTGCTGCACCGTCTCTTCCCGCACCTCCAGTCCGACGACCGCGTCGAGCGGCAATCCCGCAGTCGCGGGACGCCCCGCGCAAATCGTAATCCGAGTCCGGCGACGGAAATCCGTAGAGATGCGCCCCGCTGATCGTGGCAAACAACAGCGGATACGGCTGCGCAGCCACGATGCGGTGAAGGCGTGGGTCGATGGTCATGTCAGCTTTTTTTAACGGCCCTGTTATTGGATGCTTTCGGAAGCGCACGCGGACAGGTCAACCCAGTAGCCGGATTCTCGAGTGCGTGCATCATCAGGTAGGTACCTATATCGAGTGATCCGCACCATGCCTGCGTCGAGAGCGAGATTCTCGACGTTCCACAGTTCCCATTTGTCGTCGGCTGCAAGACGATTTTGCTGTCGAGATTGTTGCCACTCTCTCTGCGTCACGAAAACCGACTTTGCCTCGCGAAGGTGCGCTTTGATTTCGATGCGAATAACCCGCCCCGGCTTGGCCGCATGGACGTCGTAGCCGCAGTTGTCTTTCCGCCGGTCCAAGAAATTGAATTCTCGCAAGTCCGCACACTTTTGGAACTGCCGCTTGATGACCTGCACGGCTGCTTCCTCAATTGCAGCTTTTGTCGCGTGAGAAATGCCAGCCATCGGGTGCTGCTCTTGAGGATTTCTGTCCGCAGTCTCCCGTTGCTGGCGCTCGCGTCTTGGGTACACTCTCGTATGGGCTACGACGTGGACAAACTCGGTCTCCGCGTCGGCTGATTTTAATGCGCGGGCAGGCTCGGCTTCCGCGCTGCGTCCATCCTGCACTCTCGCGTCCGTCGTCCGGCTTTCTGCTTCCTGTTCTTCGCCCTCATGTTCAGTCTGCGAAGTATCAGAAGAATCTGTCGAGCGATCCGGAGCCACCTCCTCGCTTCCTCCTGTGGCTGTCAACCCGGCCGATTCGTTTCCGGCAACCCCGTCTTCTACGATGGCCGGACGAGCTTCGCGGGTTCTCTGCTTCACGTCGTCATCGGAGATTTTCAAAACCTCCAAATTGACTTCAATTTTGTTGAGCCATCGTATTTGTTCCGGCGTTAGTTCCCACTTCCGTTTCGCCTTTTCTCGAATTGCATCGGCGACTTCGAGTCCCAAGAGACGATAGACCGTGTCTTCGTCCTGCTTGTCGCGGCGTTCAAGCTGCGCCGCAACGGAAGTCGCTGCGGCGGACTGCTGGGCCTTGGCCGTAGCACCACTACGGAGATACAACCGTTGGTTCTCGCTGTCCAAAAAGGCGTCGGCTTCACGGCTCGAAAGCGTTTCCTCCATTCCTTCCAACCAGTATTCGACGTGGAGTTCATCCACGGTGACTTCAGCCGACTTCAGCAACTGCTCCAGGCGCAGGTGATTCTTGCGCCAGCCCTCAACGGCGCAGACCCAGCAGACCAACAATTCCTTCGTCGCTTGCGTGAGGATTCGTGGTGAAGCGCTCGCTGGCACAGCCGCCGGATTTACTGCCCGACTGCGGAGGTTCTCGGCGAGAGAACGGCATCCCAATTCACGAAGGAGTCGGTTCAGGCGTGCCGTAAGATGTGACTTCGGGATCCAAGCAATGGGGGCTGTCCCGGCGAACACCTCCTCAGCGAAGGTGTTGTCCGGCGCGAACACGTTCTTCGGGACTTCAAAACGCTTTGCGGTGGTCCAAATCTTGAGGCGTCGGCGAATCGTCAGCCACCATTCAGGCGGATTGTCCGCATCAAGCACCGCTACAAGATTCTGGAAAATCTTGTTGAGTCGCTTTTCTACAACGTCAGGCGGCGGTGAATCGCCTCCGGACATTTTCGCCCAGACTTCGGCCAGTTGCTGCTCAGGAACCTCCTCGTGAACGCCAAGCGTTTCGGTAAAGAACCCGTGGAGTTCCTCACCCCCGTAGGTCAAATATGCGTATCCGAACTCATCGTCAAAAACATCGCCGGCATCTTTCCAAAAGACGCGCCCAGTTGCCTCCCAACGGGCAGCCGGTCGGGAGAGAAAAATCAGCGGTTCTGTGCGGAAGGTCTCGGCGTCGAACGCCATCGTCGCAAGCCGCTTGTAGATGCGGACAATTTGAGCTTCATTCACTTCACCGCTGTCCCGCATCCTGCGAAGTAAGTCGAAAAGTGCGTCTGCCGACAATCGGAGATGGACACCAAGTTCACCAAGAATCTCGGAAGACAATTCCGCTTTAACGTAGGGAACGGAATCGCCAAGAAACGCTCTAATCTCGGCGTCGGCAACAAACGCTGAGGTCGGTGAAACGAGACCTTTTGTCGTGCGAAGCCAAGGATGTGTGCGGAGCGCCAACCCTAGTTCGGACTGGGCTCTTGGCTCGACACTGCGCCAGATTTCATCTGCCGCACCAAGAGAAAGAAACTGAACGAAGTCATCAGTTTTGAACCGTTCGATCCAGCGCTCAAGCGCCATGACCTTTTTCCGTAAATTCTTAGGTGGCTGCTCCGAGGAGAGGTCACGAAGCCAACGCGGGCAGACCCAATCGAACTTCCCATCAGGTCGGTTTCGCTGAGCCGGATTGGGAAAGTCGGTAGCTCCACATTCCGCCATCAAACCCTTGACTGCCTTTTTAACGGCTGCGGGTTGGTCTTCAGAGTAGGCGTCAGCTAAGACGTAAAAGTGCTGACGGTCGTGTTCGCTGATGAAAACCCAATTCCAGCCAGCCTCGCCCTCCAAACATTCGGGCGTGACCAACTCCTGATTCTCCCGCTGATCGGGACGCAGCAACCGTCCATCAGCGAGAACCCAAGGGAGACTCTCAGCAAGCTTCTCCCTTGCCTCTCCGTCGAGGTGCTTGAGGTTCGAAGCGATGAAACGGGTAGCATCAAGCAACCGAGAAGCGGCCTGTTCGCCGTCCTGAATTAGCATCCAATCAATCAGGCTACTCGTGATGTATGATTGAATTGAGAACGGACGAAGGTCAGCCACGCGCACCAGCCATTCCCAAACCGCCGGCTTCTTCTGTATTCGGCTTTGGAGCTTTCGATCGAAGACGTGCGCAGTCGGCCAATCGGGCGGGATGGACAAGGGAACTAGGTTGCTTTCCGCTTGAAAAAACACGTCCTCGCTACCTAGCTGGCGGCAGACGCCATCAGCGCATCGCAGTAACGGGAAGTCGCTGATGTCTCCCTCGGCGACATTGTATCGCGAGAGAAGCTCAAACAATGTTTCCCACCATTCTACGCTGCGACGACACAGCCAATCAGCGTCGTCGCAGATGGCGAGAACCTCACAGATTGACAGGGAGCGAACTCCGAGCGGCTCAAGCCGCTTGCGGTGCTCTTCCAAGTCCGGGTGGACCAGAGGAAATCCCGCGAGCTTCGGCGGGATCTCGGACAGCAAAGCGCGCATTAACGGGCCAGCAAAATAAGCTTTCGATGGGAGAACACACTCTCCTGCCGTGGTCACGATGCACTCCTGAACGCTCAGTATTTGCTGAACGGCATCGACCAACGACGTGAAGAGTTTGTTCCCTGGCAGCAAATCGGTCTTGATCGGGATGTAGCGGTAAGCAGCAGTCCGATACTTGGCAGCGCCACGCAGCTTACCGAACGCCTCGACGAATGTGGCAGCGGCAGATTTGACGAGATGTTGATTCCATATCGGCGCTTCGTGAATACGCTCGCGACTGGCTGCCAATAGAAAGTCGGCATTGATGAGGAACGGAAGTCCTGTCCGCACCTCGGTCGGGAGAAACGCGAACACTCGCCCATCTGTCGTTTCTGGCGCACTCAGCGGAAGCGCTACCGTGATTACTGTCGAACTGACACCTTCCCTGAGCGATTCGTGAACGTCGGCGCATGAGTGCTCCGACCGATGCACAAAGTAGCTGGCCGTTGTGCCGTCCGCTTCAAGGCTGACAAACCCTTGTGAGCCGCTACTGCGCACGGCTCGCTTTAGGCCGGACTTGGCCGACACCAACTCGATACGCCGCAGTCGGCGCAAAAACAAAATACACTCTGGCTCAATATCAGCGAGTTGCTTGGCGACATCCACGCCGGATGCGCCTCTCAGTGGAAGCAGAATGGCCGTCAGACTGCCCTCCGCAACGGAGGGAACTTGCTCGTTCCAATGCGGCACGACATAGCCAAGTCCAGCGTCGCAGTCGTCCCGTCTAAAGTGAAAGTTGTAGCCGTTGGAAACGATGTGAGGCCTGTCAGAAATGAGGAAGACGGACTTGAACCCAATGCCTTTCTCACCAATGTAGCCCTCTCGGTTATCCTTCTTCGTGGAGTTCCCGATGTCGCACAAACTTTCGACATGCTTTCTCTCAAACCCCGTCTCGTCATTCAGCACACATAGACAGCCCTGACTGCCGGGCGTGCTCGTTGGGTCGTCTTCAAGGAGGACGAACTTCAAAAAGCGCTCGGCATCGGCAGGGTAGTTGTTGTCGTCCGCGTTCTGAGTCAGTTCAAAAACGTAATGATGAGCGTGTTCGAAGATTCCAGTGGCGAGTTGATTCAGCGCACGACGCAGCATCGCCATGAGCGGGTTTTCGCTCGGCTTGTGCGAAACATCGTCCAGCCAGAACCGTTCTCGGCGGATGTGCTCAATGTGCTGCTTGGCTTCTTTGCGGGTCATGAGGCGGATAAGAGATTTAGCCAATTGGCGCACTCCTTTTAATCATTTCCCTCCGCGCCTTTAGCAAAAACTCATTGGCCCAAGCGTTGAGGGACGGTTGAGGGTTGAAAGTTGAGGGTTGAGTGAAGGAATTCACGGTTTTCTCCGTTCTGCCATTTCATGGCGAGCTTTCAACAGAAAGCTATTTGCCCACACGTAGTCAGGCCGCTCCGGCAGTTTTGTGGAGGCGAACGCCTCGTCGAATTCCTGGTGCAGGCGCAGGCGCCAGGCGTTGACGTCCGGCCACGGACGTTCGCCGCGTTTGATGGTGAGCAGGGCGTCGCGCTCTTCGTCCAGGCGCACGCGCAGTTCGCCTTCGCGCAAGGCGATGATGCCCGAGAGCAACAGGCGCATGAGGTGCATGGCGTGTTTCCATTTGATCTCGCCGCAGGCGCGGAGGTCTTGCTCCAGCTTCTTGAACTGGCTCATCACGTAGCCGTTGTAGGTCTGGTAAATGAGCTTGGAGAGAAAGCACTTGCGCGCGGCCAATAATTCCTGCGCGAGGGGCGTGGCGTGCTCGACGAGCGGGGTGTGCAGGCATTCGAGGATGTTCGGATTGGCTTTGAGGGCCATGACGAGGAATTTCTGGAGTTCCCAGTAGGCTTCCTGTCCCGCGCCTGCGGGATTGTTTTCGATTTGCTCAGGCACGCCGTAGAGCGACCAGTGGAGATCGGCGGGCGGCAGGTAAATGCCGCGCCGGTCCACGTCGGAGTCGTCGCCGCTCAAGCCGAAGGCCTGCGAGCCGACGACGCAGCGGTAGATGATGAAGGGTTGCCAGTCGTGGAAGTCAGCGTTTGGAGTCCCGGCTTCAGCCGGTCCTTGCGCCGATGGTTCGATATCCCTCGAACCGCCTGAAGGCGGGACTCCGAACGGGATTCCCTTGAACTCTTTCAGGATGGAGAACTCGTTGCGATGGAGCATGGCTTCCGCATTGTCGTTGAAGCGCACTTTGTAGGAGTGCTGCGCGTCACCCGGCGAAACCGTGATGACGGCGACTGCACCTGCGGGAACGAGTTGTCCGCCGCCCATGCGATTGGCGTCGTTCCGCGTCACGATGCGTGTGCCGGGTGACAGGATGAGGTGAACGGGATGTGTCATTTGAAACGCGGCGGGCATTGAATCGAACGGCAACGAATCGGGCAAGCGTTAACGAATGTTTAGAAACTTTGGATGTGTTCGACTGGTTATGAAAAAATGCCTCTAAAAGACAACGCGGCGAAGCGACGGAAGCAAAAGCAATCCTATTTTTAACGCAGAGGTCGAGAAAGTTTTTCGCAGAGACGCGCAGAGCAGTTCCTTTGCGCCTTTTGCAAAAACCCGTTGCTTTGCGTTGAAAATAATTCCGTGTAGCTTTGCGAAGTTTAAAATTCAACCTTCGGAACATTTTTTTCTTCGGCAGGCGCTTCAAAAAATGGTTCTTCTTTGAAACCAAACATTCCTGCGATCAGCACGGTTGGAAAAGTTTGAATCGCGGTGTTCAGTTGCGCGACGGAATCGTTGTAAGCCTGACGCGAAAACGCGATGCGATCTTCCGTCGAACCGAGTTCGCCTTGCAGCATCAGAAAATTCTGGTTTGCTTTCAAATCCGGATACGCTTCAGCGACGGCCATCAAACGCGCCAACGCTCCGCTTAATTCTCCTTCGGCTTTTATTTTGTCGGCGGGAATCGTGACGCTGGTTGCTTTGGCGCGCGCGTTCATCACGGCTTCGAGTGTTCCTTTTTCGTGCGTCGCGTAACCTTTGACAGTATTGACGAGATTAGGAATGAGGTCGTGCCGGCGTTTGAGTTGCACGTCGATTTGGGCCCAGGCATTTTTGACCGCTTGACGCAATCGAACCAGGCTGTTGTAAGCTCCCATCAGCCAAAGGCCAACGAGCACGACGGCTCCGATCAAAATAAAAAGAAGAATCAGGAATGGTCTCATGGCCAGAATCTAAAAGGTTGGCAGCGTTTGGCAACGTTTTCCGCATTCGAATTAGCGCCAAAAATTATGAAAAAATCACCAGAAAAACTTTGGGAACGATTTAAGAAATATTACTCCGTTTACCCGGGCATCGGCCTCGCGTTGGATATTTCGCGAATGAACTTTGCGGATGGTTTTTTAGAGACCATGGAACCACGGATGCAAACAGCATTCGCCGCAATGGCAGCTTTGGAAAAGGGTGCCATCGCCAATCCGGATGAAAACAGAATGGTTGGCCACTATTGGTTGCGAAATCCTGAACTGGCACCCAACAGGAAAATTAAGTCTGATATTGAAAATGCTTACGCGAAGATCAAGGCGTTCGCGGAAAAAGTGCATAACGGATCAATTCGAGGTGAACGAGGGCGCTTCACAAATCTCTTGTTGATTGGAATTGGCGGTTCTGCATTGGGACCTCAGTTTGTGTCTGCCGCACTAGGACACCCCAAAACTGATAAAATGATCGTTCACTTCGTCGATAACACTGATCCGGATGGAATGGACAAAATTCTGGCTGGTATCGATGAACTTGGGCAAACGCTTTGCCTCGTCATCTCCAAATCCGGCAGCACAAAAGAGACTCGCAATGGAATGCTTGAGGCAAAGGCCGCCTTTGAACGGGCGGGTTTGGTGTTTTCGCGCCATTGTGTCGCAACTACTGGCGCGGATAGCGAGCTAGACAAATTGGCTCGAAAAGAAAATTGGATTGAACGATTCCCGATGTGGGATTGGGTTGGCGGTCGAACTTCTGAGCTGTCTGCCGTTGGGCTTCTGCCTGCCGCACTTCAAGGATTCAATATTGGTGAAATGATTCAAGGCGCAAGCCTTTGTGACGAGATCTCCCGAATCGCGAACACTTCAAACAATCCAGCTGCGCAACTTGCTCTTATGTGGTTCTCGGCCGGTAACGGTAAAGGGGCCAAAGATATGGTTGTTTTGCCCTATAAGGACCGATTAGAACTCTTTTCAAAGTATTTACAGCAATTGATTATGGAGTCTTTAGGCAAGGAACGCGACCTTGACGGAAAGGTGGTTAACCAAGGCATTGCGGTTTATGGAAATAAGGGTGCAACCGACCAACATTCTTATATTCAACAGCTTAGAGATGGTATAAATAACTTTTTCTCGATTTTTATCGAAGTTTTGGCTGATCGAACCGGCGGTTCACTCCAGGTAGAACAAGACGTGACTTCTGGAGATTTCCTACACGGCTTTTTCCTCGGAACCCGCCAAGCGCTCTATGAAAATCAAAGGGAATCAATTACACTCACCATTGATCGCATTTCACCGTTTTCCGTTGGTATGTTGATTGCGCTTTTTGAAAGAGCGGTTGGTTTTTATGCTTCCTTGATCAACGTAAACGCCTACCACCAACCGGGCGTTGAAGCCGGGAAAAAAGCAGCTTCGACCGTGATCTCTCTAGAAGTCAAAATTCTTGAGCATCTCAGAAAGAGTCGAGGAACAAAAAAGACGGCCCGTGATATTGCTTTGGACATTGCGGCAACCGAGTCTCAGGAAACCATTTTCAAAATTTGCGAGCATCTAGCTGCGAATCCGGAACGCGGCCTTCGCAAGAGCCTCGGCAAAACGATCTTTGAATCCACATACTATTTAGAATAGGCTGGCTGCATGTTTGTTTTCCAAAAGCATTATGATGTGATCGTCGTTGGTGCCGGTCACGCTGGAGTTGAGGCAGCCTTAGCGGCATCGAGGATGGGTTGCCAAACGCTTTTATTGACCACCAACGCTGATACGATTGGACAGATGTCCTGCAATCCCGCGATTGGCGGCCTTGCCAAGGGGCATTTAGCTCGGGAGATCGATGCGTTGGGTGGTGAAATGGGAAAAGCCACTGACATGTCGGGGCTGCAATTTCGAATGCACAACACAAAGAAAGGGCCTTCCGTTTGGGCGCCTCGCGCGCAATGCGATAAGAAAGCCTATCAGTTTTATTTGAAGTGGGTGTGTGAGCGGCAACCCAATCTGGATATTAAACAGGGTCAGTCCGCCAAACTACTACATAGCAATGGTAAAGTGTTCGGTGTTGAAACCACGTTGGAGGTTCAGTTTCACGGCACGACAGTGGTTGTGACAACCGGAACATTTCTCCGCGGGTTGATGCACATCGGGTCCAACCAGCAATCTGGTGGGCGCGCTGGAGAAACAGCCGCAATGGGGTTATCAAGCTCCTTAATTGAAGTGGGCCTCGAATTGGGACGCTTAAAAACTGGCACTCCCCCCAGATTATTGAGGCGCTCTATTGATTTTTCCAAACTGGAACCGCAACCAGGCGAGAATCCCGTCCCCTACTTTACCTTTTGGAAAGATGATTTGTTCCACGTGGAACACAGCGGCACTGAAACGCCTTATCCTAAGGGATCGATTCTTGAGCAGTTAAACGGTCAACTCCCGTGTCATGTAACCTACACAACTGATAAAACGGCGGCGTTGGTTCGGGAAAATCTGCATAAATCTCCGATGTATTCTGGTGTAATCGAGGGCGTTGGCCCGCGTTATTGCCCGTCTATTGAAGATAAAATAGTTCGCTTCGCTGAAAAGGAGCGACATCAAATCTTTCTTGAGCCTGAAGGGATCGCTACTGATGAGATCTACGTGAATGGCTTTTCCACTTCACTACCTTTTGAGGTTCAAATTCCTTTGGTTCGCACTATTTTGGGTTGTGAGAATGCTGATATTATCCGCCCAGCGTATGCCGTCGAATACGATTTTGCCTTTCCCACTCAGCTTAAGCGATCTCTGGAAACAAAAATATGCGAGAATTTGTTCCTCGCCGGCCAAATCAATGGAACCTCTGGTTATGAGGAGGCGGGAGCGCAAGGCTTGATCGCTGGAATAAATGCGGCGCGCAATGTAAAAGGTTTGCCGCCAATCGTCCTTGGGCGTGAAGAAGCCTACATTGGAGTACTGATCGACGACCTTGTGACCAAAGGAACGACTGAGCCATATCGCATGTTCACATCCAGGGCCGAATACAGACTTGTGCTCCGACAGGACAATGCGGATCTTCGCTTGAGTGAAATTGGTTTTAATTGTGGCCTGTTATCGAAGCGTAATTATGACGTGTTCACGAAGAAGAAGGCCGCGATCGCTTTGGAATTGGAACGTCTTGAAAAAACCCGCTTCGGACACGACAACTTGCGGCAAATCCTTCGCCGACCTGAAATCACATACAACGACTTGCCATCAAAAAACGATCTACTCACCAACGACATAACCCAGCAGGTCGAAATCAGTGTAAAATATGCGGGTTATATCTTACGCCAAGAGATTGAAGTAGCGAAGTTCAAGAACCTTGAAGACAAACAAATCCCGAATTCATTTGATTATACTCGGGTCGGCAGCTTGCGAACCGAAGCGCGCCAAAAGTTAGCTAAGATCCGGCCTTTAACGGTTGGCCAAGCTTCACGTATTTCCGGGGTGTCACCATCTGACATCAGTCTGCTTTTAGTCTGGTTGAAACGCGGAGAAAGCCAACCAGAGCCGATTCAACCTGAGCCAGAACTTGAAGTGTGACACGGAGCTAAAAGCGCCCAAATCTAAAAGCGCCAATATGTCTCTTATCCACGATGATTTAATTCGGCCCTATTTATACGCAAAGTTATACAGATAAGCATTTTGCGACTGCGGCATATATTCTGGCACTCTCTTTGCTGAATCAATTCGGTTAAAAAACAAATTTTCTAGAATTATGGCAAAAGTTATTGGAATTGATCTTGGAACAACCAACTCGTGCATGGCAGTGATGGAAGGCGGCGAGCCGTCTGTGTTGGAGAACTCTGAAGGAAAACGCACCACTCCTTCCGTAGTGGCTTTCACCAAAACAGGTGAGCGAATTGTGGGGGATGCGGCAAAGCGTCAAGCTGTCACAAATCCGCGCAACACGGTTTATTCGATCAAGCGCTTCATGGGCCGCAAGTTCGACGAAGTGCAAGAAGAGATCAAACGTGTTCCTTACAAAGTTGTGCGGGCCAGCAACGGTGACGCCAATGTTGAAGTTGAAGTGGACGGCAAACCGAAACAGTTCACGCCGCCGGAGATTTCCGCAATGATTCTGGCCAAGCTTAAAGCTGACGCTGAAACCCGTTTGGGGGAGAAGATTACCCAAGCCGTGATCACGGTACCCGCCTATTTCAATGACTCGCAGCGCCAGGCGACTAAAGATGCCGGGCGCATTGCTGGTTTGGAAGTACTTCGCATCATTAATGAACCCACGGCAGCCTCGCTCGCCTACGGTCTTGATAAGAAAAAGGACGAGAAAATCGCAGTTTACGATCTCGGTGGCGGAACGTTCGATATTTCCGTTTTGGAGATCGGCGACGGCGTTTTTGAAGTTAAAGCAACCAACGGCGACACTCATCTGGGCGGCGACGACTGGGATAACGTATTGATGGACTGGATGTTGGACGAATTCAAGCGCGAGCAAGGAATGGATTTGCGAAAGCAGCCCGATGCCTTGCAGCGCATTAAAGAAGAAGCGGAAAAAGCGAAGATCGCTCTTTCCAGCTCGCAGCAGTACGACATTAATTTGCCGTTCATCACAGCGGATGCGAGTGGGCCAAAACATATTTCGATGAAGCTCACTCGCGCCAAAATGGAACAGCTTTGCGATTCTTTGTTCGAGCGGACCATCGCTCCGGTAAAGAACTGTTTAAAAGACGCGGATATCGCGGCGGATAAGATCGATGAACTCGTTCTAGTCGGTGGAATGACCCGCATGCCGCGAGTTGTGGAAACCGCGCACAAACTGGTCAACAAGCCACCGCATCAAGGCGTAAATCCTGATGAAGTTGTGGCAATCGGCGCAGGCATTCAAGGCGGCGTTCTCAAGGGCGAGGTCAAAGACGTTCTATTGCTTGACGTGACCCCGTTGTCCCTCGGCATTGAAACTTTGGGTGGCGTTTTCACGAAATTAATTGAGCGCAACACCACGATCCCGACGCGTAAATCGGAAATTTTCTCCACCGCCTCTGACAACCAACCCGGTGTGGAAATTCACGTTCTCCAAGGTGAGCGTCAGTTTTCGCGCGACAATAAGACAATTGGCAAATTTAACCTGACTGATATTCCGCCGGCACAGCGCGGCGCGCCGCAGATCGAAGTCACGTTTGACATCGACGCAAACGGCATTTTGCACGTCAGCGCGAAAGATCTCGGCACGGGCAAGGAACAAAAAATCACGATCACGGCGAGCAGCGGTCTTTCCAAAGATGAAATCGAAAAGATGAAGAAAGACGCGGAGTTGCACGCCGAAGAGGACAAGCAGAAGAAAGAAGAAATCGAAACGCGCAACGAAGCTGACAACGCGGTTTATCGTTCGGAAAAAATGTTGAAAGACAACGCGGATAAAATTTCTGCGGACGACAAAACGAAAATCGAAACTGCGGCCAACGAAGTCAAAGAAGCGCTCAAGGGCAACGACAGTGCTGCAATCAAAGCGGCGAGCGACAAGATGAACGAAGCCTGGCAGGCGGTTTCGGCGGAGCTTTACAAAGCGGCGGCGGAAAAAGCGAAGGCTGGCCAAGCGGGCGGTCAACCGGGCGCGCAAGCTGACGCGGGTTCGCAACCAGGCGCGGAAGCGAAATCGGATGAAGGTCCGATCATCGACGCGGAAGTTGTGGACGAGAAGAAGTAAAACATTTCCCGCGTTACTGAATAGCCATGCACGCCACCGACATTTCAATCTGGAAGCACGAACATAATTTTTCGGGCGACACCTCATTTGCCGAGAAACGCACTCGCATGGTGGTTGTGTTGACTGCCGGAATGATGCTGGTGGAAATCGTCGCGGGGTATTTTTTCCACTCAATGGCGTTGCTTGCGGACGGTTGGCACATGGGAACTCATGTTGCAGCTTTCGTGCTCGCGGCTTTGGCTTATTCGTATGGACGCCGCCACGCAAAAAATGAGCGATTCACCTTTGGCACCGGCAAGGTTGGTGTGCTGGGCGCTTTTACGAGCGCGATTATTTTGTCCATCATTGCTTTGGTAATCGCTGGAGACTCCATTCATCGCTTACTCGTCCCGCAAACAATCCATTTTCGCGAAGCAATTTTCATCGCGGTCGTGGGTTTGGTGGTGAATTTCATCAGCGCACTAATGCTGAAAGATGAGCCGCATCATCATGGCCCCCGTCATGCGGAACACGGACATCATCATCACGATTTGAATTTGAAAGCAGCCTACGTCCACGTTTTGGCGGATACACTCACGGCGTTGGGAGCGGTAGTCGCATTGTCTGCGGGCTATTATTTCGGCTGGGTCTGGCTTGACCCGGTGATGGGTTTGGTTGGAACGGTTGTAATTTTGTCTTGGGCTTACACGCTGTTGCGTGACTCAGGTTCAATTCTTTTGGATCGCGTTCCGACAAGTTCAGATTTGCCCGTCGTAATTCGTGAAGGGATTGAGGACGACGATTCCAAAATTACCGACCTTCACATTTGGCAGGTCGGCGTCAACAAATTCGCGGCGGTCATCAGTGTTGTCGCGCACAACCCAAAAACTCCGGACGAATATCGGCAAGCGTTGAAGGTTCACGAGGAGTTGGTTCACGTTAATATCGAGGTGCAGTTGTGCGCTTCTCAACAGTCAGCAGAAAAATAAAACAATTTTCCCACAGCGAGTGCTGCGGGACTTGATTCAGAATCAAATAAACAAAACAAAACACAAAAAACGTATGGCACTAAATGTAAAACCTCTCGGCGATCGCATCCTCGTGGAAGCAGCCGAAGAGAAGGAACAAAAAAAGGGCGGCATCATTATCCCTGATACCGCGAAAGAAAAACCGACCGAAAGCATCGTCATCGCTCTCGGCACTGGTAAAACCGACGACAATGGAAAGAAAGTTCCGTTCGAAGTCAAAAAAGGTGATCGCGTCCTCGTCAGCAAATACGGCGGCACGGAAATCAAACTCAATGGCAAGGAATACAAAATCCTGAACTCGGATGATGTCCTCGCAGTCATCGAATAACTCACAACTTAACTAAAACTTTAATACTGAAAAATTATGGCAGCTAAACAATTAATTTTTGACGAACAGGCCCGGCAGGCTCTTCTCAAAGGTGTGGAAAAATTGGCCCGCGCGGTCAAAGCGACTCTCGGACCGAAAGGCCGCAACGTCGTTCTAGACAAAAAATTCGGTTCTCCGACGGTCACCAAAGACGGTGTCACTGTCGCCAAGGAAATCGAACTCGAATGCCCTTACGAAAACATGGGCGCGCAAATGGTTCGCGAAGTCGCGAGCAAAACCAGCGACACCGCTGGCGACGGCACCACGACTGCGACCGTTCTCGCTGAAGCGATTTATCGCGAAGGTTTGAAGAACGTCACCGCTGGCGCAAGCCCGATCAGTTTGCAACGCGGCATCAACAAAGCAGTGGAAGCTGCGGTTGAACAGCTCGCGAAAATTGCGAAGAAGGTCAAAGACAAAGAAGAAATCAAACAGGTCGCAACGGTTTCTGCTAACTGGGACACGACGATTGGCGAAATTATCGCCGACGCGATGGACAAAGTTGGCAAAGACGGAACGATCACGGTTGAAGAAGCCAAGTCGATTGAAACGACGCTCGACGTTGTTGAAGGTATGCAATTCGACAAAGGTTATTTGTCTCCCTACTTCGTGACGAACGCCGAATCCATGGAAGTGAAATTGGAAGACGCTTACGTTCTCAATTACGAAAAGAAAATCACCAGCCTCAAAGATCTACTCCCGATTTTGGAAAAAGTCGCGAAGGTCGGCAAGCCGCTGTTGATCATTGCTGAAGACGTCGAAGGCGAAGCGCTCGCAACTCTCGTTGTGAACAAGCTCCGCGGCACGTTGAACATCTGCGCAGTCAAAGCTCCTGGATTCGGCGATCGCCGCAAATCCATGATGGAAGACATCGCTGTGTTGACCGGCGGCAAATGCATCACCGAAGATCTCGGCATCAAGCTCGAATCCATCGGACTCGAAGACCTCGGTCGCGCGAAATCCATCGTCATCGACAAAGAAAACACCACGATTGTTGAAGGCTACGGAAAGTCCTCTGAGATCTCAGGTCGCGTGAATCAAATCCGCCGCCAGATCGAAGAAACGACTTCCGATTACGACAAAGAAAAATTGCAAGAACGCCTCGCCAAATTGGCCGGTGGTGTTGCGGTGATCAACGTCGGCGCTGCCACTGAAACCGAGATGAAAGAAAAGAAAGCTCGTGTTGAAGACGCATTGCACGCGACTCGCGCGGCAGTCGAAGAAGGCATCGTTCCTGGCGGTGGCGTGGCATTGCTCCGCTGCATTCCTGCGATTGACGCATTGAAATTGAAAGACGAAGACGAACAAATCGGTGTTGAAATCGTGAAACGCGCGATTGAATCACCGCTCCGCGCGTTGGCTTACAACGCTGGCGTCGAAGGTTCGATCATCGTGCAAGAAGTCAAACGCCGCAAAGGTAACGAAGGTTACAACGTCGCGACTGGCGAATACGAAGACCTCGTCAAAGCCGGTGTGGTTGACCCGAAAAAAGTCACCCGCAGCGCGCTGCAAAACGCGGCGTCCATCGCTGGCCTCTTGCTCACGACCGAATGCTTGATCACCGAAATGCCTGAAAAAGAAAAAGCCCCGGCGGGCGGCGGCGGCGGTCACGACCACGGCGGCGGAATGGGCGGAATGGGCGGCTACTAAGTCGTTCGCGAAAACTTAAAACACAGCGGGGCCGGTGCAAACCAGCCCCGCTTTTCTTTCGACTAGGAAAAACCGGCTTCGTCTGGCGCTATTTCGCAGTTTCTAGCTCTTCTCCTTAAAAACGATGTCGATGGCCAATCCGGCGGCAAGGAGCAACGTGCTCGCAGCCATGTTTCCGTTTGGAGCGTCCGTTAGGGAAATGATGTAGTTGTCCGCCGACGTGAAAAGCTCTTTGCCGATGCCCGCCCACTTTTTCGTCACGCTGCCGATTTCGCGTCCGTCTTTTGTGAGAAATTTAAAATTCCAACCTTTCCAATCACCTTTGATTTCTGCGACTTGTTGATCGGCCGTGTCGAACACATAAAAACCGCCACCGAGTGAAAACATTTTGCTCTTAAAATATCCAAATGCCTGCGCGTCCGGACCAGTCACTCTCACTTTGGACCGGAAAAACGTGGTCGGTCGATGAATAGAAAAAAGCGGCGTCTCGTTGCCATTTTCGTAAACGTTCACGGTGGTTGGCAAAAGTCGTTTGTCCACAATCAGCCGGAGATATTTCGCCCAGACTGACGGCTCCTCTTTGGCAACGCCGATCTGCTGCTGCGTTTGAGGATCGAAGATGTCGTACGTATCGGTAAGCTTGACGAACCCGACGCGCTCTTTCACAAAGAATGTTGTTCGACTGAGCATGATTTTTTGGAGTTGATTGTTATTTGTTGCTGTGGACAGGACGTGTTTAGGACAAAATATTTCCGCTGTCGATGGGAAAAACCGTTCGGCCTTCGGTTGACACGTCGCATTCCTTTTCTACAATCCCGCGATGGACTTGCTTTCTAACCCGCAAATATGGATTAGCCTGGCGACGCTCACGCTGCTGGAAATTGTTCTCGGCATCGACAATATCATTTTCATTTCCATCCTCAGTGGAAAACTGCCCGTCGCTCAGCAGAAAAAAGCGCGGCGTCTTGGTCTGGGTCTCGCGCTCATCACGCGAATTCTGCTGCTCTCTGTGCTCGCCTGGGTGGTGAAGCTCGACAAGCCTTTTTGGGTGGATGAATTTTTGCAGGGATCTCGCTACGCCTTCGACCTCTCGGTCTCGGTAAAAGATGTAATTTTGGTTCTCGGCGGTCTCTTTCTACTCGGCAAAAGCACGTTTGAAATTCACGAAAAACTGGAAGGTGAAGACGGCGAAATCAGCAAACGCATCACTCCCACGTTCGCAAATGTCATCGTGCAAATTCTGTTGCTCGACATCGTTTTCTCCCTCGATTCTGTGATCACCGCCGTGGGGATGGCGCAACATTTGGAAGTGATGATCACCGCCGTAATTTTAGCCATGATCGTCATGCTGATCTTCGTAAATCAAATCAGCGACTTCGTGGATCGCCATCCAACCATCAAAATGTTGGCGCTCAGTTTTCTGATTTTAATTGGCGCGATGCTGGTTGCGGAGGGTTTGCACCAACCTGTTTCCAAGGGCTACATCTACTTCGCAATGGCCTTCGCGGTCGGCGTGGAAATGTTAAATCTGAAGTTGCGGAAAAAAACTTCCAAAGTGAATTTACATCAACCTTATCGCTGAAAGGTAGGGCGCGTCACTCCGTGCGCGCCGCTTGTCGGCCAATCATGCCCGGCATGCACGGAGTGACGCGCCCTCCCTTCAACGGTTTATTCGGCGAGATGTCCCACCGAGTTCGTTCCGGGCACATACCATTCGCCGCGCAACCAGTTCACGAGCAACTCGATCGACTGCGCATCGAGAATTTTATCTTCGCCGTAAGCGGGCATTCGATCGTTTTTCTTCCCATAAAATTTCGGATGCGCCGGGTTGGAAATGATTTCCGTCAACCATTGATGCGAACCGTAACCGGTCAAATTTGGAGCGGTCGCGTCCTCGTCTTCTTTGTGGAATTGGTGGCAGTCCGCGCAACTCATCGGCGCTTTTGAAAGCAAAACCCTCCCTTCCGCGATGATGGCCGCGTCACGTTGATCGACTTCTCGTTGCGACTTTAAACCCGCCTCAGCCGACAATGCGGCAATCACTTTTTTAAGTTGTTCCTTTTCGTCCGGCGAAAAATGCGCGACATCCTTTTTCACAAACTTCGCCATCTTGCCGTCCTTGAATTTCGTCCCTCCAAAATATTGTGGGCCGCTGATTTTTTCTGGATCCAACATTCCAGAAATCCATTCGCGACTGGCAAAATTTTTTAAGTCGGCACCTTCCGGTGCGTTCGTCAAAACGAGTCCGGTTCCGTCATGTCCCGAGTAGCGATGACAACTTGCGCAATGTTTGGAAAAGAGTTTCGGCCCTTGCGTGAGCGGGTCGTTTCGCAACAACGTCACCGCGCCGATTGCCGGAATTCCAGAGGGAGATTGGGCGAGTTGTTTGACTCGTTGAGCATCGGACTCAGCATCTTTCACAAAGCGAACGTATTCACTGTTGCGACGATCTTCCGCCGTTGCGAGATAGGTGAGCAACACAACTCCCGCGAGCAAACTCCACAGCAGGCCGAGATTGAAACGATGACCGAGTTTCCATTTACCGAGGAACGGCATTAAAAAAATCACCGCGACGATGAGGCCGGGAAGGATGATCGCGCCCCAGATTTCTGTTCCGCCGGGAAAATATTTTAAGAACTGAAATAGAAATAAGAAATACCACTCTGGCCGCGCAGCGGAATAAGGCTCGGATGGATCGGCTGGCGCGCCGAGGTCAGGGCCGTGGCTGCGCACGATGAAAAACAAAATCGCGGCGAGAACCGCGAGGCAGGCGACGGCGTCTTTCAAAACTTGATCCGGCCAAAATGCAGCGTCAGGTTTGTTGAGCGGTTGCTTTGCGGTGATGCCGTGGCGGCGGAAAAGATAGATGTGTCCGACCAACAAGGCGATGATTGCGCCCGGCAAAACTCCAGCGTGCAATGCAAAAAATCGGGTAAGTGTGTGGTGTCCGTAATCTGAGCCGCCGATAATTAGTTTTTGCAAACTCGGCCCGATGACCGGAGTGATCGCAGCAATGTTGGTCGCGACTTTTGTTGCCCAAAAGCCTTTTTGATCCCACGGCAATAAATATCCGGTAAGCGACAGGCCGAGCACGAGCAGCAACAAAATGACGCCGAACCAATAATTCACTTCGCGCGGAGCTTTGTAGGCGCCGTCAATGACAACTTGCATCAAATGCAGCACGAGCAAAATATTCATCGCTTGCGCGGTGTAATGATGCAGCCCGCGCAAAAACCATCCGCCCCACATTTGAGTTTGGATGTAGTAAACGCTTTCCCATGCGGTCTGCGAACTTGGCGAGTAAGCCATCCAGAGCGCGATGCCGGTGATGAATTGGACGACGAGGGTGAAAGTCAGTGTGCTGCCCCAAACGTAACGCCAGCGCGAGCCGCCGGGAATATTTTCAAAAAGCGCTTCGCGCGTCATGTGGCGGTAGCCGGTGCGCTGGTCGAGCCAATCGAAAAGCGTTTTCATGCGGCGGGTATTTTCGCTGCGACTCCCGCGCGGAAGTTTTGGAACGTGACGAAAACATCCTGTCCGCGGATTTCTACGGGCAAGGTATCGAGCGCGCGCGGGCTGGGACTTTTGAGGTCATTAAGTTTTCCGTCGAGGGCAAAGGTGCTGTTGTGACAAGGGCAAAGGAAGCAGGCTCGCGACGGAATAAAATCGACGAAACAACCGGCGTGCGGACAAACCACGTTGAGCGCTTCAATTTGTTTATCACCCGTTCGCCGCAAATAAACCGCGCCGATAGGTGCCTCGGGAAATTTGTTCCAGGCATCGGTGCGGCTGGCGATCACTGGGAATTTGTACGGTTTCCCATCATTGGGCAGAGCCGTGAGCGAAGTCACCCGAATCGTTCCGACTGATTCCGTTTTTCGCCGCAGCGGATCAAGAAACACCAACAAGCCAGCGGCTGCGGGTATCAACCCGGCGACGCCTCCCACAACCATGGCAAGCGCTTCCTGGAAAAATTTACGGCGTGGAAGCGCTTCGGCAGATTTAGTTTCAGAGTTTTCGACCATTTGTGCGCCAAATAAAAACGTGATTATGGGCAAAAGGCAAACAGGATTGCTGGGCTGCCGTTTTTCTTGCGCACTGTTTTTGTACGTGCTTTTCGAGGTTTGGGCTTCTATTTTTTCGAGATGATTATCTGGCTTACCGCTCTGGTGCTGTTGGCGCTTCTGGCCCTGATTGGGTATTATCAAGGCGTTATCCGCGTCGCCGTATCGCTTGTTGGCCTTTTCGTGGCGGCATTATTGGCCATGCCGATTTCTCCGATTTTGAAACCGCTTTTGCCACTCGTGGGCCTCAACCATCCGATCTGGAGCGAGTTCGTTCCGCCGCTGGTTGTTTTTATTCTCGTCGTAATCGCCTTCAAAGTGGCCGGCCATTTCCTGTATCGCAAAGTGGATGTGTTCTACAAATATAAGAAGGACGACAAGTCGCGCTTCAAGTGGGAACGCCTCGACCGCCGCCTCGGCCTGGCTCTCGGTCTCGCGAACGGCACGGTCTATTTTGTTTTGTTGATGATCCCGTTTTACGTGGCGGGCTACTTGACCACGCAATTAGCTTCGGGCGTGGAGGATACTTCCGGGATGAAGTTTATCAACCAAACCCGCGCCCAGATTCACGACTCAAAAGTTGATCGGGTTGTTGCAAACTATGATCCAGCACCGCCGAATTTCTATGAAGCCGCCGACATTATTGGCCTGCTCAAAAACAATCCGCTTTTGAATGGCCGTCTTTCTCGTTACCCGGTTTTTCTTTCGCTGGCCGAGCGCAAGGAGTTCCAAGACATCGCGACCGACGTGCAAATCAATGAAATGATCCAGGCACAGGCGAAAATTGGCGACATCATCAATCATCCGAAAGTGCAGGCCGTTCTGACGAATGCGTCGATCACGGCAGAGATCAGTCAATTGATCGGCTCAGACTTGAAGGATTTGCATAATTATTTGAAGACAGGGAAATCCGAAAAATATGACGAGGAGAAAATTCTTGGCCTGTGGATGTTGAACCTTGATGCGACCGTGGCGCAGGAAAAGGTGGTGAACCCAAAAGTGACGCCGTTTCAGCTGAGGAAGCTTAAAGAAAGTAAATACGCCCCGTTCCATGGAACCACTTTCATTGCCACCACCGATCAGAAAGCGATTCTAAAAAATCCACCGAAAAATCCAGAAACCCCGGCGGCCATTGCCGCACAGGGAACTTGGAAAAAGAAACAAGGATCAGGATACGAAGTGATGCTCGGGACCAAAACTCTCGACGTGACGTTCGAAAAGGACAGAATGCTGGTGCCGAGAGACGGCATGACTTTCGTGTTTGAAAAGGAGCCGTGAACTATCGGGCCGGCGAAAAATTTGCCGGCACCGCTCGGAGGCTGCTCCCACTGAACAACGACGGTAAAGCATCGGGAGCCATCACAGGATTTGTGCTGGCGTAATCATTTCCTCGGTTCGGAAAATTAAGGCCATTCGCCTCTTGCGCCACCACTTTCGGCGACAAGTCCCAGGTGCCATTTCCAGCGATGGGTCGCGCTATGTTTTGCTCAGACTCTCCGCTTAGGCTATATCCAATGCCGAAGACCAAACCGCCGCAAGCAAGCAAACCGAAACTGTAGGCCATGGCAGGGCTTAAACCGAAGTTGGGAAGAATTCTTTGCCAGAACGGGAGCAATTTCGGTTCGCGCTCAATGCGCGCCCAGATTTGGGTTGGCAGGTCGGAGAAATATCTGGGCGGCGGCTGTTCGTACTTTTTTAAAGCCAACAATTTGCGCAACGCCTCAAAATTTTCCTGCTCCGGGTTCATAGTTACTTTAAATAATCCGACAAGATTGCCTGCAATTGTTGGCGCGCATAAAAAAGTCTCGACCGCACTGTGCCCACGTTGCAATCCATAATCTTTGCGATTTCATCGTGCGACAGGCCTTGAACATCATGCAGCGTCACAACCATTCTGTGAGGTTCAGACAGCTTTTGCAGAGCCGCGTTCAATTTCTCTGACAACTCTGCGATACCGAGATCGCGACGTGGCGTCTTTTCCGACACGAGCGCAACCATGTCCGGATCATTTTCCGCATTAAAATCCATGTCGTTTAAACTCATGTGAACGCGATTTTTTCGCTGCTTCAGAAAATTAATCGTTTTGTTGACGGCGATTCGATAAATCCAGGTGTAAAAACTCGAATCGCCCTTGAACGATTTAAGCGCACGATACGCCTTGATGAAAGTTTCCTGGGTTAAATCATTGGCGTCCTCGTGGTTCGAGGTCATGTGATAAACCGTCGCGTAGATTCGTTCCTGATACTTGCGGACCAGTTGATCGTAAGCAGCAGCGTCCTCTTCCTTGGCGCGATTAACCAAGGCGAGGTCTTCAGCGGCTCGAAGTTTGTTTTCCAGCGCTTTTTCCGGTGCCGACATAGTTGGGAAAGCCATTATAGGAAGTGCCATTTTCATGAAAGCTTCAGGTTAAAACACCCAAAGCATCACTTTGTTGTGCCAAATAATCAATTAAGCCAGACAATCCGTCGCGGCCTTCGGAATCGGGCAGCAATTGCAACGTCTGTCGGGCAGACGCGAGGTGTTGATGAATCACTCGCCGGGACTCCGCCAGCGCTCCGTATTTCTCCAACAAGCCGACCACGCCAGAAAAGTATTCCGGGCGCCAATTCTTGATTTGCGACTCCAATCTGGCGCGCTCGGCTTCTGTTATTTTTTCAAAAGCAATCAGCAAGGGCAACGTGATTTCGCCATTACTCAAATCGCTGCCCACCGATTTCCCGGAAACGGCCTCCGATCCAAATACATCGAGGCAATCGTCGTAAAGCTGGTAGGCGGTGCCCAAAGCCAATCCGAACTGGCGCAACGCTTCTCGTTGGAGCGGAGCGGCTTGATTCAACAGGCCACCCAGATCACACGAAAGCGCAAAGAGTTCTGCGGTTTTCATCGCGAGAATTTTAAAGTATTCCTCGCGAGAAATCTGAAAACGCCGACGGCTCTGCGTCTGTAAAATTTCTCCCGAACAAACAGTGTTGGTCGCCGAAGCCACCGCGCGGCAAATCTCTGGCGTCGGAAAGCTGGCCGCTAATTTCAACGATTGCGCGAAAAGACAGTCGCCGAGCAGAACTGAAATTTCATTACCCCACTTGGCGGAAAGGGTCGGCCTCCCGCGGCGCATTTGCGCTTGATCAATAATGTCATCGTGAACCAACGTCGCGAGATGAACCATTTCCACGATTACGGCGATGGTGACGTGGTCGTCGCTGACATTTCCCGTGGCCGCACCACTCAAAGAAACCAGCAGTGGGCGCAACTGTTTTCCGTTCCCGCTCAGCGCATATTCCGCGTAGGCAGAAACTTCCGGTTCAAATTCCTCCGCCTGTGTCACCAGCCGTTGGGCCACGGCCTTCAAGAAAGGATCAGCCGCCTCCAAAATTTCACTCCACATGACTGTAGAATTTGGAGGCAAACTGGTTGCAAGGGGAACTGCAGCCCATTTGGTTTCAGCGGCCAACATCGTCAGAAATTTAGTTTTGGCAGCACTCCAAGTCAAACCTTAGTCTCAATGAACCCCGCTCCACATCACAATCTGATCCTCAAACACGCCTAAATCTTGTTTGCGTGCTGAGGATAAAGCCCGCCGCTGCGCCCGAAGTACGAGCGAAAGCCCATTTCATCGAACGGCAGAACGCCGATGTTGGTGAGGGTGCAGTCTGCCCGTGCGATTCCGGCGGAGAAACAAAACACCGCACCAACTACACGGAGCACTCGTGGGATACCCGCCATGAAATCAACGCACAGGCGCAAAGACGCGGAGCGAAGCCCGTTTGGGCTGGCCTATTTGTAGTCTGGGCATCAACGCCTGAACCAAGCCCCGTTTAACCCGAACTCCGAAGTTGGGGAGCGCACGCGGCCCGCCAGTAGTGTTCGGCCAATGGTGTGCTGCGTGGCTATTGGAGGAGGCATTGGAAATTTCAGCGGAGTGTTTTGCTCGCCACGAA
>JAYVSV010000007.1:0-4874 GCA_043775015.1 Verrucomicrobiota bacterium
CGCGCGTCCTTCCGCCCAGAGCGCTTGATATTTTAGCCAAGCCCCGGCGGACAGGAATGTCCGCGCTCCGTTCCTTCACCCACTTTTAATCACACCCGGGCGAGCGTTGTTCATCGCCCTTGTTCGAGAACGGGCAACGTGGCTCACGCGCTTCTCTCTGGATTCTCGCCCGACAACCTGTAACTTGATTTCATGTTCGAAACGATCTCCGCTCAATTGACACCCGCTGCCGAAAAACTTACTCATTTGCGGAGGTTTCTTTGACGTCCCCAACGCGCAAAAACGGCTGGCGGAACTCGAGTCTTTGATGGGGCAGGAAAACTTCTGGACGAATCGTGAGCAGGCCCAAAAGCTGATCGACCAGGCCAATTCCCTTCGCAAAAAAATCGAGCCGCTGCTCAAAGCGGAAAAGCAACTCGAAGATTTTCGGGTGATGGTTGAATTGGGCGAAGCCGAGCCTGAAGCGGAACAGCTCAAGATCGAGAAGGAGTTGGAGCGCGATCTCAAAATCTTTTCTCGCGAACTCGAGGCCAGCGAACTCAAAGTTTTTCTCAACGGTCCACATGACAAAAATAACTGCATTCTCAGCATCAATGCTGGAGCGGGCGGGACGGAATCGTGCGACTGGGCCAGCATGTTGCTTCGCATGTATCAACGCTGGTGCGAATCGCGCGGTTGGGAAGTTGAAGTCACCGACGCGCTCGAAGGCGAAACCGCCGGAATCAAAAGTGTCACGTTGCGCATCCAGGGCGAAAACGCCTACGGATTTTGCAAGGCCGAACGCGGGGTGCATCGCCTCGTCCGCATTTCTCCGTTTGATTCCAACAAGCGGCGTCACACCAGTTTCGCGAGCGTGGACGCCATCGCCGAGCTTGAGGAAGCGTCATCCGAAATCCAGATTCCGCCCAACGAATTTCGCGTGGACACCTTTCGTTCTGGCGGCAAAGGCGGACAAAACGTCAACAAAGTTGAAACCGCCGTGCGCATCACTCATATCCCGACCGGCCTCGTGGTGGCGTCACAGGCGCAGCGCTCACAACACCAGAATCGCGCCACCGCGATGACGTTGTTGCTCTCGCGAATTTTCGCGCAACGGGTCGATGCGGCGAAGGCGGACATGGAAAAGTTTTACGGCGAAAAAGGCAGCGTCTCGTGGGGAAACCAGATACGCAGTTACGTTTTCCAACCGTATCGCATGGTCAAAGATTTGCGGACCGGCGTTGAAACCAGCAACGTGCAAGCCGTGATGGATGGCGACCTCGACGCTTACGTGAATGCCTGGTTGCGTGCCGGTTGTCCGAGCAAACGCATGGCAAACGTGCAGGATGACGAAGAATAATTTGCCCGGGATCCAAGTGAGTCCGACGAAAATTCAAATGAACATTCTCGATAAGATTGTTGGGCAAAAAAAAATCGAAGTGGCGAAACTTCCGTCGCGCATCATCGCGGCTGGTGATCTGCACGATGCCATGCTCGAACGAAATGAGGCGCGTGATTTTTTTGCAGCGTTGAAAAATCCGCAGCGCGGTTCGGTCGCTTTGATCGCTGAAGTCAAAAAAGCTTCTCCGTCGAAGGGAATCATTTGCGAAAATTTTGATCCCGTCCGCATCGCCAAAGAATACGAAGCGGCAGGCGCAAGTTGTCTGTCCGTTCTCACTGACGAAAATTTCTTCCAAGGCTCGCTCGATTATCTCAAACAGATTCGCGCCGCCGTAAAAATTCCTTTGTTGCGCAAGGATTTCATCATCGACGAACGCCAGATTCTTGAAGCAATCGAGTGGGGCGCGGACGCCATTTTGTTGATCGTCGCGATTTTGTCCGATGAACAATTGAAGCAGTTTCATTCATTGGCGACCGACGCTGGCCTGGCGGTGCTCGTGGAAGTTCACGATGAGAATGAATTAGAACGCGCTCTGAAAATAAATCCGCTGCTTATCGGCGTGAACAATCGCAACCTCAAAAATTTCACCGTGGATCTGGCCACGACGGAGAGGCTTGCCGCGAAAATAAATTTAGGGAACAGCCTGCTCGTGGCCGAAAGCGGAATTCATTCTCGCGCCGATGTCCAACGGCTTGGTCGATGCGGAGCAAAAGCGATTCTCGTTGGTGAATCGTTGATCAGAGACGGAAATATTTCGGAAAAAATTTCCGAGATTCTCGGCTCGCCGTAAGGTTCAACGCCAAGACGCAGCAGAGTCAAGTTGCACGCCCTGCGGCCATATTTCCGAGGCCGCGTTGCGAAAAATCCGGACCGCGAACTTTCAGGGGAGCTTCTGCGCCGGTTAATGCCGGTGATGAACTGGTGGAAACAGGCTCGCCCTGAAATGACATTCGGCGCGAGGCAAGTTGCCCGTCTCAAGACTCCATTTCCAAAACCACAAGGTTCATATTGCCGGGCCGCACCCGCAACAGGACGATCTGCTTGTCTGCCCGCACGGAATAGAAAATCAACCAGCGTGGAAATTCCTTGATGCGCCACGAATGGATGCCGTCAGGTTTCAGGTCGGTGCGCTCCCTGCCGATGAATGGATGTTCCTGGAGAAAGAGGATCGTTTTCTTCAGGGACTGATACCATCGCTCCGCCACCTCCGCTCCGGCCTTCTGGTTCAGCCAAGTTAATTCCTCCGCCAGATCCAACAGAAAACGCGGACGTTTACTGGCCGCGATCATGCCGCCTTGCGTTTCAAAACCCGGTCACGAATCGCGTCCATTTCTTTTTCGGTCAACGGCGATTCCGGCCCGCTGGCCAGCGCCTCATCGATCCACCGCTGATCTCTTTTGGTATTCAGCGCCGCGTCAATTTCAAACGTCCGCTCCAGCCGGGCCAGGGCTTCTTGCGTCAGGGAGCGGAAATTAGCCGCCGCCTCGTTTTCCAACTGCGCGCGCAAATCTTCAGGAATGTCTGTCAAAGTTAGGCTGGCCATATCGAAAATTTTAGCAGCACCGGAACCGTTTGCAAGCTCGCCACCTGCGCAAATACCTCCGCTGCCGCGTTGCGAAAAATCCTGACCGCGAACTTTCAGAGAGCTTCTGCGCCTGTTGGATGCCGGTGATGAACTGGTTGAAATCGACTCGCCTTAAACTCAATTGATCGGAACGCGTTTGCCATAAATCGATGTTTGCACAACGCCCGGTTGGCTCCTATTTTTTCAGCACGAGCAACGTCACCATTTCACTGCCCGACGCGTTGAATGCGCCACTCGAACCGAATTGGAAAGAGCGCGTTCGGAAAGCTGCTAAAGATCGTGACTAAACAAACTCGCCAATCTTGCCACTCAGCCCGATTCGCGTCATAGTTTGCACATGAACGTAGCCATTGAAATTCCAGACGATGTTTCAGCTTCCCTGCAATCGCTCTGGGGCGACATTCCGCGTCGCGCCCGGGAAGCGGTGGCTGCGGAAGCCTATCGTTCCGGCGCATTGACCACCGAACAGATCGGGCGACTTCTCGGTCATGGCTCGCGTTGGGAAACCGAAGCCTTCCTCAAGCGGGTTGGCGCATGGTTGCACTATGGCGAAGCGGAACTCGATCACGACCTCGCTGTTCTCCGTGAAACCCACGGCAAATGATTGTCGTCTCCGACACCTCGCCGCTTTGTTATCTCGTCCTCATCGGTTGCGAAGAAATTCTGCCAAAGCTTCATCCTTCCGTCGCCACTACCCGGACAGTCATTGATGAACTGCGCCATGCCGATGCGCCGCCCGTTGTTCGCGCTTGGGCTGAACGACCGCCAGACTGGTTGGCGGTTCATCCCGACCCGGCGGTAAACGATCCTGAATTGGCTCTGCTTCATCCCGGCGAACGCACGGCTCTCGCGCTGGCCGAACGACTTCAGGCGGACATTGTCATCTTTGATGAACTCGCGGCGCGAACTCTTGCCACGAAACGCGGCCACAAAGTCGTGGGTCTTCTTGGATTGCTGGCGGAGGCCGCCGATGCCGGATTGATCAACCTCACCGACGCCATTTCTCGTCTGCGCCAAACCAACTTCCGCGCCTCGCCCGCTCTTTTGCGAAACCTTCTTTCGCGGAAAATACTTTAGACACGCCTCGCCGCCGAAAATCATCTGGCTCACCTGCGGCAACACATCGGACGCGGCGCCCTGCGAGAGATATTTGCCACGCATTTTCAAGAAGGCATGCGCCTGCTGGATTCGGGCGAGGATCTAGTTGAAATCGGCACGCAAGATATTTACAAGGGGTGAACCACCTACAAGTCCGAGACTTTAAATTGTTGTAGCAATTTCCAACTACGCCGTGATTGCTTCACCACAAACAGCTTTTTAGAATTTAAAGAACGAACTTATAATAAGTTTGGCCTCAACTCCTTGTTTATCGCCTTTTAAATTAGATTCCGAGAAGTCGTGTTAGTTCTTCGCTTTCACTTTTCTATATCACCAGTTATCAGGCATACGACTTGCTAAGAGGGAAAATATGACTGAAAAGAACATACACGTTGGTTGAAACTGAAAAGAAATGGCCGCCAGAATTCTGAGGAAGCCAAGGAATACGAGCGGCTGGAATTCAAAAGGGATGTGGAAATTCTGAATATCAAAACAAAGCGTGGAGGAAAAAATGAGCAATGAAAAACAAATAGATGCCGCCGTCATCAGAGATTTTGCTGATTATATTGTAATAGATCTGCAAGAAATAGCGGAATGGGCGAGCAAAATTAAAACTTTATCTTCAAAATCGGACATCAATCGGACCGCAAAGGGTTGGGCTTAACCCGGTTTGATGGACACCTTGGTGGCAGTGCGCGAAACTGAAAGCGCAACATGAACCAAACCAAGAACCAAACCAAGAACCAAACCAAGAACCAAACCAAGAACCAAACCAAGAACCAAACCAAGAACCAAACCAAGAACCAAACC
>JAYVSV010000008.1:0-8034 GCA_043775015.1 Verrucomicrobiota bacterium
GTCACGCTCCGGCGAAAGCGGCGGCAACTGGATGATTTGACCTTCCGCCGCCTGCTTTTCGTAACTCTCCAGTGACGGCAGCCTCACCTTGGCCTTGCGCGCGTAAGCCCGATGCACAGCCTTGCTGTTATGGCCGAGTGCCTCCTGTGCAAATCGTTCCGGGTAGCCGCACGTCTTGGCCCGTTCCGCCCAAGCGTAACGATATGAATGGAGGGTGACGCCCTTGATACCGAGTCCGCCGCACCGTTGCTTGAATTCCGTGGCGCGGTCGCCAGAACGAACGGATCGCAGGTAAGGGAACAGCGCGCCGGTAACAGGCAGACGCCGCAATACGGCTTCAATGTCCGGGCCGAAGTGAATCATCGCGAGGCTGCCCGTCTTTTGACGGGCATAGGCAATCGTCTGATTCGGCCAGTCAATATCTTCGGCGGCAAGATTGGCGATGTCGCTTTGCGAACCACCGAGATGCCAGCACAGTTCGTAGAAGTTACGCCGCTCCGGGTTTTTCTCCCGCTCAATGATGAGTTGATGCTCGTCGAACGTGATGGCGCGTCTTGGCTGAAAGCGAACTTCCGGCCAAAGGCGCTTCGGAACAATCGGCCACGGCAGCCAGTTCATCGAAAGACAGAAGTTGTGGAGCTTCCGAAGGTGAACATTCGTGCTGACCGTGCCGGCCTTGAGGCAAACAAGCAGATGCTCGGCTTGTGTCTCAAGAATTACCCGATTGCGAATCAGATCGAACGCCTTGTCCTTCGCCGCCCGCTGCCAGCGTTCTTTGGTCGAACCGAGTTTGGTTTCGATGTTGGCATCAAGGGCGTTTTGCCACGTTCGTGTCGAAACGCCCGAATCGCTTCCAGCAAGATACGCCTTGGCGATGAGAAGATTTAAGTGCGGTTGGCGAAAAGATTCATTACGGGAGTGGAAAAGAGTCGTGGCCTCCGCTCGGTCGCGAGTGCCCAAACTTTCTTGTTTGCCCGTCGTGGAATCGTGGACGTAGAACACGCCACCCTTTGTCCGTCGGTAGAGTCGGAATCTATTTTTAATGGCTCGAACTTTCTGGTTCAAGCCTGCCAAACGAGATCAAGCAACAGATGTATCAGCTACACCAAACGCACGGCCAATTGCGTTTCAGCAAGTCGTGCCCGAGTTGTTTCGGAGTTTTATCAAGTTTCTCCGAGTCACATTTTTGCTGGCACTTTGCTGGCACTTTGGGTTTGTGAAATTTGTAACTCCTTATCCAAGCGAAGCTTGGAGTTGGAGGCGAGGGTCGGAATTGAACCGACGCATACAGCTTTTGCAGAGCCGCGCCTTACCACTTGGCTACCCCGCCTTCCGTGACAACAATATTAAACTTTGCGTCGCGCGCAAGTTTGCATTTCGATCGAGGTCAGAGGTTAGAAAAAAAAAATGTGAAAAAAGAAGACTCCCGCGAGGGCGCGTGAATCGACTGGCGAGGCGCCTGCGCTACCCGGTTTGCTTTTTTATTTTCCAGCAAATCCCAGTTGCGCCCGGTTTTTCCAAAGTTCCTTTGGTTTGAAAATTCCCACCGGCGTAATTATGCCAGTGATCAACTCCGCGGGCGTGACATCAAATCCTGGATTGCGCGCACCGCTCGTCGGATTCGCCACGCGAACATACGCGCGCTCCCCCAATATTGAATTTTTTACTTTGGATTTTGTTCTTTCCAAAACGCCCCACGCTCCGAGCACTTCACTTTCGTGCCGTTCTTCAATGGGAATTTCCAAACCGGATTTCAAATTCCAATCAATCGTGGAAAGCGGGATGGCGACGTAAAAGGGAATCTTGTGACGCGCCGCCAAAACCGCTTTGGTGTAGGTTCCGATTTTGTTCGCGACTTCTCCGGTGCGGCCCAAAGTCCGGTCACTGCCAACGATGACCAAATCGATTTCGCCACGTTGCATCAAGTGGCCAGCGGCGTTGTCGGCGATGATTTCGTGCGAGATTTTTTGCTGTGCCAATTCCCACGCCGTCAAGGTGGCACCTTGTGAACGCGGACGGGTTTCGTCGCAGAAGACGTGAAATTTTTTCCCTTGTTTTTGCGCGGCATACATCGGTGCGGTGGCGCTGCCGACATCGACAAAGGCGAGCCAACCAGCGTTGCAATGGGTCAAGACGCGCGCGTTTTTCTGGATCAAATGCGCGCCAAATTCTCCGATCGCCCGGCAATGCTTGACATCTTCATTGGCGAATTCCTCGGCAGCGGCCAGCGCGAGGAACTGGCGTTCTGCCACGGTTTCTCCGGAACTCATGATGCGCCGCGCGTCATTCATCGCATTGACGGGATCGATGGCTGTGGGACGCGCGGATTTGAGCACGTCGTAAACATGGGCGGTGTGTTGGGAAAATTTTTCCAAATCTGAACCGCGAAAAGCGCGAACGCCTTGCGCCAAACCGTAGGCAGCAGTTGCGCCGATGGCCCCTGCCCCGCGCACAATCATGTCCGTGATGGCGCGTGCGGTTTCCTGAAAGTTTTTCGTGGCGATGATTTCAAAACGATGGGGCAACAAGCGTTGCTCGATGAGCAAAACTGAATTTTTTGAAGCGTCAAAAGCAACAGTGCGGAAATGCCGGGCGCGCCCGCCCACGGTGACTTTCATGATTTATTGGCGGTTGAAAGGTCCGAAGCTCAACGCATCTGAAGTTTCAGTTCACGTATTTTGGTCTGGATTTCTTTGTAGAGAGCGTGATTGCGCAAATTGCGCAGATCGGGATCGGTGGTGATCCAACGAAAGTCGCGATAGCCGAGTTGCAGGGCGCGTTCTAGCGCAAGACCAGCCGCCTCGCATTCGTCGATCAACGAATAACTACAGGCCAAATTATAATGAACAAGAGAATCTTGGGGGCGAAGTCGGGCGAGTTGCTCGTCCACTTTGAGTCCATGAGTATATTCACCACGACGGGTGTAACCATCTCCGAGGATCTGCAAGGCTTCAACGTAATCCGGATCGCGGCGAACAATTCCCTCCAAAAACCCAATTTCAACGTCCAGATCGCGCTGCTCCCGGCGAGTCAATTTTTTCCGCAAACAAAGTGCTTTTTTTGGCATAGAACTTGGCACTGACTTATCCCCCAGTTATTCATTCATGTCGAACTTTTTTTGATCTTTGCGAGTGAAAAATGCTGACTTTCCAGCACCCGGATGGACAGGCGGAAGCCCGTTCGAGTAGTATGTTTTTAATACAAAAAGAGGAACTGCTCCCGTGCGACATCGCTGAACCGAGTGCTTCAAGCCGCTCTTGGTTTGTAACGAAACATCGTCTCTCCACCGTGGGAATTTACACCTAAGGGTACCTCTGAAAACTACGTTTTGAAAAATAAAACTCGCACAAAAGCCAATAATATTGCGACTTTTTTCATGGAATTGGAGTTTTCGGAGGTGCCCCTAATTTTGGTTTGTTCAGGCTTATTGAGAATTCATTGCCCCATTAAAAGACATTTTAGAGCCAAAATTAGACATTTGTAGTTGACATTTCTAATGAGCGAACTCAGTATTTTGAACGTTCGACACCCCTCAAATCGGTTTGCGAACCGGTTCTACTATCGAATCTTTGATGAAATAAATATGAAAATTAGTTTTAAAAAATACATGATACAAAGCTTTGCACGTTTTAGCGTCGGACTGATATTAATATGTTTGGTCACGCTGAGTTCTTCCCAGAACACGTGGGCAACCGGGGGCGACTTTTCCATCAAATTCGCCGCGTCAGCTCCACACAGTTACAACCATCAAACTGGTGGCGGTGCTTATGACGATGGCACGGTGGGCGTGGACAACGACATTGTGCCGTCGCTCGAAGGCGGTGATTTTGCGTGTGGCGACTTGGTCAGCTTTCTCGTCCTGATTCAGAACAAGGCCAATCCGGCCAACACCAATCAGACCGTGGAAGTGGTGCTCCGGTTTAGCGGCGACAGCACAGGTCAGTCCGGCGTTGGACAGATTGAATCGGTTAATACTCTCATCAACCGCGGCATCATCCAGGACCTGATTGCCGGTGAGAACAACGTGGACGACGGAAACTTCGAAGATGGAGGCAGCGTGCTGACATCCACTCAGGGGTTCACAGGAACACCCTACACGTCGGGCGCGGAATTGCGGGTGACCAACCTCGTCACTGACCTGGAGCCGGGAGAGCAAGTGGTCTTGCGAGTGGACGTGAAGATTGGCTGCAAGCCTTACACCGATCCGACCGGCAACTTGCAGGGAGATGTGATCAGCGCGCGAGTCACGGTTGCCGATGGCCAACCCGTCAGCGACACGATTAACGCCGGCAACCAGACGATTAACTTCAAACAAGTTGGCAACATTGCTGGCACCGGTGAGCCGTTCCTGGTCGTTTCCAAGACGGTCACAAATTACCCCGATGGCACCTGCCCGGGTGGCGAGCAGATTTCAGTCAAGCAAGGCGGCACCGTGCGCTACTGCGTTACCGTCTCCAATCCGGGAACGGCGGACCTTTTCGACGTAGTTTTGAAGGACAACAATGGCACACCTGGAAACACAAATGACGATTTTATCGTGCCGCTCATTGGATTAACCAATATCGGAGGAAATACAAATATTGGCGACCTCGCGGCGGGCGCCACCGCCACGGCGACCTACCTCGCCACCTACAGCTCAATCGGCACACTGACCAACACCGCCTACGCCACCGGCAACAATGGATTAACCGGAAACAGTTTAATAAAACTCACGAACAGTGACATTGCGATCGTCACGATCACCGTGGCAGACCCAGTGGCAGTGGATGATTTTACCAACACCACTGTGAACGTGCCGGTCATTATCTCGGTCACGAACAACGATTTCAGCTCAACCAATTGCCCAACCTTTAGCGTGACGTCGGTGAGCGACCCAGCCAACGGGACAGCCCAGATCAACCAGGATGGAACGATTACCTATACGCCAGATACCGATTTCATTGGCACAGACACGTTCACTTACACGATCACGGACAGTTGCGGTGCCACAAGCACAGCCACCGTGACGGTCACCATTGTGGACGCGAATGTAACAACGCCGCCCACGATCACCTGCCCTGACGCCGTGACGGTCAGTTGCGCCAATCAGGTACCTGCACCCGATATCGGCAACGTCACAGCGAGTGGCGGCTGCGGCGGCGTCCTCGTGACCTTTGAAGGCGACTCGATCAGCTCGAGCAACTGCGCCAATCGCTTCATCATCACGCGCACCTACAAGGCGACAGACGTTTGCGGCAACAGTAATACCTGCACCCAGACCATTACGGTCAATGATACGAACGCCCCGATTATCACCTGCCCATCCAACGTGACGACCAATACCGATGCCGGCCAGTGCTACGCGACGGGTGTGGTGTTGGGCAGTGCGACGGCGACCGACAACTGCGACGCCAGTCCGACAGTGGTCAGCAACGCCCCGGCCCAGTTTGCCAAGGGCACCAACAGCGTGGTCTGGACGGCGACGGATGCCTGCGGCAACAGCACCACCTGCACCCAGTTGGTGATTGTGGTTGACAACCAGGCGCCGGAGTTGAGTGGCTGCCCGGCTTCGACAGCCGACTTCCAGTGCTACAGTCAGGTAACGACAACTACGGTGAGGGCCACGGATAAGTGCGACGGCAGCTTGCCGGTCAGTTTCAGCGAGCATCAGAGCAATCCCGGATCGAGCTGTAGCAACATCATCACTCGAACCTGGACCGCGACCGACAGCTCAGGCAACAGTAATACCTGCACCCAGACTATTACGATCAATGATACCAACGCTCCGATTATCACTTGCCCGACGAACCTCGTTGTGAGCTGCGCCTCCTCCGTGCCCGCACCGAACACGAACCTCGTCAACGCCGCCGACGGCTGCGGCGGCGCAGTGATGATCACACACGTGGGTGATGTCGTCACAAATCAGACCTGCGCCAACCGCTTCACCGTGCTTCGCACCTATCGCGCCACCGACCTTTGCGGAAACTCCAGCACCTGCACCCAGACCATTACGGTCAACGACACGAGCGCCCCGGTGATGACCTGCCCGACCACGCTCTATGTAAACCCCGGCACACCGTATCCCGCGCCAGCCACAAACCTCGCGCAATTCATCGCCCTCGGTGGAACGGCTTCCGATCCGACCTGCGGCGGGGGGGTGACGCTCACGTTTGGGGGCGACATCACGAACGGGAGCTATCCGATAAACATCACCCGCACCTACCGTGCCACGGATGAATGCGGCAATAGCACCACCTGCACCCAGACCATCCGATTAGCCAACTCCGGCCTTATGACCGACACGATGCGCTGCACGTTGACGAGCAATCAATTCAACCTGGTCTTTACGCCGGATCCGGCCAGCCAGACCTGCTTCAAACTTAACGCCACGACGCCGGGACAGTATTACTACAATCTGTTCTATGTCGGCGCACCGGGACAAACCGTTACCTTGAATGTCACCCTGCCCTATCCCTGGGTGACACAAGGCGCGCAGCCCATCCATGCTTATGACAGCGTCACAGCCACCACGAGCGGCGGGCAGACCTGCCTCACGCCCGGAAACGTCGTCGCCATCATCAGCACCCCGGTGACACTGGCTAATTACAATCCACAGAAATTCGGCAGCACCTACACAATCCCGGTAACCGTGACAATTCCTGCCACGGGCTTTTTCTTCCTGGACATGCACTTGGATTATGGCCTGAAGGGAACATCCGGTTACAACAAAAACGCCAACACGCCGCCGGACGCCTTGGCCTGCGGCACGACCAACGTGATCATCAAAGGCACCACGACGTTGTCCTTCTCGGCCAGTGGCCCACTGCAAACCAGCTCAACGATCAAGAGCATCAACGTCTTCAAGAAAAACCCGGGCGTAGGCGGCCTGGCTCAATACAGCAACCTGAATCCAATCTCTGGTGCAACCGTGACGATGAAGGACACAGCAGGCAAACTGCTTGGCACAGCCGGCACCGACTCGGACGGCTGGTACATGATCACCTACAAATACACCGGCAAGGCAACCACGCTGAACCTGACTTTCAAACCACTTGTTGGCGCTACGCAAACCAAGTCCATCACCCTCAAGTCCAACGGGTACGTGGAGGCTGACTGGCTGATGCCATAGCGCCAGGAAACATTCACCCAAGAGCAATGGCCCGTCGATACACGCGACGGGCCTTTTTTCGTGAGTTCCATTACCTCCCGGTCTCCAAATCATCGGGTTGGCCGAGGATGCGTCGATTCATTTTGCAAAGGTTCTATCCAGTTTTTGAGCGTCAACAAAGTCAGTATAGCAATTAACAATAACATAGGGACATATTGGCGATAAAAAGGAAGGGGTCGGCGGCGGTGGGGAGGTCTTTGCGCAGGCGGGTCTTGAAGCTGGCCCAAACGTGTTCGATGGGGTTGAGGTCGGGCGAGTAGGTGGGCCGGAAGAGCCACTCGCAACCCGCGGCGGCGGCCAGCGCGGCCGTGGTCGGCGACTGGTGGAACCGGGCGTTGTCCAGCACGATCACGCTGCCCGGCGGCAGCGCGGGCAGCAATACTTTTTCAAAATAAGTGTCGACCACTGCCGTGTTGCAACTGCCTTGAAAGACCAGGGGCGCCACCAGCCGGCTGTTTTGAGAGGCGGCAATAATGCTGGTGCGTTCCCGCCGCTGGCCCGCCACCGCTGCATAAATGCGCTCACCCCGGGGGGCGCGGCCCCACTCCCGATACAGCCGGTGATCCACCCCGCACTCGTCGAGATAATAGACGTTTTGCGGCGTCAGCTTTTCGAGTTCGCGGCGGAAGAGCCACCGCTGGACTTCGTTGCGCTCCCGATATTTGATGAGTTTTTTTTAGCGTGAAGCCGAGCTGCCGCAGGCGCACCCAGACCGCGTTGTGGCTGACGTCAAAGGCGGCTTCCAGCTCCTTGAGTGTGGCGTCGGGATGTTTTTTAACGTGGGCCTGAAGTTTGGCCGGGTCGAGCTTGCGCCAGGTGCCCCAACTGGTCTTGGGGGCCAGGGTGTCGGTTTTGACCGCCGCCAGATAGCGGTAAACCGTGCTCCG
>JAYVSV010000009.1:0-14100 GCA_043775015.1 Verrucomicrobiota bacterium
CCGCGCCGACTAATTTGCGAAAACCACGCCTCATCGAAAAAATTACCGCCGAGTTATTGGCGGAAAAGACAAAAACAAAACTGAAACGGAAAAATTATGCCGCCAAAAACTGAAACCGCGCCGACTGAGAGTCGGCACTTTGCCATCACTGGATTCAACCCGCAACCCGTCCGCGATCTGCTCAGCGAATACGCCGAATGCACGGAAGAAATCACGGAAACCGAGCAGCTCCATGAGCAGCTCAAAACCGAGGTCGCACAACTCCAAAAGAAAACCAAGTTTACCGATAAAAAGCAGTTGGAAATCTTGAGCATGAAACGACTTCAAATTGAGATGGTGCCCAATAAACTGGAGGAATTGTCCGAGCAGGAAGCGCAATTGCACGCAGAACTATTTAACGTGGTCAGCGGTGGAAAACTCGGCTTGTCTGCCGCACTCAGCGCTCTTTTATCCTCTGAACTTCGCCGGGTGGAAAAAGAAATGGTTGCCGCCCTTGCACCGGTTATCGGCTCAGAGGCCGAGGCGCTGCAAATCACTCAGAAAAGCGCACGCTACAAACGCCTGCAAGAGGCAACTTTGATCTGGCACTACCAAACGACGAAGGCGGAAAGTATCCAAGTCGGATTGGCAATTCTGGACCGCTACAACGCTCTCGGCACGCTCGAAGAAACCCCTGCCAAATAAACATCAATGCCTGCGCAACCAAAAACCAAAAACCTCGCCGCGCCCGCCGGTAAAACGGTCGCGGAAAAGGTCCGGCAATCGAATCGGTTTCGCGACAGTTATAATCCATTGCGCGGGCTGGTTATTTCGAAAGTTGTTGCGCTGCTGGAGCAGGCTGAGCGCGGAGATTTTGCCGAGATTCAATTGCTCAATCGCAAGGTTGAGCGGCGCTTTCCAGTGGTCAAAGCTTTGAAATCGCGCCGTCTATCCGCGCTGCAAAAATTGGATTGGGACATCAAGGTCGTTGACACTCTCCCACCGGGCTACATGAAGGAACACGCGGCGCGCCAGCAGAAATTTCTTCGCTCCCGCTACGAACTGATTTGCAATTTGCGGGAAGTGATTGGCTTTCTGGCGCTGGCCGAGTTTCGCGGGTATTCCATCCTGCAAAAACACCGCTTCACAAAAGGTGGAAATGACGGCGCGGTGAAAGAGCTTCACTGGTTGCCACAATCGCAATTCCAACGGGACGGCGAATTTGGGTGCTTTTATTTCAACCAGGACGGCAGGTTCGGCGCGAGTGTGGCAACGCTTGGCGAACAAAACCGCATCGGCAGCGCAGCCCTTCCCCGCTCTGAATTTGTCATTCGCGAGTGCTCTTCCGACACGACTTCGCCCCTCTATGAAATTGCCCTGATGGCTTTCATCAACTGGTTAATGGCAAGGAAGGATTGGGCGGCGTTCGTCGAAATTTTCGGGTTGCCCAATTCCGTTGTCATCATGCCGCCGAATATCCCGACCGGAAAAGAAGACGAATACCAGGCCAGTGCGGAGAAGGTGGCCGAGGGCGTGAGCGGCGCGCTTCCCGCCGGCAGCGATGTAAAATTTCCTGCCGCCAACGTGCGGTGGAATGCCCCATTCCAAGACTTTTCACGGGGACAAGAGGAAGACGTGGTTCTCGCTGGCACAGGCGGATTGTTGGCCATGCTCAGCACGCCAACCGGCATCGGGCAGGGAGCGAGCAAGCAACATGGTGACGCGTTCAAAGCGATTGCCCAAGCCGATGCGTTGAAGATCAGCGAAACGTTGCAACGCGATTTTGACAAACAGGAACTCGCGGCGGAATTCCCCGGCCAACCCGTCCTCGCCTATTTCGAACTGGCGTCGCCATGTCGCGAGGATGTGAATTCCCTTGTGGAGAGAGTTGTAAAACTTGCGGGTGTTGGCCTTTACACTTCTGACGCGGAAATTAGCGAAAAAACCGGTCTTAAAATCAAACGTAAACCCGCATGAAACCAAAGTTTTACCGCGAATGCGGGCGCATGAGCACCCGCCAAAATATCTTTGTTAAGCCGGATTGTCTGCCGGTTATTTACTACGATCCAAGGAAAACGCCAGCGGCGCGATGCGTTGGCGTTTTCCCCTTTTTTTAAGAATTCGCTTTCCCATATTTTGCCAACCAACCAACCAACATGCCTCGAAAAATCGCTCATCGAGCTCGCGAGAACTTTATGAACGGGTGCAACCTTAAAACTTCAAATTTCGGCTTGCGATCGCGAGGAGCTATTGGCGCTGGTCGTAAGCCTTCGGCCAGTGCGTCTGCACCCATCACTGCGCCGAGAATTTCACAATGGCAAATCGAGCGCGAAAAGTTATTGCTTCGACTTTGCCGGTTGATGTTGACCCGGGTTCAAGGCGGGCAATCCATTTCCAAAGCAGCGCGGGAAGTTTCGCGCCGTTGGAACGGTCGCCATTACAAATGTGAACCCACCCGGAGGATTCAATTGTCCGCTTCCTCGTTTGCGGCTCACTTTTCCCGGTGGCAAAAGGATCAGCGCATTGAGTCATTCCGGCTTGCCTATAAGGGGCCGACGGCCAAAAAGGTTCCACCGGCCTTCATCCGCGAAGTGGCCAGACGCGCCCAAGCCCCTGAAGTTTATTCGTGGCAATCGATATTGCGATCCATGCAGGCGGACATGAACCGGGGCAAACGAATTCCAGGGCTTCCCAAAAAGTTGAATCGATTTGGATCGCTGCCATCCACTCGGACGGCCTACCGCTTTTTTGCGGGAATTGATCTGGGTGAGCGCCGGTCCATTCGCGCCAGCATCGCCCGGTCAACCCTCCGTCTTTTGGAAATAGATCGTGCAATTAAAAATCGGGCAATGCTCCGGACTTGAAAGGATGTCCGCTAATATGATTTTTACCCCGGCACTTTCGAATCAAAGGACAACGCCAGGCTGCTTGCCCATCAAGTCACCGCTCCTCTCCAGTGTGGCGGTTCAGGCGGTCATCTTCTGTAATTCAAAGGATGTGCTCTCCATGATCGATGACGGTCGCCTCCTTTTTGCCTTCGGCATTGAGACAAAGCGCGCCACCAAGGTAAATGTAAGAGTGCTTACCCAGAGCGTGTGGGATCTTGTCTTTGCTGTGCCGCATAAGGATCGGCAGATGGATTTCGAGATTGTTTTGAAGAGCCTGTTGCCCACGCAACGGGTTTCGCTGCCAGGGACAACCGTAGCGCGCTTTTTCAACTGCGACGCAGATCATATAGGGCATTTACTCCATGAAGGATCGTTGCCCGAGATGGGAAACCGAAGCTATGAGCGAGCGACACCGCGAATCAGTTGCCAGAGCGTGGCCGAGTTCCTTCGGAAACGGAGGTTGCAATGATTTCGCCCCTGTGCGCTCAGAACCCCCTTCCCGCCGTCTTCACCCCGATTTTCATTCAAAACCCCGCTCCGTTGAATTTAAGAGGGCTTAAGAGCGGGTTGTGTGCGGCCTTAAACCCGCAAAAAGGGGAGACGCCCGCATGATTGGCCAGCCTATTTCCGAAAAAACCATTCTTCAGCGCAACACTCAACCAGTGAAAGAATTTCATCATGCCTAGACTATCCCTCATCGAACTTTCAACTCTATTGGAGTCCGTGATCGCTTGGAAAAATAACGGCTCGCAAATCGAAAAAATTCTAAAAGACCTGGCTCAATTAAAGCTCAAGGTCAACGCGGACCAGTTTTTACCTCAAGATGATGCAGAAATTGCGGAAGAATTGAAACTGGCAGAAGCGACAGAAAAAGCATCCCAAACCGCCAAACAAAACAAGCAGGTAGTCGATTTTTCCGGCGTTCAGTTGCAAGACGGCCTGCAAACGATTGTTGGAATCAAACACAGCATTGGCCTCGATTCGCGGGATGAAGAATTCGTGCTGGCGAAGCTCGCGCAATATCTCGGCAGTGAGCCAGAAATGACGACCCCAACCACCGATTGAGTTTATGGCCGAGATCAAAATCGACATCCTGACTTCGGGCGACGCCGAGCCAATCAAGAAAGTGACCGAGGCCACCGGCGCGCTCAACGCGGAACTGGCCAAGGATTCCAACGGCCAGGCCGGGGCGCTCGACGAACTTTCCGCAGCCGCGAAAACGGCTGAGGACGCCCTCAGCCGTGTCAAAGAGGCTTCGACGTCGCTCAAGGACGCCTTCGATCCTAATGTCGGTCTCGCCACGCCGGCTGGAAAACTTCCCGACGCCGCGCCCACCCAAATCCCGCTGACGGTCGAGGATGTCGGCGCGATCGAGAAGGCTTCCGCGCAACTCGAACGCAAGATCGCAGTGATGCAGGCGCTCAATGAAGAGACGGCCAAGGAATCTGCCCTGCTGGATAAACTCAACGCCGCCCTCGCCACCGAGGAAGCGCAAGCCATCAAATCCGCCCAGGCCGACGAACGCCGCGCCGCTGCAAAAAAGAAGCTGGAGGAAGCGGCCAAAGTCCAATCGTTCAAGGTGGATTCCGAAGCGGGGGTTGCTGCGGTCGAAAAAGAAGTTGCCGCCACTCAGCGAAAAATAATCACCACCCGTGCCGCCGGGGAAAGCGCCGCGGAACTCGAAGCACGCCTGGCTAAACTCAATGCCGCGCTCGCCACGGAGGAAGCGAAGACAGTCATCGCCACTCGTGCGCAAAAACAACATTCCGAAGCCCAACAGGAAGCCGCAAGGATTGCCGCCAAAAGCGACGCGGTCAGACAAAACATCGCGGAGGGCGATTCGGTCAGAGGTTTAACAGATAAAAAACGCGCCCTGAGAGACATTGCGCAGGGCGTGGCGTATGAAGTTCCCATTCTTGGCCGGGCCATCAACCTTCTCACAAGTCCCATCAGCCTGGTGGTGGGTGGGGTCGCGATCCTAATCAACGCGTTCAATGGCTTGAAAAATTATTTGAGCCAGGGGATCGATACCAGCGAGTGGAATAGATCGATTAGCACCGTTGCAAGTGAACACCAGGCATTGCTCGAATCTACCATCGCCTTTGATGAATTCATCCGTGGGCTGGAGAGAGTCAGCACTGCTCAGGACCAATTAAAAACGAAAACTGACGAGGCGATCAAGAAACTCCAGTTGGAAGCCAGGCTGCTTGCTGAAATTGCGGCGGCGAACAAAGAGAAAACCCTCGCCGGGATCGACGACCAGGTGCAGAAAAAAAAGATCACACCGCAGCAGGCGGAAAAAGCACGTGGTACTTTAGAAAAAAAATCCATTGAGGACCAGGCCAAAGCCGAATTGGCACTGACGAACAAGACGATCGCCCTGAAACAACAAGAGCTGAAGGACCAGCAGGAAATCGCAGTGCCGTCCGCTGATGATTTAGTCAGGAAAGCCAAAGCAGCGGAAGCCGCTGCGAAAGTCGGCAAAATCAGGACCGCAAAAAATGTGCCCCTGGTCCGTGAAGTCTTGGGAGAGAATGAAAACGGCACACCGATCCTGAACAAAAGCGGAAAAAAAACCGGCGCGCTCGGGAAATTGGAAGAATTGCAGGCTGAGCATGACGCGCTCGAAAAAGGAAACGCTTTTTTCCCTGGGGACGGATTCTTCGATAGAACCGGCAAAGCGTTGGAGCGCAAGGCAACCAGACCAGAATCCTCGCCGATTTTTAAAGCTGAACTGAAAAGACAGGAAACCGGCTCGGAATCACCGCGCAATCCAAACCTGGCCTTCGTGGAAGCTGAAATAAAGGACCAAGAAAAATTGATCGGTTCGCTGCGTGGCCTGCGAGACAGGGCGGTTGCTGTTTCCGATAAACGTCAGGGCGGCGAGGCCGATGCAAAATCAAAACTGTCGGAAGCGGAAAGCAAACGCAAGCAACTCGAAACAGAAATTCAAAAGCTCGGGCCGGAGATTGAAGAGCTGAAGAGCAAGGCGGATTTTCAAAAACAGGAAATCGAGAAAATTGTCCCGATCAGAAAATCAACAATCGATACGCGTACCAAAACGCGAGTCGATTCGCTTGATGAAAATGATGAGCAAAAACGCCGATCGGAAGAAGAGCGCCGAGTGAAACAGTTGAACAACGACATTATTCACGGTCGCCGGTCGCGTGGATCGGCCAGCGTGGACATCGAAGGCGGGCCTGGAGTTGGCGAAGCAGCAGCAATTCAAACCGAGGGGGCAGGAAAGAATATCGCGTCCGCGATGGAACAACGGGCGCAAAGGGATGAGCAGACAGCGGGACGGATCGATGCCGCCGGAAAGCAGATCGCCGATGCGCTCAAGGCCGGGATGGAACCGGCGGCGAAATCGATTGAAGCCGTCTCTGGAACCGTCGCGGCGCTCGCTTCTACAACCAACACCAGGTTTGCCAATGTGACTGCGGAAATGCACCAACTCAGATCGCAATTAGCCAACCGCCGAGTCTGATGAACGCAACCCCCAAAACCATTCGGTGGATTAAACAAAGGAGAGTGATTTGAGCGAAGCTCCACAAATTTATTCCGCCGCGCAGATCGCCCGCGCACTCCGTAAATCCCGGCAGGCCGTGCAGCGATTACTCGCGCCAAGCCAACCGGACGGAAAAACTCTCGTTCGTGGAAATGAGACGAATGCCTGGAGCTTTTCCAGGATGCCAGCGTACCTCCAAACACTTTTGACGACCGAAGCAACTCGCCTTGGTTATCTCAACGCAGAAGCCCTGCTCTCTTCAGAGCCAACCATCTGGACACCGCCGATTGCGCTGAAGGATGTTGAACAAAAATTCATAGACCGCGCCTTCAAACTCAGGACCGCGCTGGCGCTGCCACTGGAGAAGCAGCATACCGTTTCCCCTGGTGAACTCACGCAGCTCGGCTTGAGCGAATTCCAAAAAGCATTTGGCTATGCGATCAGCGAGAAACAATGGAAGCGCCTCTTCGATCGTACCGCGCAACGCGATGGTGGATGTGAAAATTTCCAACGCGTAGAAATTTACTTGGACGAATCCGCATTCCAGCGGACCGCTCCGAAGCGAGAGGTGGCCACCAAATTATTTCTGCACCGGTCGCTGGATGAAATCATTGCCAATCTGGTAAATAAAGCAGCGCCAACGGCTGAAGATCGCGAGTGGATTTTTGATTCTGCCTTCCGTCACTTCGAAAAACTCTTGAGCGAAGCGGCAGAGCGCCGGGAACAAAAATCGATTAAGAAATCTCTAGTCAGCTATCTCTTCGAAGCGCTGCCGGGCCTTTCCAAAACAGAAACCGCTTTGCGCAGAGTGTTTGAAATCAATTTGCAAAAGTGGCGCGTGAACGATCGCCGGCCATCAGCGCTGATGGATTTGCGCCGGTTGAAATCAGGAAACTTTCGCACGCCGGATTTTTCAGAGGACAAAAAGAAGATTACCGAGAAAGCCATTCTGCATGGCGGCAACGAAACGCTGGCTTACCGAATGTTGCGCCAGGCAGGAGAACTCAGCCCCGAGTTTATCGAGCATTTCCACTTCGATGCGCGCCGCAACAAAAGCTATCTGCCAAAAACAGTTCGCGATGAGATCACGCCACACGTCGAGATGTGCGGCCCAATCCATCGCGGTCCCTGGGAAGCCAAGATGCGCGGTCCTTACATACCCCGCGACTGGTCCGCAGTTTCTCCAGGTCAATTTTTCAGTGGCGACGATGTGACGTTCAACTCCTACACGTGGACAGAATTGGAGAGTGGAGAACTCTGGATCGGGCGTCCCGAATGTCTGATTATCAACGATCTCAGGACGGGCTATTGTTTGAATCACCTTGGCATCGCAGGGAAATACAACGGGCGGCATATCAAGTCGCTGATTCGTAAAGTTCACGATGACCACGGCTTGCCCGATGATGGTTTTTACTTTGAAAATTCAGTTTGGAAATCGAGATGGGTAAAAGATTTGGAGCGCCCGAAATTTTCTTTGCATTGGCGTGAAACGGAAAACGCTTTGCGAGCATCGGGTGTAAATGTTGAGGTGCGCCACGCCAAAACGCCACGCGCAAAACCGATTGAAGGCTTGTTTCGGATTTTCCAAGAGCGTCAACGTTGCTGGCCCGGATTTGCAGGATTTAATGAACGCACTAAGGAAATGGAACGGGTTCAGGAATTTATCGCTCGCGCACGTAGAGGCAAAGAGCATCCCGGAAATGAGCTGATGGAAATGCAAGAGTGGTCAAATCAGATCAGCCGAACCATCGAAGAATTTAACAGCGATCCGCAAAACGGAAAAATGCTGCCTGGTATTTCGCCGCTTGAAGGTTGGCGCCAAAGATTGGAGAGCAAGCCGCTGCGCCAGCTTCCTGAAGAATGCCGGTTCATGCTATCCACTCACAAAGAGCCGGTCACGGTTCGCCAAGAGGGAATCATTTTAAACATCGGGCGGGAGCGAATGCTTTACGCAAATGAAGAAACCGGAAAATTGATCGGGCGCAAAGTTCTAGCTTTTTACAACGTCGATAATCCTGAACTGCTCACCGTCTCTGATCTGAATCGCCAAAATTATTTTACAGTGAAACGAATCCAGCTTCCTGCAATGTCGGCATCAAAAGACCAATTCGCGCAAGTGCATTCACAGATTGCGGGCCACACCAAAGCGGCGCGAACAATTTACGGGCAAATTAAACATCCGATGATTTACACAATCCAGCGGCCGTCGATGGAGGATGATAAAAACCGCGAGCTTGGACGCTTCCACAACGAAGAAGTCGCGAAGCACAAAACCGAGCAATCGGAAACCACGCGCAAACTTCGGAAGATCCAAATTCAAGCCGCTACTACCGGCGCGCCTGTGAATCATTTGATTCGCAATCCCGATCGCGTTCTAACCGGACTCACACGCGAGCAGGAAATTCGCGAGCGCATCGCGCTCAAACAACTGGCGAAAAAATAAATGAACACGAACCCCACTCCAACGATTCGCCCTGAAGCGATTGCTGCAAAATTGGCAGCGCTGCGCAATTTCGAAGAGCCAGCAATTCTACTGGAGATGGAGAAAGAGCCACGCTTGTCTGAGCTGCTCTGGTACATCCAGTGGCACTCCTTCCAACCAGGTGGACTGAATAAGTTCATTGAGAATTTTTTAGCCACTCATGCTGATCTTGTTGGAACGCCTTCGATGATTCGTTTCGGGATGGGTTCAAAATCATTTTCACGCGATCAATGCGAAACCGTCTGGAACGAATTTCCATCATCGGTGCAAGGTGAAATTATCCGGAGCGGTTGTTCTGCATTTCCTGATTTGACGATCCGGGACGCTCATTCTAAAAGTAACGATTGGGAGAAACTCTTCGAGTTGAACATCGCCTATTTTCGGCGGAGATGCCGCGAGGAGGCATTGAGCTGCTTGCCAAAATATCTTTTTACTCTCTGCACTGACCGGACAGCGAGCTTTGCCGATAGTCCAAAGTATTGGCCTTGCTCATCAGCTCAAATGACAGGTGCTCGCGAGGAGTGGCATGAATGTGGCGTCACCTGGTATTTTCCAAAAGTAATTTCCGCGCTGCTCACAGCGATGGACCAGCAATCCAAAAACGTCAGCGCGAAACTCGCGATGACTGCGGTGACACTGAAAGTTTTCGATGCACTCGATTACGCCTGGTCTGAAAATGCGCTCGTACATATCGAAGGCGATTCCCGGTTTGGAAAAACGGAATCGGTTCGCGCATGGGCGAACATGCACCCGGGCCGCGCTCGATTGGTGGCCACCCCCTGCACCAACTCTGACTCGGACCTCTACAAAGAAGTTGCCAACGCAATAGGCATGGAAGTCAGCGCTTCACGGAGCAGAGTCAAGGACCGCGTGGAATACGTTCTACAAAACGGGCGGTTGGGAATCATTTTCGACGAGGCCAGTTTTATTCTTCCCCAACGTTATACGGCCATCACAGCGCCCATGCGTTTGAATTGGATTCGCACTCAGATTGTGGACAAAGGTTTGCCGTTGGTTCTTTGCGCGACGCCACAAACCTACACACACACGCTCGCCAAGTTTGTTAAAAAAACTGGCCACAATATCCAACAATTTCTAGGCAGAACAATGCGTCGTGTAGTGCTTCCGAATGAGTTGGAAGAATGCGATTTGCTTGCCGTCGCAAAAATTCATTTCCCCGAATTGGATGAAGATTATTTGGCGCTGATCTCAGCCAAGGCGATGCAATCAGAAAGCTACCTGAAGGCCATCGAATCAATTGCAAAACTGAGCCGCTACATCGCAAAGCGCGACGGCCACAAGCAGGTTGAAATGGCTGATCTGGAATTAGCCTTTGCCGAAATTTTACCGCCAATCGCTCAACCGAAAGAGAACCCTGAACAACCGTTTAAACGTCCAGATAGACGCATTGCAAAGCCTGTTAATAAGCCAAGCAAGACTCAGTTATTGCGGCAGGAACTCCGGCCATTGGTGAACGAGGACCAGGAAACAATTTCTAGCACAGATCGGAACCGAATGAATGAGTCAGCCGATGCGCTGATTCCGGTCTGAGTTAGAGCAGAAAATCGAAAAATCGAAAAACCCGCTCACACAGCGGGTGTTTCCATTTCTACTCATTTTCTGGACATCGGACATGCCATTTCGCGAAATTTTATCGGCAAATATACATGCTGTCGCAAGAATTTTTATTCCAACGAGACGAGCGGCGAAACCAGATTTGATCCTTCGGAGATGAAAAATGGACTGGTCTTGAACAGGTTCATTTTGATTGTTCGCCAGAAAATTAAAAAAAAGAGCCGCCGCAACTTTCGCTGGGCGGCTCTTATTAAAAATTTGAATCCTATTTCTCGGGCTTTTCTCCTTCAGGTTCGCCAACGGTATCCATCAGCTTAATCAAAGGCAGGAAAAGTGCGATCACGATGCTTCCGACGATCACGGCCAGAAAAACAATCATGATCGGTTCCAAAAGAGAAGTCATCGCGGAGACAGCATTATCGACTTCTTCGTCGTAGTTGTCGGCAATTTTCATCAACATTTCCGGCAACGCGCCAGTCTGTTCGCCGACGTCCACCATGCTGATCACCATTGGCGGGAACACGTTGGAAGCTTCCAACGGCGCCGTGATGGTTTCGCCTTCCTTCACACTTTCATGAACGGCAGCAACGGCATTTCCAACGATTACATTTCCTGAAGTCTCTTTAACAATGGTCAGCGCCTGCAAAATAGGAACACCGCTGCTCACCAGCGTGCCGAGCGTTCGAGTAAATCTGGAGATGGCCACCTTGCTGATGACCGGCCCAAGCACCGGCATGTTTAACTTGAAACGATCGAACAGTTTACGGCCCGGTTTGGTACGAACAAATAGATTCAACCCAATGATGAAGACAATAAGCGCACCAGCGGTAAGGAAGAAGTGATTGGCAATTGCATCACTGATGTTCAAGACGAACTGCGTAAATTCTGGCAACGACTGGCCATTACCCAATGCGCCTTCGAAAATCGTCTTAAATTTTGGAACGACGACGACCATCAAGACGGTCATAATCGCCACGGCCACGACCATGACCGCGATTGGGTAGAACATCGCAGCAACGACTTTGCCTTTGATCTTCTGCGCTTTTTCCATGAACTCGGAAAGACGTTTCAGCACGACTTCGAGCACACCGCCCATTTCGCCAGCCTTCACCATGTTGACGAACAAGCGATTGAAAACTTTGGGATGTTGGGCAAGGCCTTCAGAGAAAGTGCTTCCGCCTTCAATCGAAGTGCACAAATCGCTGATGATGCCCTTGAGCGTGACATTTTTTTCCTGCTTTGCCAGAACGCGAAGCCCACGCAGCAACGGCAAACCAGCTTCAACGAGCGTCGCTAATTGCCGGGTAAAGACGGTGAGAACTTTGGACTTAACTTTTCCACTGAACCCGGGAATTTTGATCTGAAAATTGGCACCCCCACCCTTTTTCCCTTTACCTTTAACCGGAGCCTGACCCTTCTTCTCAACTTTGCTTTCGACAACTTTGGTGGGGAAATAGCCCATCTCTTTAATGCGCCCGATGGCCTCATTTTGGTTGGCCACCTCAAGGGTTCCCTTGGTTTCCTTACCTCGAGAATCCATCGCAACGTAGTTGAACTTGGGCATAAGATCAGGTGTATTTTACGATTTCTTCAATTGTTGTATCACTATCAAAAATACTGCGCAAGCCATCTTCGCGCAAGGTGACCATTCCCAACTCAACGGCTTTTTGGCGCAACACAACAGTGGGCGCACGTTGGTTGATTAACTCGCGGATGATTTCATTTACGACGAGCAATTCGTAGATTCCTTTTCGGCCTTTATAGCCAGTGTCGTTGCAAACAGCGCAACCCCGACCGTAATAAAATACTTTGTCACCAATGTCATGAGGCGAAAGGTTTAACATGGATAATTGCGATTCTGTCGGTTCAAACGGCGTGCGACATTTTTTGCAAATCGTGCGCACGAGACGTTGTGCGAGCACAGCCATCAGGGTTGAAGAAATAAGAAACGGTTCAACGCCCATGTCGATGAGACGGGTCACAGCCCCCGGCGCGTCATTGGTGTGGAGCGTGCTCAAAACCAAGTGGCCGGTCAGCGACGCTTGGATCGCGATTTGAGATGTTTCCAAATCGCGCATTTCGCCCAGCATGATCACGTCGGGATCTTGACGCAGAAATGAGCGGAGCGCCTTGCCGAAAGTCATTCCAACCGCGTCGTTCACCGCGACCTGCATGATGCCTTCGATATCAAACTCAACCGGATCTTCCGCAGTCAGCAATTTGGAATCGATGGTGTTGATGCGGCGCAAACAGGAATAGAGCGTCGTGGTTTTTCCGGAACCGGTCGGTCCGGTGACGACAAAAATTCCGTTCGGCTGCAAAATCGCCTCCGCGATATATTCCGAAATTGACTTCGGCAAACCAAGCCCATCGAGATCGAGATTCACCGCCGAACGATCCAGCACACGCAACACGACTGACTCACCGAATTGGGTGGGCAAGGTTGAAACGCGCAAATCGATTTGCTTGTTTCCGACCGGCATTGAGATGCGCCCGTCCTGCGGCAAACGACGTTCGGAAATGTCGAGGTTCGACATGACTTTAAGACGGGAAATGACTGGCAGCGCCAGATGTTTTGGCGGCGGCGCCATTTCGTAGAGCGCGCCGTCGATGCGGTAGCGAATCTTGAACTCGTGCTCGAACGGCTCGAAGTGGATGTCTGACGCCTTGTCACGGATGGCCTGCCCGATGACGAGGTTGACGAAGCGGATGATGGGCGCCTGCCCGGCGAGTTGCTCGATGTCCGCCTCGGAGAGCGCAGAGTCCTCCCCCGCCTGGCACTGGAGTTCGGCCGGCGCATCTCCGGGGGAAATGTCCTCTTCGGGGTAATGGTGGCGGATGAGCTGCGCCACCCGGTCCGGGTCGGCGATGGACAGGCGGATCTCTCGCTCCAGCGCGAAAGCCAGGTCGCTGGTGATATTTGGAATGAAGGGATCCACCGCGAGCAGCGAGACCGAGCAGCCGTCGGCGGCGACCGGCACGACTCCTTGGGCGCGGGCCAACTCGCCCTTTACGAGCGCGAGCACCTCGCGCGGCAGCGTGGCGGGCGGTTCCGCGACGTAGCTGCATCCGAGGTGCTCAGCCACCGCCGAGAGCAGTGCGGGTTTGGCGAGCAGCCCGAGTTCGACCACCATTGTGGCGAAGGGCCGGCCGGTGGCCCGGTGCCCGGCGAAGGCGGCCTCCAGCGATGCCATTCCGACCAGCCCGCGCTCGGCGAGGAGGTCGAAAACAATCTGGTCGTGCCCTGCGAACATGGGATGTCCGGCCGGGCCCACGGCCTGAAAAGTGGAAATTAAGTGAGCTCGCGTAGCTTGAATCCCATGCCGGTGAGCTTCTCGCGCATGGCGACCGGTTCCTGCGATTTCTCGAGGGCCTCGTCGGGCTCGATCAGCTCGCGGTTCACCAGGCTCATGAGATGGGTGTCGAGCGTGATCATGCCGAGCGCGGCGCCGGTCTGAATGTCCGATGGGATACGGAAGGTTTTATTATCGCGAATGAGCGAGGCAATGGACGAGGTGTTGACCATGATCTCATAGGCCGCAATGCGGCCACCGCTCTTCTTTTTGCAAAGCGACTGGGAGATAACGCAGATGATCGAAGTGGAGAGCTGCATACGGATCATCTCCTTCATGGTCGCGGGGAAGGCGTCCACGATGCGGTCGACGGTC
>JAYVSV010000010.1:0-6573 GCA_043775015.1 Verrucomicrobiota bacterium
AGCCTGTTTGAAAACTCGCCCGGTGAGGGCACCGGGCCTACAAGGGGTCGTGTTTTCCGCCAAAACTTGTAGGCCGCGTGCCCTCACGCGGCGGTTCGAAAGAGTTTTTAAACAAGCTCTGAGTCAGCTCGCGAGGGTCCGCCGGTTCTTTGCGCTGTAACGGCCACCCCTCGAACGCTCAATCCCGCGCCGCCAGTTTCTTTTCCACGGCAATTTTTTCCAGCACGACGTATTTCGGCAAACCACCTTCGGTCGGCACTTTGACTTCGCCTTCGATGAGTGGACGACAATATTCCACGAACTTTTCGTTCGGCATGAAACCATCTTCGCTCAACCAATCGCGCGGAATAAAATGTTCGACATTCGCGATGTCGGCCAGCGGTTGCAACCCGGTCGTCCAACGATAGGGATTCGTCTGGGTGCGAACGATTTTCACCATGAACCCGCTTTGGCCATCCATCGCCGCGCGCACCGCTGCGGTTCCGCACGCTGCCGCTTGCTCGGAATCGGTCGCACTCGCGTAATGAGCGGCGCAACGTTGCGCGTAACCCAGCTTTACCGTGCGGGTCTTGGTGTTCAATTTTTCGGTGACGATTTCGGCCAGGCTATCGGCAGCGCCGGAAAGAACGGGATGTCCAAACGAATCGAGGCGCGTTGCATCGGCGCTGAACTCGGTGCCATCGGGTTTCTTTAATCCTTCACCAACGACGACCACGCAATATTTCAGTTCGGAAACGGTCGCCTTGACTCGCGCCAGAAAGGCTTCTTCGTTGAAGGGAATTTCCGGCAACAAAATCACGTGCGGCGCATCGGTCGGCAGACGTTTCGCCAGCACCGCGCTCGCCGCAATCCACCCTGCCCCGCGTCCCATCACTTCGATAATGCAGCAGGAACCGTCGTCCGTCGCCATGCTGCTCACGTCGTCGGCAATTTCCATCACGGTCGTGGCGTTGTATTTCGCCACCGATCCGAAGCCGGGACATTGGTCGGTGTGCGGCAAATCGTTATCAATGGTTTTAGGGACGCCAATCACGCGCAGTGCGTAACCGCGTTGCAAGGCTTGCTCGTGAATTTTGTGCGCGGTGTCTTGCGAATCATTTCCCCCGACGTAAAAAAAGTAGCGAATGTTGTGCGCTTGAAACACCTGGAACAACCGATCCATGTCGCGCGCCGCTTTCTCCGGCTTCTTCTTGAAATCAATTTTGTAACGGCAGGTTCCCAGAGCGGCGGCGGGAGTGTGCTTCAATCCTTCGATGGTGCTGCGTTGTTCTTCCTGAATGTCGATCAGCTCTTCATTCAAGATGCCGAGAATGCCATTCAGCCCGCCGTAAATTTCCTCGATTTGATCCGGATGCCGTCCCGCTTCCTGAATGACACCGGCGACGCTGGCGTTGATCACCGCAGTCGGACCGCCCGACTGTGCCACTAGAATATTTCCAACTAAATCAGCCATAATTTTGGATTGAAACCTTGCCCATCCGTATTGCCGCTGTCAAAGGCGAACTGTTTTGCGACGAAAGGTTGGGTGTGATTAAAAGTGGGTGAAGGAACGGAGCGCGGACATTCCTGTCCTCCGGGGCTTGGCTAAAATATCAAGCGCTCTGGGCGGAAGGACGCGCGGGCGGACAGGAATGTCCGCGCTCCCTCACCCACTTTTAATCACACCCCAAAAGGTTGAGATTCCAAAATGGAAAAGACATGAATGGCACGAATTTAAAATTGCCAGACCCAATACGCGTTAATTCGTGAAATTCGTGTCTCTATTTTTCTATTCCATCTTCCGCACGACGCCTGCTTTGCATTCCGCCATGAAACTCAGCGTCTCGCGTTGCAGACAGAACCAGACATCGTTGCGCAGCGCGGCATTGGCAAGCAGTCGCCGACCGTTCTGCGAATGGTTCATCGCGCCAATCAAATCCATTTGCATCAACGGATAAAGCCGCCGCGCAATCTCGGCGGAATCGGCCACTTTGCCACCCGCGTAATGCACCCAGATTTTTTCGCAAAGAGCGCCAACCGCCAGCGTATCTTCGAGCGCCGCCTGTTCACCCGTTCCCGAGCAAACCAAAATCAAATTCGGCGGTTGTTGTTCGATAATCCAATTCGTCAGTGGACGAAGATTTAGAAACGAGCCGATCAATATCTTGCGCGCGCCGACGCAGGCTTGCAGGGCGCGGGTTCCGTTGGACGTGGTCATCACAATGGTTTTGCCGCGAACTTTCTCGGAAGTAAATTCGCGCGGCGAGTTGCCCAGATCGAAATCAACGCCGCCGGTTTGCTCCGCGCGAATCCGCAATCCTTCGCGTTCCCCGGCGAGCAGCACCCCGGGATTTTTTCCACGAAGCGCCATCGCCTCGGGAATTTCTGAGACGGGAATAATTCCTTCCGTTCCATTCGAGAGAGCGGTCATCATCGAGGTCGTGGCGCGCAAAATATCGAACACCACGCAAACGGTGTCGCTCAGATCGCGTTCTTTGAGCAACGAGAATTCAGCGGGCGTTAACAAAACTTCGAGCGTCTTCACGGCTCAATTTAAATCGGATTAGCCGTTCAAATCAACGAGCGACCTCGTTCTTTTTCATTCGCATGTAATGAAATAGATATTGTTGCGCGTAACCGGCGTTCGGCCCGAAATGCGTTTGGGAGAATTTTTGCAGCCGCTTCAGATGAACGCGCCGTTTCGGAAAATAAAGTTGCTGCAACGCTTTCATAATCCAGACATCCACCGGGAACGCGCTTTGAAAACCGTAGGCAAAGAGCAAAACGCAATCGGCAATTTTTCGCCCGACTCCGGGAAATTTTAACAATTCAGCCCGCGCCTCTTCGACGGAGCAGGTGTGCAACTTTTCCAGATTCACCTCGCGGTTTGAAATCTTCTGCGCCGTCCCCAGCAGATACGGAGCGCGAAACCCCATTTTGCAGGCGCGCAAATCGGCTTCACTTCTCTCGGAAATTTGTTCAGCGGTTGGAAAAGCGAAGACCAATTCGTGGCCAACTGGAACGGTCAACGGCTGCCCGAATCGCTCGCAAAGCAGACCAACGATTTGCTGGATCTGCACGATCTGCTTGGTGGACGAAAGAATGAAAGACGCGAGGCATTCCCACGGGTCCTGCCGCAGCAAACGCAAGCCGTGACACGCGGTGACGGCGGCACGCATCGGTTCGTCGTCAGGGAAAGCGGAAAGAACTTTGGGCAAATTAACTTCGAGTTGGAGATAATCGGTTAACCATTTCCAATCGGAAATGGGAACGACGGTTTGCGCGGCGATTTGATTTTTGCTCTGCTTCAGGCGAACCCAGCGCGAATGAATCACGCTCTCCCACGCCCCTTCTTGAAAACGCCAGCGAAAAGCCTGACCCGAAGTCAGGGTGCCGGCGAGATCGTAATCAGTGACAGCAAACGACTTCTGGAAACTCTCCAGGTTCATCGCGACGGATCGCGCAAATCGCGACACTCGAAAAGTTGCACGCGCCGCAACAATCGCTTGCGATAAAAAATGTCCTGCACGCCCAGATCGGTAATCGAAGCGAATTGTTTTTGCAGTTCAGGAGGAAGTGGCGGCAATTTGGAAGGTTCGTTTTTGGAAATCTCTTTTTCGCCGAGCAGCCATTTCTGAACCCAGCCTTTCGGCAAATCCGGCAAATCAATTTGATGAACGTAAATCGCGTTTTGACCGACCCGCATTTCGTAGCCCGGCCAAAAATAAAACTGGTTTTTAGGAGACGAAGCGGAGCGGTAATAAACCAGCGGATTGTCTCGAACCTCTTTACGGGAATCTGGTGAGTAAAACGAGATCAATCCCACCGTCCCATAATGATTGCCAATGACGAAGGTCGGTTTGCCTTCCGCCTGCAATTTTTCGCGGGCGCCATCGATCACCCGCGCAGCCTCTTTCCAACCTCGAACACGATGCAGCGGGTCAACTTGTGCCGGAAGCAGCCGGTTGGCGACGCTCCCGAGTGAGTCGGTGTCATGCAAGAGAACCACCATTAAAGTTCCGAAGATCAATCCGCTAACGAGGAAAGGCTTGAGAACTCGCCGGCTCTGTTCCCATCGCGGGTAGAAATATAAAACCATGAAACAAAACAAAGGGACGACCGACGGCGCGATCCAGTTGGGCAAAATTCGGGAACGAAAGCTGAACACGAAAAAGAATAAAAAAATCGGCGCGCCCATGCAGAACAGGAAGAGTAGCAACGGATTTTCCCGCCGCGAACGCCAGAAGGCCACGCTCGCCCAAATCATCGCGAGGAAGAAGAATGGATTGAGCAGAAAGGTTTCAGCGCCGAGAAATTCGGCGGTGAAACGGAGCGTCGGTTTCCATTTACGACCGAAACCGCCGTTGTTGGAAACGTGTTCAATGGTGATCCAGCCGTGTTGTTGATTCCAGATCAGCACGGGAATGAGACTGACAGCGACAAACAAAAGCGCCAGGTACGGACCGGGACGGCGCAGATGTTTTCGCGCGGGCGGCCAGAGAATGAACAAGACAACCCACGAAAGAAGCTGAAAGAGATTGGTGTATTTACTGAGGAAGCCGAGTCCCATCCAAACGCCGACCCAAATCCAATCGCGCGTGGTGGCATCCACTTGAACAGCACGCCAGCCGGCGAGCATGGCGGCGGCCCAAAATACCACCGAGAGCGGGTCAATGGTCATCAAGACGGACCCGACGGAAGCCAGCGGCGTCGCGGTGAGAATGGCGATCAGGATAATTCCAACCCGGGCATTGGCTTCGCGCGCAACCAAGCGCAACAGGAGGAGTGAGACAATGGCGGTGATCACGGGCGAAAAAAAACGGACGCCCAGTTCGGTGTCGCCCCAGATGGATGTGCCGAGGAATTGGGTATAAGCAATCATCGGCGGTTTGCTGTAATAGGAGAGCGCCAGATGTTTCGACCAAACCCATTGATACGCTTCGTCTTCGCTCAACTCAATCGTGCCGGACGCGATGTAAAACAGTCGGAAGGCGAGCAGCGCGAAAATTAAAATGTAACCGACGCGCAACCATTGTTGGTCGAGGGTCGAGGAACGAGCGTCGAGGAATGGGGTGGGGTTGCCCGAATCTTTTGCAGGCAAGAGTGCGGGAAATTTTTGCCACCAGATCGGGAACCAGCGGCGGCCGATGAATTGCCAGATCGCGTTCGCCATCAGAAAAACCGCCGCTGACGAGCCTGCGCCGATGCTTGCCCCGACCAAAACGTCGGCGGGATAATGGACGCCGTTGTAAATTCGTGAGAAGCAAACCAGTAACGCGAGCGGCAACATGAATCGCCAACTGCGCCGGTAAAAAATAAACGCCATCATGGTTCCGGCGAACCAGTTTGCGCTGTGCGCCGAAGGCATGCCGTTGCGGCCACCGCGACCGACCAAAAGATGGATGTCCGGCAGATCATAAGAGGGGCGAGGTCGCGCCACCGCTTCTTTGAGAGCATTGCAAATCCAACCGTCGGCCACCGCGACGGAGATCAGCGCGAGCAGGACAAAGATTCGTCCGCGCACTCCACCTTTCCAGAGGAGCGCCACACCGACCATGACCAGAACAGGAATGAAAAACACGTTCCCACTGGCAAACGGCATCAGACTGTCGAAGAACGGATTGCTCAAGGTGCCGTTGATGAAGCGGAAAACGGCGACGTCGATGGAATGGAGCAAAGGCAACATTTTTATTTAACCGCAGAGACGCCGAAACACGGAGAGAAATTTGCAAATGGCTTTGTCATCACTCCGGGTCGTTGCGTCTCTGCGATTGATTTTAATAAACGACGAGCGAACGCACCGGGAAGCCTTTCAATTTATCCCGCCCGTTCAGGAAGCCGAGTTCGATGAAGAAGGTGATTTCCAAAATGTTTGCGCCGACTTTTTTCAAGAGTTCGGCGGCGGCGGCGGCGGTTCCCCCTGTGGCCAGAAGATCGTCGATGAGCAACACGCGACTGCCGTGTCGGATGGAATCGGTGTGGATGGCAATGGTGTTGGAGCCGTATTCGAGATCGTAACTTTGTTCGTGGGTTGTGAAAGGAAGTTTGCCCTGTTTGCGTACCGGAACGAAACCGCACTGAAGTTTTAAGGCGGCGGCAGCGGCGAAAATAAAGCCGCGCGCATCAATCCCCACGACGGCATCGACATCGCCCGGCTTAAAATCGCCACAAAGTTGGTCGATGCACTTGGCGAAGAGTCGGCCATTGGCCAGTAGCGGCGTGATGTCTTTGAATTGGATGCCTGGCTTCGGGAAATCAGGAACATTCCGAATGGCTTGTTCCAGATCGCGGAGAGACGGGTTGGTTGCGTTGTTCATGGCGGGCGGAATTATGGCAACGGACGATGAAACGGCTAGGAGTTTTTTTAAAGCGAAAACAAAGTCGGGCAAAAATTTGCAGCCTATCTAGATATTAGCGGCGGCATATCTAATAAAATCTAAGCCTAATCTCGGATGCGCATGTGAGGGAATAAAAACCATCCGACGATAACTCCCGCGTGCGCATCTTGACACTGCTACTAAAATGAACGGGAGGGCATTCCTCCGTCCTCCAGAACCAAACCTGTGTCCCCAAATAACCGATATGAAAAACGAA
>JAYVSV010000011.1:0-33113 GCA_043775015.1 Verrucomicrobiota bacterium
CGTTTGGTGGGAGACATCTTGAAACCGTTACGGCCTGCTGATCCGTGTTTATCCGTGTCCATCCGTGGTTAAAAGAAATCCCAACTGCATGGATTCGGCCTAACGTGTGTGACGGATACGCTCCATGTACCGACGATTGACGACAGGCGATGTTCCTGTGCTAATCGCACTCGTCATTCTTCCGGATGAGATCCCAACATTCCGACTCGGTGGTAGCCAACTCCTAGATGCTGTCGCCCCCCAAACTTTGGTTCACCCCGCATTTGCGTGCAACCACGAAGGTCTCGAACAACGCTGGGCCTTCGGTTCCGTGATTTTTTCCACGTCAGCGCAGATGGTCGATGATCTAGACCGTCTGGACTTCGAGTTTTTGGGTGAGATGGAACGGGCTGGTCGCGAGCGAAGAATTCATAAAGCTGGGTTCATTTTATCAAGGATTTCTTGAACTGGTGCGACGAGCTGCACTCCCGGCGCAGTCGCAACGCAAACGATGGAGGCGGCACTGTTTGCCGCTGCGCTGACTGCTTCAGATGAGTGGGCGGGATGCTCAGCTTCCTTTCGAGGCGGGATTACGGCAACGCCAAAATGCTCGTAAACCGTGCGTTCAAGAGTAGTATCCAACTCCCGTGCCGAGTCGAAACAAGGGGCGGCCTCGATGTCCTCCGCGTCAAAGGCGAGGCGAATGCATGACTGCCGGTCGTCCACTTGGGAGCGGCGACCGGGGACGACCCGGAGGCTTTCCTGCCCGTTCACTTTTACCCCGAGGAAGACTTGCGGCCCACGGGCCGATGGCCAGTAACAGGCAAGCGTGCCAATGGCCATGCCTTGGTTGTCCACTACTTCTTCATCCAGGAAATCATCCAAAACCGAAGCGAACTCGAACATAACCTGGTTCGTCCAAGAGTCTTGGCAGCTCCTGGATTCCGCATTGATAATACCTTCATGTAAACTCATAATACCTAACTCTTATTTTTTGGTAATGTCTGTATTTAATGGCTGCACGTTATTTTAGGAGCAGTGCGTTTTAAATGGGGTGTTCACCCCAGGATTCTCACCTTGAAACGTGTCTGAGATGGATAGGTTCGATACAGCGACGATCGGCAGGCGATGTTCCTGTGCTATCGTGTCCGTCATTTTCCGAATGCGATCCCACCATTCCGACTCGGTGGTAGAGCGACCCTGAGAGGCTGTCGCCTCCAAAACTTTCAGGTCGCCGGGTTGCGCCGACTCCGCGCGAGCCAAGCGCCCCATCCTACTTTTGGGTGAAGATCGGGGGACAGGTGCTTTTCCAAGATGGCGAGAGTTCCTTTTGTTCTTTAAACTTGGAGTTTGTCGAGCGAGGCCTTGAGGTCGCCAATGACGGCGTCGAACTCAGGGTTACCGATGCGCATGCCGACGTCGGTGGAATTTATTTCTTTGCCGTCATAGTGGGATGGCAGGCAACTTCTGTTTCAAGGTCAATACGGGTGCGAACAGGTCGCCCAGATTTTTCACTCGTTTCAGAACGTCGAGGACTTCGAAACTGAGCTGGCCGGCATTCTTCTTCTTGAGGACTGCCTCGACTTCCGCCCAGGTTATTGGAGTCGAAACGGTGGGATGGGCCTTGGCGCGTAGTGAATAAACATTGACGGTGGTTTTGTGCGGATCGTTCTGGCTCCAATCCACCAGCACTTTTCCGTGACGAAGATTTTTTTGCATCCGGGACACGACCAAATCCGGTGATTGTTCCTCCAGCATGACCGCGACGGCATGGGCAAACGCTTTGGTTTTCTCGTATGTCACCGGAGTATTCAATGGCACGTAGATTTGCAGGCCCTTGGACCCGGATGTCTTGGGAAAACATTTCAGGCCGAAAGAAACAAAAAGCGCCTTGAGGCGCAGACCCACCTGACAGCACTGCAGGATGTCCGCGGGAGGGCCAGGGTCGAGGTCGAACACCAGTGCCGCAGGTTGCTCCAAGGCGGATGCTTTGTGCAGGAACGTGTGCAGTTCGAGGTCCGCGAGGTTGGCGGCCCAGACCAACGCGCGCAAATCGTTGATCAGGCAGTAATTGATTTCTCCGCCTTCCGATTTGCTGACCTTCGCTGTCTTGATCCAGGCGGGTCGGTGCGACGGACATTGCTTTTCGTAGAAGAAAATTCCATTCACACCGTCCGGATACCGCTTGAGAGTGAGGGGGCGGCCTTGCAAATGCGGCAGCAAGTAGGGCGAAATCTGAATGTAGTAGTCAATGACCTGGCCCTTAGTGAAGCCCGTCTCCGGGTAAAAAATCTTCCGCAAATTGGAGACTTCGATCTCCCCCCCCATTGACCACCAGTTGTGTTCTGTCGGGCATATCAATCCGCCTCTTCCCGCGCGACGTCCGCGGCCTTTTTGTCTTCGCGCAGACCCAGGAAGACGGGGTGGCGCAGTTTGGCGTCCCGCGTCCATTCGGAAAATTTGATCTGGCCGACCAGTTCCGGTTTCAACCAATGGCACCGCTTCATTTCCGCCGGGGTGACACCCTGCCCGTAGCGGCCCTTTTTCTTCTCGGGTAGATTTTCGAAGGGGCATTTCGGGATGAGCAACTTTTGGAACTGGCCGTGGAGGCGTTTCAGCAGGACTTCGTCGAAACCACTGCCAACTTTTCCCGCGAACTTCAGTTGCTTGCGCTCGTAGTAGCCCACCAGCAGCGCGCCGAAATGGTTTCGCGTCCCGGACGGGTTTGAGTAGCCGCCAATGACCATCTCCTGCTCACGGAGAAGTTTCAGTTTAATCCAAGCGCCACTGCGCCGCCCGGCTTCATAGACGGAGTCCTTGCGCTTGCCGATTAAGCCCTCAACCCCGAGGCGTTGGGCGTGCTTTAACAGAACGGAAACCTCGCCGGAGAGGGCCGGAGAAAAACGGAGAACTCCGGGCGGCTTTTTCAGAAGCTTCGCCAGCGCCGCCTTGCGGGTGGTGACGGGTCGGTCCCTCAAATCCTTCCCGTTCAATTGCAGCAGATCAAAAGCATAAAAGAAAATCGGCGGACGTTCCTGACCAAGGTCAGAGGCTTGTAGCAGTTGAAAGGAGAACCGCCCATTCGTATCCAACGCCACGATTTCCCCATCAAGCATCACATCCTGAACTTCCAACTGCGCGATTCCCTCCAGCACCTCGGGAAACTTGCCGCCGAAATCCTTCTCATTCCGCGAGAGCAACCGAACCCCGTCGCCGCTCTTCAAAGCCAGCGCGCGAAAGCCGTCGAACTTGATTTCATACAGCCACTGGCCGCGCGGCGGAGACTTCACGAATTTGGCCTTCATCGGCTCGATGAACGACACGGCAGATGACTTGACGGAATTGCCATGGGATGCCGGCCGGGCGGGCTTGGTCGAAACGCGCGAGCGCCCGACACCATTCCTGTTGGACAAATTGGCCATCGAACGGCCGGACAGCACCGAGGTGTCGTCCATTTTTTTTGAGACCGGAGGCATGTCGTCTTTGCCTCGAATCAAGAGCCATTGCTTTCCGTCGCGCAGCCGGATGAGATACCATTCGCCTTGCAATTTTTTTCCCTTGAGCACGAAATGAAGTTTACCCCCCGCCAATTCCTTGAGCGGTGCATCACTCAACGGCTCAAAGGTTCCCCGGTCCCAGACCATCACGGTGCCACCGCCGTACTGGCCTTGAGGAATCGTGCCCTCAAAATTAATGTATGAGACGGGGTGGTCTTCAACTTCCACGGCCAGACGCCGTTGGCCTTTGGTAAATGGAATTCCCTTGGGCACGGCCCAGGACTTGAGGGTGCCGTTTAGCTCCAGCCGGAAATCATAGTGCAACCGTGACGCAGCGTGCTTCTGGATTACAAACCGGCGGCGCTGACGGGTGGGAGCAAGCTGGCCGGGAGGCTCGGCAGTTTTCTCGAAGTCACGTTTGCCGGAATATTCTTTGAGCGACATGGCGGGGCGGCTTCACGCCGCCTTTTTTGCGGATTTGGAAGTTGAGCGAGATTTGCCCTTCGCATCCTTGATGCTCTGTTGCAGAACAGAAACTAAATCAATCACGTTGGAAGAATCAGCCCGCTTCCGGGACGCTGGCGCTGCTTTGCCCCCGCTGTGGATTTTTTGCTCAACCATCTTTTCGAGCATTTCATGATAATCGTCTTTGAACATTTCCGGGTGCCATTTCCCGGACATGCTCTCAATGAGCTTCATCGCCATCGCCAGCTCTGGTTTGGCAATGGCCTTGGCTTGGGGATGCTTGAATTCGGCGAGGTCCACTAGTTCGTCTGGAAAACGCATCAGTTCGAGCATTAGTCCCGTTTTCTGAGGCTTGAGGGCGGCGAGGTGCTGCCGCGTTTTAATCACGACCTTGGCAATGGCGACCATCCCTGATTCGTCGAGCGCCTGCCGCAGCAGCACGTAAGCCTTGTCCCCGCCCTTTTCCGCTTCCATGTAGTAGGGTTTGTAAAACAGCAAAGGATCCACTTCCGCCAGCTTCACAAAGTTGATGATGTCCACTGTCCGCGTGGCTTCGACATCCACGCGCGCGAAATCGTCCGCCTTAAGCACGACGTATTTTCCATTTTCGTACTCATAGCCTTTGACGATCTTGTCCCAAGGCACTTCCTTGCCATCGGCTTCGGCCACCCGTTTGTAGTTCACGGGGCTGAGGTCCGATTCGCGCAGGAGACGAAACTTCAGATCCTCCCGGCGAGTCGCGGGAAAAAGGGCGACAGGGATGGAAACCAGCCCAAAACTGATGGTGCCTTTCCAGATGGCGCGCATGATTTTATCCTCGACGCGTTTTCGAAGCAATCGGCCTGGTTGAGCGCGAAGATCCTTTACGCGCCGCCTGCTGAATCTCTCTCGTCACTTCCTGAGCGGTGGCAGTGGCAATCGGTTGGCTTGATGCCTCGACAAATATCACACCATCGCCCTCGTTCCAGGGACCGCGCGCGTCCATGTCCCCGTTGTCTCCCTGCCCCGTGGAGTCGTTAAAGAATTGCTCCACAATACCAGGCGTGGGCGGAATCTCCCCAATCACCAGCGGGTCTTTGCCCATGCTCTCCAGCGCCGCCATAAACGCCTTCAAGTGTGTAATCTCACGCGTCATCAAAAACTGGAGCGCGTCTTTGGTGCCGGGATCGTCGCAGTAGTTAATCAGGCGTTCGTAAACGATCTTCGCGCGGGCTTCGGCGGCGATGTTGCTTCGCAAATCCACGTCCAGTTCTCCGGTCACTTTGAGGTAATCCGCCGTCCAGGAGTTGCCCATCGAATTGCACAACGTCACTCCGCCACCCCCGGCAATCGCCACCAACGGATCCGCTTCCGCCGCCTCACGGCTTTTCTTCATGGGCTTGAGATGCATCCGGGCCAGCGTGCCGACGATTTCGAGGTGGCTCAGTTCCTCGGTGCCGATATCCATGAGCAGGTCTTTGCGTTCCGGGTCTTCGCAGTTCAGACCCTGAATGGAATATTGCATGGCCGCGGCAAGCTCCCCGTTGGCTCCGCCGAACTGTTCCAGCAGCATGTTCCCGAATCGGGGTTCGGGGGTGCCGACGTGAACGGTGTACATGAGTTTCTTGATGTGATGATACATAATGATCCTGGGTTTCCTGTTTTGTTACTGGCAAAGTGAGCGCCGGATTGAAACCGGCGCTCACTGCAATTTTTATTTTCTCCCGCGATTCGTTCAGCAGCCTAATTGGCGACGTTTTCCGCGATGCCGGTGAGCTTTTCATCAGCCGCCTTTTCCTCGGCGAGGGTTTCCTCCAGCAGGGCCTGTGTTTCTTCGTGGCCCATCTGCGCGGCCCAGGCGATGACAGTGCCGTAGGAAGCGATCTCGTAGTGCTCCACTTTTTGAGCGGCCGCGATGAGGGCGGCATCCAGGGCGGAACTGTCCTTCATTTGCTCCATCAAATCTTCGCCTTCCTCAAGCAGTCCTTCCATCGCTTTGCATTTCTTATCCTGCCGCGATTCGCCAAGAGATTTGAAGACCTCCTGGAGGCGGGTGACGTGAGTTTTGGTTTCGTTCAAATGGTTTTCAAACGCTTCACGCAGCTCCTCGGACGCGGCCGCCTTCGCCATCTTTGGAAGGGCTTTGGTCAATTGTCGTTCCGCATTGAGGATGTCCGCTAGTTCGTCGAGGAACAGTTCGTGAAGTTCAGCATCCATCTCGCCCGGTTGTTTGGTTTCGTTATCTCGTTGGGTTATGGCTGTGTTTTTCATAATGTTCGTCCGTCAATTTTCATTGTGATGGAAACTGCTTTTCCATTTTGGAAAGTCACAATTTCCACTCCCGGACACTAGAGCGCGAGGATGATTGGTTCTATGGGGTGTTCTACCCGTGCAAGCGCAGAGGTAAGCAATAGCGGCGGTTATTTCAACAGCGTGTTTGCTCCCGTTGTTTTTTCCTGCCGTTAGACGAGAGCGATGTCGCGCACCACGATTAGAATTTCTTTTTGCCGCCAGCGCCGTTTCAAATCTTTCTTCAGCGCCAGCCAAAACTTCTGGGCCGGTTTTTCTCCGTCGGAGAGCACGCGCAGAATCACAATTTCCTCCCGGAACGTTACTGCGCCCAGTTTCCAGAAACCCTCGTTGCGCTGCGGGAAATGAGTCAGCCCGCCAAAACGCTGGAGCAGGCATTTTTTGAGACGCGCCAGGCGGGCGGCAGGAAAAGGTGCTCCACGGTTGGAGCGCAGCGGAACATAAAGATCATACTCTTTCATGCAGGCTCAACCTTTGGTGTTACGGTGGGAAGCGGCCACTGGTTTTGATTCAGGGGAGCCTTTTTCGCGGAGCCAGATGGAAAGGAACACGATCGCAAACACGGCGAGGAACTCACTTTGCCAGTTTTGAAACGATTCAAACCAGAAACGCGCCGTGCTTAGATATTGAACAGGCGAGAGCGCGGATTGCCCGTGTTCCGCTCGCTCATCATTGTAATGCTGGCTTCCGCCGACTACGTGTCCCAAAAACGAAAGGAGGAATAGAGCGAATAAAGCGAGGGAAAGTGAATGCTCATAAAGAATCAGGCGCATTCCGCCCTTTCTTACAGGCCAGGGTGCATTTCGGTCATGCTGGTGCCTGCGCGGGTCTTCATCCACTGGGTCCAGCTGGTCGGGGTCTTTGGACTCCGAGGAACCCTTTTGGAAAAGGAAAACTGTCAAGACGACGTAAGCAGCCATTTGCAGGAACTCGCTCTCCCAATTCTCAAAAACCGATTCCAGATAGTGACCACTGACGAGATAAGCCCGCAGGGTCAGCGAGGATCTGCCGTGGGCTTTTTGATCTTCGTTGTTTTCGTAAAAACCTGTCACGGTCTGACCAAGGAGAAAAACGAGAAACAATCCAAACATCACCAGCGAGAGACCGTTGTTGCGGAGGAATATCTTCATTCTATTTCGCGCGGTAGCCCGCCGCTCACGTTTTCGTGCAGAGTTTCATTTTCGTTCTCGCCCGACCTATTTCTGAGTGACGATTTGGGGTCGGGTGCTTTCCATGATGGCGAGGAGTTCCTTTTGTTCTTTATTGGGAATATGGTTTGTCGAGCGAGGCTTTGAGGTCGCCAACGATGGCGTCGAGCACCACCCAGCACGAGCAGGACAAGTCCAAACTCGCGCCAGCCCCGGTATTTTTTGCGAGGGGATGACTTACGTTTTTTCACCCACGGCCCAGAACCAGGCATGTTGGCTGGATGGGCTGAGCCGTAGGTGGGGGCGAAGAACAGGGTCAGTTCTTGATGTTGATACATGAAAGGCGGTGGCCTGTTCAATGGCGGGATCAGTCGCCGTTGCGGGAGTTCCGACGAGCGACTAAAAAGCCGATGAGCGCGCCAACCCCAAGGCTGATCCCAATGGCTTGATAGGGATGTTCACGCACAGCCTTGTCCGTAGCCTTCATTCCCTCGACTGCCTTGTCTTTAACCATGCCGTAGATTTCCTTGCCGCCTTCTAGTGCAGCGTTGAAACGCTTGCGTGCTTCGGCAACTTTTTCTCCGGCTACGTCAGCGGTGGCGGTCATCAAGGCGCGCGCATCCTCGGTCAGTGATCCAATATCGTTGTGATCTGTATAGGTACGTTCGTTCATAGTATTCTTTCGTTTTGATTGTTTATTCCGTTTCAATTGTTTGCTTTGGATATGCCCTGCGGCCACCTTTCGGGGTCGCAGGGCCGTGTTTGCTAGTTCTTCGTGGAGTACGCGGCTTTGCGACCGGAGCCTGCCGGTTGAATGCCTCGCCGCTGATGCCCAGGTCGTTCGTCAGTCGCGCCGTCCTCGGATGGCGTTTCATCGGATTCTTCGAGAGCCTCTGAGTTACTGCTGGAACGCGCCAACTCGGTGAGCGCCTCATTGGCGGACTTCTCTTCACCGAGAATGCTTTCCAACAGACCTGCGGCCTCTTGGTTCCCCAACAGCCCCGCCCATTCATGGAGGCAGCCGTACGAGGCAATCTCGTAGTGTTCAACTTTCTGAGCGGCGGAAATCAACGCGGCGTTGATCGCCGGCGACCCTTTGAAATCAGCCGCGATTTCGTCGCCTTCTTCCAGCAGCCCCACGGTGGCTTCGCATTTCTTCGCCTTGGCTTTTTCATCGAAGGCTTTGAAGACTTTTTCGAGTTTTGTGACGTGGCCTTCCGTTTCTTTCAGATGGGACTGGATCGCTGCTTGCAGGTGAGTGCAAGTGGCGGCTTTGGCCATCTTGGGTAGCGCGCGGACGATGCGCTGTTCGGCGTCGTACATGTCCGCCAGTTCATCCAGAAATAGATCTTTGAGTGTTTTCATGTGTGTTTTGTTTATCGGTTATTTTTGATTTGGTATGGCCCTGCGGCCGAGTTTTCCCGGCTGCAGGGATTGCTGTTTCGACAATTATCTGCGAGTGCCAACCACCTCTGGCTCGTCCTGATATGTTTCGTGTTTTTCGGAGCGAGCGTCTTTCGGCGCGGACGCCTCACCCGTGGTGCAGATGTCCTGCGCCCCGGCTTGGGTGAAGATCTCCTTCGCCCGTTTGATTTCCTCGGAGTCCTCGGTGTGAACCGAGATGAGGATGTTGCCTTGCTTGAGCTTGCCTTCATAGCGCTTGGCTTCGATCTCGGGAATGCCCAGGCCGATCAACCCGCCGGCGATCCCGCCCACGGTCGCTCCGATGGCCGCGCCACTCAGCGCAGCGATAATTGGACCGGCCGCAATGAACGGCCCGACGCCCGGAATGGCCAGCGCGCCAATCCCGGCGATCCAACCCAACGCTCCACCGACGACGCCGCCAGTGCCCGCGCCGGCGACTGCGCCTTCCGGGGCTTTCGTGCTCTTCTCGTGCGCGAAATCACGGCTCGTCCCCTTGTCGGCGAAGAGAGCAGAGATGTCGTTGTTGGAGAAGTTCGCGTCCTTTAATTGATCGACGATGCGATCAGCCTGATCGCGCGAAGTGGCGATGCAGAATACGGATTTCTTTGACATATATTTCACTTTCGTTTGTTTTTGTTTGTTTGTTTTTTGACTAGATTATTAGTTGCGGTCAGTCGATTCGACTTCCAATTGGTTATCCACGTTTCCGGAATGTAAACTCCGTTCGGCGATTTCACCGAGGAGGCGTTTCTCCTCTGCACTCTTAACCGGCCCGCGCAGAGTGACCTGTCCGTCGATGGTGATGATCTTCACATTGCGAGCGTTCACGGACATGTTTTTGTCCGCGATGATTTCTTTGCGAATCTGCGCCGTGGTGGCCACGTCCGTCTTGCTGTTGCCCTGCTTGAGCGGTGTCAGCGTCTGGTCCTGGCGATCACGACTGTTTCGTGCCGTGTTGTCCGGCTGCGTTGTCGCTGGGATTCGGTTATCGCGGTCGCGAATATATCGCCGGGTGCCGTCCGCATCAGTCGTCGCGCTGGTGGAGAAGTAAGGCTCCACCTGATATGCGCGATACACTTCGCCAGAGTAGCGGGATTGACTGAAGTCAGGCCATTGGTTGGCCTTGAAATGCGGCGCAGCTGCCAACATTTCCTTCGAGGCATCAAGCTGGAGGGTGTCCCGATCCGAACTGAAGCGCAGCGCGGTGGGAGGGATGGCGCTGAGTTCATCGCCCATCCCGAGGAATCCACCGGACGAAATGATCACGGCCACGATGCGGCCTGACGACAGATCCACCAGGATATTTTTCACGTCGCCCAGCTTCTCGTCCTGCCGGTTCTTCACCGACTTACCCATGAGCTTGCTGGCCAACTGAACGTAGCCCAGGCTGGACCCTGAACCATTTGTTCCGTTCTCGTTCTGGTAATATTCCCGGGACCAAGTGCCGTCAGGGTTGCGGATTGACCGCGTGTTCTGGGTTTGCCCCACATTGCGCACGGCTTCCTTGTTACGAGTAGTCTCGACCGACTTCGCGCCATCCGTATTGATGGTCCCATCCAAATGGCGGGGCAAGGTTTCCGCAATTTTTATGTCCTCACTAGTAGCTGAATCAGTTCTGTATTCGTTGCGGTCGGCGGCGAAATAAGGCTGTTCGCCATAATAGGTATAGACTTCAGTCACCCGGTTGGACTGCGTGCTTTCTTCCCACTTCGCGGTGTCATATGTAGGCGCGCCCTTCAGTTTCTCCTTGTCGGCATTCAGGTGCAGGACTTTGTTGGCGACATCGTGATGCAATGTCCCCGGCGGCACCGCGTGCAACGTGTCTCCGATTCCGACTAACCCACCCGTGGATAAAATCACCTGGACGATGCGTCCGGATTCCACATCCATGGCAAGGTCGTTCACTTTGCCGAGCTTTTCGTTCTGATTGTTTTTTTACGGTCATCCCGATGATGTCGGAGGCCTTGGCCACGCCGTTTAATCGATCCAAGCGCTGTATTCTGGACGCTTGATCCCGGGTGTATTCTGGTCGATCTGTTTTGGGATCGGGTGAGTCTTGGGCGAGCGCCGAGAACGCCAGGACCGAGGCGGCGGAGGCACTGATGAGGATTTGAATTTTTCGTTTCATATTATTTTTCTTTCGTTTTTTGATGTTTTGATTTTCGTTTGCCAATAGCATTTTGCTTCTTAACGGCGGCAACCCTAAGCGGGGAAACGATTGCGTGCTATCAGGTGTTACCCTACTGGAATCATTTTTTTAGGGCCGCAACCGTAAATGGGTTTGGGTTATCGCCGGTGAAACAAACTGGCTCGGCTGAATCACGAGTGGCAAAAATTATTTTCCTGCCATTTTCGCCACAATGAAAATAAGGATAGCGACACCCAATCCTCCTCCTCCGAGGAGGTAAATGAGGGAGTAGCCTGCTGCCGCGAAAATGGGTGTTAGAACAAGTGCAATCATAATTATATTTTTTTTATTTGGTTTCGTGGAATGCGTTTTTCATCCACACGGCTAGCACCATAGGCGGAGAAGCTGTTGCGTGCTATGAGGCCTTTACCTACCGGTGGGTTTTACTGACTAGCGCTCGCTGTGGTGGCAGAACAATTAGTCCGGGAATTCTGCGCACCACGTTGTATTGCTCGGCATTCTTAAATCGGTGCCGACAGCAAGCGAAGTTGTTCCGGCTGGAAAAAACCTCGATAGCATCAATCACAACGTAGTCCGTCAAGGTCTCCGCGTCGGTGATCCCCACCCCAGCCGCAATGTCAACCAAACGCTGACAGAACAACCACTCCAACTCCGACAAAGCAATTCAACCGCGACCGTTAATGTTATGGCATGGATAGAAGACGCATTACCATACTCGACCTCATGTTGTGGGCAGGTAAGTGGGGGCACAAATGACCGTCCGATTCCATCGAATTTTCTGGCTGAGCTTATGGCTGGTCAGCGCGTGTGCTCCGGCGAAATTGCACGCGGCGTTAACGCCCGAAAAACTCTACGTAAAGGTCTTGCCCTCGGTGATGACTTTGGAAGTGGAAAGCCAGAGCGGGGAAAAATTTGTTGGCAGTGCGGTGCTCGCACTGGCGGACGATGTCGCGCTGACGGCGTGGCACGTCATTGCCGACGCGCGCTCCGTTTGGGCCGTCTTCGCCGACGGTCAACGCGTGGAAGTGACCGGCTGCATTGATTTTGACGGCGCGCGCGATGTGGCGCTGGTGCGGTTGGAAAAGCGACTCCCCCATCGGCAGGCGACCTTGGGCCGGGAATTGCCAGCGGTGGCCGCTCGCGCTTATGTGATCGGCGCACCCAAAGGCTGTGATTTTAGCATCAGCGATGGATTGATCAGCCAGATCCGGAGCGTGCATGGCTTCCGACAGTATCAACTGTCTTGTCCCATCTCGCCGGGAAACAGTGGGAGCCCGGTCTTCAATCCTCGTGGGGAAGTCATCGGCATTGCCTCATGGACGAAAGCCGACGCGCAGAACGTGAGCTTCGCCATTCCCACTCAGGACTTCATCCAACTCAATGTTTCCCAACGACCGGCGACTTGGGAGCAACTGGCTGCCGCTGCGCGCCCGGCTCCGCCTGCCAGCTTGCGGGAATCCCGACAGCGCAATGAGCAAGTGCTTGAAGCCAAGCCGGAAGGCGGAAGTTTCGACGCTCTCTTGGAACGGTTGAATGAATCCGTTGGTAAGTCCGTGACCGTCGTGGTTCAGGAACAAGGACGAACCAACACTTTTAAGTTCACCGTAAAGTAAAAACCATTTTCATGAACCTGTTAAAGAGTGGTCTGCGAAATCCTAAATTCGTCGTTGTGTTGGGACTGCTGCTGATCGGAATTAGCCTGCTAGTGACGCGCAGCTTTCATACCTCGGCCCAGGAGATTACCTACGCCGAACTCAATCAACTCATGCAGGCCAACAAGATGCAGGGGACGCAGATTGAGCCGACACCTTATCCCGGCATTTACCGCATTGAGGGCACGTACGAAAGCTCCGCCGGCAAGTGCCGGTATTTCATAACGACTCGTTTGGATGAGGGTCAGGCAAAGGCGCTCTTCATGGCGAGCGGAACCAAAGTTATTCTGTCGGGTCAGGAGGCGCGCGGACAGATGGTGAACATCATTTCGACGTTGATCATCGCTGGCCTAATGGTGGGGGTGGTGGTTTTTCAATTCAACATTGGGCGAGGCAAGAACAGCCGCATCCGGACCCGACCGGTGGAGCGCTTTTGCGACGTGGCCGGCATTGATGAGGCCAAGGCCGAGGTTCAGGAAGTCGTGGATTTCATTCGCGATCCCAAGAAGTACGAGCGGTTGGGAGGAACCCTGCCGAAAGGAGTCTTGCTCATCGGACCACCCGGAACTGGAAAGACGATGCTGGCCAAAGCCATCGCCGGCGAGGCCAACGCCAGCTTCTTCAGCGTTCAGGGGAGTGATTTCACGGAAGTGTTCGTCGGGGTCGGCGCACGCAGGGTGCGCCAACTTTTCCAGCAGGCGAATCGCCACAAGCCAGCGATCATCTTCATTGACGAGCTTGATTGCGTTGGAAGGAATCGTAACTCCGACACCAATGGCGAACATCAGCAGACCATCAACGCCCTGCTGGCAGCGATGGACGGTTTCGAGAGCAGTCAGGGAGTCGTCGTCATGGCAGCAACTAATCGCCCAGATGACTTGGACGAAGCGTTGCTGCGTCCAGGGAGATTCGACCGCAAAGTCCACGTCCCCTATCCAGATCGGAATGGACGCTGTGCCATCCTGAATACTCACGCCGTGGGCAAGCCGTTGGTCGATGCGTCCCGGTCATTGGAGGTCATTGCCCGGACCACGCCAGGCATGTCGGGGGCCGATTTGGCGAACCTGCTCAACGAAGCCGCTATTGCTTGCGCGCTGCAAAATGAGCCGCATATCACCCAGACCGACCTGGAAGCCGCCCGCGACAAGGTCCGTTACGGGAAGGAAAGGAAATCGCTGGTCCTCAATCCGAAGGAGCGTGAGTTGGTGGCTTACCACGAGGCCGGCCACACCATCCTCCATTTGCAGACCACCCTGCTGCCGCCACTCTACAAAGTCAGCATCGTGCCGCGCGGTCAGGCTCTGGGCGCGACAGTTCTGTTGCCCGACGAGGATCAGAACTTGCAAAGCAAGGCGATGCTGCTTGAGCAACTGCTGGTACTCATGGGCGGGCGTGCGGCGGAGAGGACGTTCTTCGGCTCAACTACCAACGGAGCTTCCGGTGACCTGGAGATGGCGCGCAAGATCGCCCGCAAGATGGTTCACGAATGGGGCATGGGAGAAAAACTCTACTACGAGGCCGAGCTGCAGGACGCTGAAAATGAAATCAACCGACTGCTCGCGGACGCGGACCAAAAAGCGCACGAGTTTGTCCAGTCGCATAAGTCGAACACTGAAGAGCTGGCCCAAGCGCTACTCGAGCGAGAAACCCTGACGCACGCGGAGGTTCTGTCACTTTTGAATCCGGGTGCGACGAGCGCCGCGCAAGCGGCAACCGCCAGCACGGGTGGTTCAACTATAAAAACTTAGATCGCTCTTGTGGCGTTGGCGCAGGGCTGGCGACTTAACGTCGTCCGCGAAAATAGAACCCGCCACCGCCGAGCAATAGGACAAGAACCAGAATAATGATGATTGTTTCAGTAGACATATTTTCACAATAGGCCCGGCAATGGCTTTGCGAAATGGGGTGATCACCCCAGGTCTCTCACCCTGAACCTGCATAACTGTCATGGTCGAGGCACCGAAATTCGAGGATCTGTGTAATACTCCATCCATCGTCGAATCCTCGCAAGGTGTCGTCGAGGACGCGGACGAAACGGGTGCTCCGAGTTTTCCAATGGACTCCGAAACCGTGGCCCACGCTCGTTATTAACGGCGCAGCAATAGGACCACAACAACAATAACGAGGAGGACGCTAACTCCTCCGCCAACCCAGATGACACTGCCAAAAATCGGCTCGAATAATAGATTCATAAATTTTCTTTTGTGTTTTGACTTTCTTTCGTGGAAAGCATTCGCTTTCTCACGGGAAGACAATAGGCTGGATACCGGGTGTGGGCTATGGGGTGTTAGCCCACCCGCTTAAAGTCGATATACCCGCGCTCCACATCCGTGCGGATCAACTGTACCCGAAGCCGCTGGCCGACATCCACGCCTTCAAAACCGCGCTCCAGCCTTCCTTCAATGGGCGGATGCCAAAGGCGGACCCATGTCCCTTTGTCTGAAGCGCCGGTGACGATAGCATCGAACTGCTCTCCAATCCTCGAGGCCAGCAGCATCGCGGCGGCGGATTTTCTGACCTGCCGTTCGACCTTGTTTGCTGCGTCCTCCGCCTCGGTGCAGTGTTTCGCAAGCGCTCCCAGTTCATCATTGTTGTAGGGCGGAGAGCCTCCCGCCACCGCTGCTTTCAGCAACCTTTGCGTGATCAAATCCGGGTAACGGCGGTTCGGGGCGGTGGAATGTGCATAGTCCTTAACCGCCAGACCGAAGTGCCCGACGGCACTGTCGCCTGGAAGTTGGAGAACGTATTCCCCCGCACCCAACAACTTGATCACACTGAGTGAAAGATCGGGAAAGCGGAGTGGATCAGCCGCACTGGCCGCCACCAAAAATTGCTCGAGGGCCTTGGAGTCGGGGTCTTTGGGCAACGTCGAACCGCGCTCGGCGGCCAGTTCAACGATCCGGTCCCAGCGTTTTGGGGTACGGACAACGCGTCGGACCGACGGAAATTTTTTCGACGCGAGGTATCGTGCCGCAACCCCGTTGGAAGCGATCATGAAGTCGGCAATAAGTTCTTTGGCTCGGTTTGGTTTATCGCCTTGCAGATCCTTGAGTTCATCTCCATCAAACACCGGGCGCGCTTCAATCGTTTCGAGATTCAGCGCACCCTGCGCGTGCCGGGTGGTCTTGAGTTTTTGAGCCACGCGATCCTGGAGTCGAAGGTTCTCGTCCAGACCGCCGACTGCGTCGATTCCTTGCGGCATCGGCCCGTTACCCTCCAGCCAGTCGGCCAGGCTGTGGTAAGCCAGCTTGGCCTGATTACGCACCGTCGCTCGATAGAGGTCGGAACCCTGAAGCGCTCCATCCGCATTGAAAATCATTTCAATGACGACGGCCAGTCGGTCGGATTCGTAGTTGAGCGAGGTAAGATTAGTGGAGAGTTTCTCGGGCAACATCGGAAATACTCCGCCAGCGGTATAGACCGAAGTGGTGTTTTGCCGCGCATGATCGTCCAGTGCCGACTGCTTCTTGACGAGCGCGTCAACATCGGCAATGGCAACAAGAATCTTTACCGCGCCAGCGGGCAGGGTCTCGGCAACGGTAAGCTGATCCAGATCGCGCGAGTCGTCGTTATCAATCGAGCACCAAAGAAGTTTCCTGAGATCGCGCGTTGACTCTTCGGTTCGGGTTGCCGGCCCGTGGATTCCGTCAAGCTCGGCAAGTGCCTTGGTAGGGAAATCCGGAAACAGTCCTTTCTCCAGCATGACCCGGTGGGCGATGCTTTGCAGGAGGGAACGATGTTGTTGCTCGGTGGCATTTGTCATAATTTTACCTTTCGGGAATAGAGTGCTTGCCTTGCACGGCGAAGCTGTTGCATTGCGCGCGGTGGTGAAGTGCCGCTTGCGCCGCCGGGACATTGCTGGGAATTCCTTTCCAGATTTTGAGGGCTGGCGCTTGAAGCGCGCGTCCGAAGGAGAAACTCAACTTCCAAGGAACGCCGCCCGTCCGGCAAATCGCGTTTAATCGCTCCGTGGCCGCTTCGTCACTTTGCCCGCCCGAGAGAAACATGATTCCCGGAGTGGCAGCCGGTACAAAGCGACGGAGACACCGGAGGGTCGTCTCGGCCACTTCCACAACGTCGGCTTGCCGGGGGCACTCCGCGCCAGACAAGATCATGCCGGTTTTGAGGAGCATTTGTTCGAGAACGACGTGATGGTCCGACAGCGCGGCGAACACGCTTTTCAATGTGGCGCTCATGACTTCTTCGCAGCGTGCGATGGTGTGGTTGCCGTCCATCAGAACCTCCGGTTCGACAATCGGCACCAACCCGGCTTCCTAGCTCAGCGCCGCAAAAAGGGCCAGCGTCCGGGCATTCGTTTCGATGCATGTCTGGGTGGGAATGTGCGCGCCAATCGTAATCACCGCGCGCCATTTTGTGAAACGCGCGCCGTGTTGTCCATACTTGATGAGCCGGTCGCGAAGATCGTCAAGGCCTTGAGTAATTTTTTCGTCAGCGAAGTTGGCTAGATCTGTGGTTCCTCTGTCCACTTTGATGCCGGGAACGATGTCCTGCTTCACCAGAGCTTCTGAAAAAGGAATGCCGTCCCCGGTCTTTTGGCGGAGGGTTTCATCAAACAGGATCGCGCCACTGACGAAATCGTTCAATCCTGGAGTCGTAAACAGCATCTCGCGATAGGCGCGGCGATTCTCTTCGGTGGACGGAATGTTGAGCGCCTTGAATCTCTTTTCGATGGTCGGCAAGCTTTCATCCGCCGCCAGGATGCCTTTGCCGGAAGCGAGGAGTGCCGCGACCGTTGATTGCATTTGCGCAATCAAGTTCTGCCCTCATCTTTTTTTGTGGCGGGAGTTTTGATCATAATAAATCAAGTTCAGGATGCCTAAGAAAATTTGGCGAAGACTTCATCGCATTGCCGGGCCATCGAAAAATCTTTTTTGGTAATCCCGCCCTCATCGTGCGTGGTGAGAGCAGCGTCACCTTGTTCCAGCGAATATTTATATCAGGATGGTGCTGGGCTTTTTCCGCTTTCGCGGCGATGCACCGGACAAAGCTGATGCTATCCAGGAACCCCTCAAACTTGAAGGTACGGGAAATAGTTTGCGTGCGTTTCGACCAGTTCGGAACGGCTTGCAAGTGGAGTTTGATTTGTTTGGCAATCAAGGCTGCCATAAATTCTAATGCGCTTTCTTCCTGCCGGACCCGCTCTGTTTGCCGCCGCCGCTAAGTTTGTTCACCGTCGCCCAAGCCCGGGCTTCAGAGTTTTTTGTGCTCAACCCCTTTTTCTCGTAGCTAGCTTCGATGTGGTCCGCCTGCCGTTTCTGTTTGTCCGTGTAACTGGATTTATCACCTTGCGGCATGGTTGCCTTTCACTCGGTTAAGTCCATTTCTGTCCACGGGCGTTTGGGGGAGAGGCACGTCAATCCCCAGCGCCGAAGCCAGATCAATTTCATGCTCCTGCTCCTGCACGATGATTGCGCGCAACGTTTCGCTTAACGCAAATTCCCCCATTGCCTCGGCCTGCCGGATGCGTTCGCGATATCGCCCCACTGTTACCCGTTCGTTTTCCAAATCCGCGCGCAGCATGGTGACCGGGTCACTGGAAATGATCACCGGCTTGGGCGTCACGCCTGGCATGCCCCCGAGGTAATCAATCTGTTTGGCAATTTTTATGGCATGGGCGAGTTCTTCCGCAGCGTGCGTTTCCAACTCCCGCGCAATGTCTGTGTCCACGGCACCCTTCAGCACCTGGCTGTACACCAAGTAAGCGATGATCGCCTGATATTCGCCCGCCAGATCCTCGTTCAACAACTGAATCATCTGTCCGAGGGTGATGTTCAATCCTGTGTTCGTGTTTTCTTTGGTCACAAAACCCTAAAAGTTAGTTTGCGGCTTTCACGCGGGATTGCGTTCATCCTTCCACCGTGAAACCGACTTTGATGGTTACCTGCCAGTGGAGCACCTTCCCCTTGCTAATGTTGCCACGCGTTTCGACCACTTGGAACCAGCACAGGTTCTTGATGGTTTTGTGGGCGCGTTCAATCGCATGATCCACGGCATCTTCAATGGAAGTCGGGGAAGTGCCGGTGAGTTCAATGAGTTTATAGACCGGGTTTTTCATGTTCGTGGGTTTGGTTGAATGGTGCTTGATGAAATGAGTTTCCTCTCCGCCGCCTTGTTTGAATTCTTTTGCCGAATCGTTTCGCGTCTGATTGGTTTAATTGCGGTCACCTTGATGAGGCCGACGTCCGGATTGGCCAGCCTCGCGAATGCGGCTCGACTCAAGTCGATTTTCCGACCCTCGTTAACCAAACGTCTCGCCGGACCGCGATCCGTAATTTCCACAACCACGCTCCTCGCCCCATGCGTGACAACAACCTTGGTGCCGAGGTCGAAATACCACGACGCCGCAGTACACTTGTCGGGATTAAACGGTTGGCCGTTGGCCATTGGCAGGCCACGGTGCTTCTCTCCATACCACGAAGCCCGGTCGGAGGCGTGACAGGCCAGACACGAGAGGAAGAAGAAGGCAGCGACCTTCATCGTTTTCCTCCGGCCCGGTGCTTACCGCAGGCGTCGTAAACGTCCACAATGAGTTCACCAAACCCAAGCGCCATCGTCAGGTGCGGGACTTTCATGTTGTGACGATAAGTCGGAAGACGATCCGGACGCCATGGGGTGTTATCCTACCCGAAGCTGGAGCCGCGGAGTGATGGGCAAACAGTCGATCAGAATGCCAAAGAAGATCGGGCGAAGACCTGATCGCATTGCCGGGCGGAAGAGAAATTCCCTGTGGTAATCCCATCCTCGTCGTGCGCGTTGAGCGGCAGCCTCGTCATTGGCCCACAATGCGGTAGAACGCTGCGGAATTGGTGGGTGTGATGACGATGCTGTTTGTGTTTACCGTTGTTCCGAGATTCTGCCAATTCAGGCTGCTGAGATTTGTTTTGAATTGCACTTGATACGGTACGCCGCCGCCGACCCAACTCAGGCGCACGACGTTTCCCTGCCGCGAAATGCCGGACGTAATCACCGGCGGAGTTAAGGCTGCAGAATAGAGCTGTTCAATTTCTGTGGCGGCAAGGGCGCGATCGTAGATGCGGACATCGTCGAGCCAGCCCGCGAATTGGTGCAGGTTGTCGTAGGGGTCGCGGCCAAAGTAGAGTGCCCCGTCAAATTCTTCGGCCTGGTTTGGGACGGCGTTGGTGGCGGAAAACAATTGATCGCCATCACGCAAAAATAGAGTGGCCTGCGTCTTTTCGACGACGAGCGCGACCAGCACCCACTGATTCTCCGGCAACCCCAGTCCCGAATTCCAGCCCCACGTCATGGGATTGTCGTTCCAACTGTAGCGGAGCTTACTCGCTGCATCGAGGAAGAGGCCCGCCACCGTATTAGCGGTGCGGCAGAAAATCACACCCGCTCCGTCCGCTTGCTGTCCGTTACGTTTTGTCCAGGCGGTAATGGTCAGGGTATTGGCATTGTAGTTGAGGGTGGGGATGACCACGGTGCCGCTCGCGCTACCAAGGTAAATGGAGTTGCCAGTGTAAGGCCCGGCACCGGTCTGCCCGAGCACGGCACCGCCTTGATAAACACCGTTGGCGCTGCCAGCGGAATCCATCGCCACGCTGCCGCTGGTTTCATTGAGCTTCCACCAGTTGACCGGCCCGGAGGGGGGTGGCGGAGTTACGACGCTGATCCATTCTGCCAGTGTGTTCACAAAGTTGGTGTCCACGACGTTTCTCGCGAGCGGTGGCATCTGGATGTTGCCAACGTTGGTGGCGCGTAGATACAGGATCGAATGCGAGAGGTCCTGGGGTACGACAATCATGGCGTTGGTAATACCCAGCGTGTTGAGAGCCGGACCATTGATGATGTGCTGGCTCGTGAGCGGCGTGTTAAAGCGAGCGTCCCAAATCGCCTCCTGCACGCCGCCTGGGCGATGGCACTGGGAACAATTCGCGTCGAGATAGGAGCGAACGCGGTGTTCGAGCGTCGCGCTGACGTCGGAAACTTTTACCAGCTTGTCGTAACCGGGAATGGCCGCTTCGGTGGGCGGCGCATTCGTGCTGAACAGGCCGATGTGATTCCAACAACGTAATTGATTGTCCGTCACGCCGGTTGCCGGATAAGTCAGGTTGCCATTCAACTGACGGGTGTTGACGCCGAGCACGTAACCCGCCGCCGGAGTGTGGCAACGCAGGCAATCCGCACGGCCCGGATAATACCATTGCTGAACGCGCGTGCCGGTGGCGGTGGTGATGGTGATATTTTCGCTCAGGGGATTGGCCAGCAGATCGGCCTCGCTGTTGTCGGGCCGCCACTTGTAGGTGATGCCATAGGCCGCGCCATTGGTGTCGCGCACGAGGAAACGCGTTTCGAGACGGCGGAGAAGGTTCGTGTTGGTCTCATTCACCGGCAATGCAAAATGTTTCACGAAGACGCTCCCGTTCGGAAATGTCCACTCGCCGGTCGGCCGGAAGCCGATCACAGCATTGGTGGCGAGCACCATCCAGCGTTGCTTGACCGCGCCGTCCGACCAGAGTGGTGAATTGACCGTGTAGGGAATCAAAGCCGGAGAAGGAACAAGATTGGGTGTGTCTGTGAACGCGCCGGTCTGCGAGAGCAGGAGCGGAAACTCCTGGAAAGCCGTGGGCGGACCACTCTGCGCGAGCTTGTAAATCCGACCGCTCGTCTCGCCCAGTTGGACGATGTAAAGTTCGCCGTTCCGATCCACTCCGAAAGAGGAAATTCCCAGATGATCCGACGCGTCGTTGGTGCAACAGCCGCGCGGCACCACGCACAGCAGCGTTTTTTGCGGCGGGCTGACTGATTCATCGAGCGCCCAGATGTTGCGGGTGACGTTGTCGCCGAAGATATATTTGCCGCTGAGTTCCGGCAATGCGCTGCCGCGATAGACGTAACCACCAATCACGGCCGCACCGTCCATGCGATCGTAGTCCAGGATGGGCGGCTTGCTCACGCCGACGAAAGGTGGCTGGAGCTGGCCAAGTTTTCCCTCCGCCTGCGGCCATTGGAAATTCAACCCCGGAGGATCGGTCGGCTCGATCACGTCCACTTCCTCGCGCGTGCCGAAGCCGACGTCGCCGATGAAAATCCGGCCCGTGACCGGATCGCATGTCATGCGATGCGGACTGCGCAGGCCAATGGCGAAGAACTCCTCCATAACACCGGGCTGGCCCACGAATGGATTATCGTTGGGGATGAAATAATTGGCTGTCACGCCATTCCGCGGTTGGCGCGGAGTGGGGTGGCTGACGTTTCCGCCACGCCGATCCACATCAATCCGCCAGACCCCGCCGATGAGACTGTTGGTGATGATTTGCGACTGGTCGGGACTGGTTTGATCATCGCCATCGGTCACGTAAAGAAATCCGTTCTGCGGATGGAAAAACATTCCGCCGCCCTTGTGCCAGACGCTGTTGACCGTCAGGTCCACCAAGACCAGTTCCGAACCTGAAATCGCGACGCCGTTTGAGTTGAGCGTGAATCGCGACAGACGGTCGTGGTAATAACCATTGCGGACGGTATCCGGGCGTTGGGTGGGACTGCCGACCACGGTACCGGGCGGCACCCACGTGTAATACAAGAACATGAAATGGTTCGTGGCAAATCCCGGATGAAAGGCCAGTCCCAAAAGTCCCGAAGCATCCCACCCCTGACATTGGTTGCGGATGTCCAGCACCAGTGTCTTAGTGCTGACGGAGAGATTGGTCGCAAACGTGTAAACCCGGCCCTCGCGTTCCCAGACGCACAAGCGATTTGTCCCCGGCACATGAGTCAGGCCGACCGCGTAGTAGAAATTCAGATTCGTGAACGCCACGACTGCCTGATAATTGCCGGCTGGCGGCACCACTTCGGGCATCTTGTGATTCAGAAACTTGTCCGCCGCCGGACGCGCATTCAACCCGTAAGGTTGCCCACGTAGTTCTTGGACCGGAAGTAAACCAAGGATGAAAATCAGGCTCGCCAGAATTCTTCCGGACACGGAAAGACGGGAGTTGCTTCTGAAATTCATCTGGGTGTCTTTCCGGGTTCAGTTCGACGCAGGCCATCCGGCTTTTGATGCAACAACACGAGTACTTCGCGATGGAGGTTTTGCATATCCTCACTCAGGCTCGCCAGCCCGCGAGCGCGACTGGGATGAGGCTCGTTTTCAGCAGCGACTTTCGCCAGATGCGAGGCGTAGTCCAGCGCCTGGGCCTGTGATAAGAGCAAGGTGAGCTCAAATTCGCGGCCGGTTTGACCCAGCAGTTCCCGCTTCTTGGTGGCTGCTATCGCTTCGCGCGTGGCGGTCTCGCCGGGCGGAAGCCGGGCGTCGTTCAACCGGATTGAAGGATCATCCTTGGCAAATTTCTCGAGCAGTTGCGCGCCGGCGGATGCGTTGGCGGAGATTTTCTTGACCAGCTTTTTGACATCGTTCTGTTCCTGCTTGACGAAGCGCAGGTGGCTTACTTTCTTTTCATCTTCCAGGAGTTGGTGCAGCAAGCTGTAGCAATTGATTCTCGTGGAGGGCGCCGCGCTTTTTGCCGACTGGGGCGTGGCCGTTGGCGAGTGGCAGCCGGTCAGAACGCAAGCGACCAACGAGATCGAAGCCAGCAATGGAAAATTGAACTTAACGGTCACAAAATGGAGGCCCTTTCTGCCAGTGATATTTGGAGGCGCATAATGTCAGGTTTCGCGCTCGATCACGAGCGGGGCGGCTTTTCCCCATTGACCCGTGAATACGAACTTGCTCAATCGCTTTCGCTGGCGCGGTGAGTGATCGCGATCCCGCACGGCGTCTGGCAACGTGGCCGGATCAGCTTTGTAGCCAATGGCCATGGCGGTCCAGGCTTCGAAGTGCTCTGGTATCTGGTAAACCTCCCGCGCCTTGTCTGGGAGGATGCCGATCATCTGATGCACCGAGAGGCCTCGAGCGGTCGCCTCGACCACCAGATTTCCGGCGGCCAATCCCAGATCATGCACGGCGGCCCGGTTGTTCTGTTTGTTCTTCGCAAATTGTAAACTCACGACGCCCAAAACCAGCACTGGCGCAGTTTTGGCCCAAGCCCGGTTGGCTTCCACAAGGCAGGAGAGGAGCCGTCCGAACTCCTCGATATTTTCCCGGGTTGCCACGAGATAATTCCAAGGCTGCTCGTTGTAGGAGGACGCCGCCCAGCGCGCCGCCTCGAAGAGCGAACGCAGATCGCTGTCCGCCACGGGACGGTCGGCGAAGCCGTAAGGACTCCACCGTTCCGCGAGCAACTTCAAGATAGGATGGTCGGTGGCTGCTTGTTTGATGATCATAGCCATGGGGGGTTGCGCGGGTGCGAGAAGCGGGTCAAATTACCAGCGCACTCACACCCGCGCTGGGGGCTAACAGTCGCAAGATTCCTTGACCGCCTTTTCGACCGCTTCGCGGGTTTCGCCCGTGCGCTTCTGGATCCGGCCCACTAGTTCGTCTTGTTTGCCTTCGGCGTATTGCAGGTCGCTGTCCGTGAGCTTGGCCCACTTCTGTTTCAGTTTGCCTTTGGTAATGTTCCAATCGCCTTTGATTTCAAGTGTGTTCATATCGGTTTGTTTCCTGTTTGTTGTTTGTTTCCATTCGCCATCAACGTGACGGCAAAATCATCTCTTCGTCCGGCGTTTCTGGCAGCCAGATCAGCGCGACCATCCGCGATCCTCATGCCCTCGCACCTCTGGTTGGCGTCATGTTTGAATTGTCGGAATGGCCGAGGGCGGTTTTCACCGTGTCCAGCAACTCGTTAGTCGTGAAGGGCTTCTCCAGCGTCGCCGCAAGGTGCAGCGAATTGTTCCGGGACTGTTGATACGCCGGTATTTTTCCCGCCGCCATCACGACCGGCAAATCCATGTGGGCGGCGCGAAGTTTTCTGACCAGAGCAATGCCGTTCAGTTTGGCCAGCTCGTGTTCGGTGATCAGGAGTTGGTAATGGTTGGTCTGAAGCGCCTCCCAGCCAGCGGCGCCATCTTCAGCGAGGTAAACGCTGTAATCCGGCGCCGCCAGCACGTTCGCATACAATTCGCGAAGGTCGCGGTCCCCGTCCACCACGAGGATACGATGGGAGAAATTCTTCAGGCTTCGACTTGAGGCAACGGTTCCGACCTCCGCTGGGCGCAGGATCTTCCGCACCGTCTTCAACAGTTCCGTGCTTGAATAAGGTTTGAGCAGCGTGGCAGTGGGTTGAAGCCAGGGGTGTTGCGCAAATTCCGCCTCCGGCAAAGCTCCGGTGGCCATGATGACTGGCATTTCCATGCCTGCCGCCCGCAACATTTTCAGCAACCGGACGCCGGTCACTTTCGGCATGTTGTTGTCGGTGATCATGAGATCGTATTTGCGCGCGACGAGCGCCTCCCAGGCAGCGGCGCCATCTGCGGCGGCGTCCACTTCGTAGCCTTGACGCAACAAGGCGCTGGTGTTGAGTTCGAGCAGGTCAATGTCGTCCTCCACTACCAGAATGCGGGGCGATGGAATCGTTTGGTGCAATCGGAAACCGGCGGCTGACTCGCGCGGAGACTCGCAGGATGCAAAATGCTGGTTATCAGTCATGGCTCACAACCTAACCCGGACACCCTCATCCGTGCTATGGGGTGTTTGCCTATGGGGTAACCCCCTTATGGCGGTTGGGGATCCCGCCTGGAATCCGATTGCGAAAGCGTCGGCGGAACCGGTCCGCCGGTTTCAATCGCAACCGGATGAAATGGTCAAGGAGACGCTGCTCTCGATGCTGCCGCAACTGGTGGAATAGCGCGTGAATCCGGCGTTGTCGTGAATGTCGAGCTTCTCCATGAAATGCTCGCAATGCTTCTCGACGGTCTGCAGGCCGATGCCTGGTTCCGCCGCTGTCTCCTTGTTGGTTCTGCCTTTGGCGATGAGTTGCAGCACCTCCGTCTCACGCGAACTCAAACGGTCGGCTTTCTTGAGGGAGACACCGGCGCGAACGGGCCATGACCGGTGCAAAGGACACGACTAGGAACGCATGCCACCTACTATACTTTTGGCAACCGCTATAACCAGTTCGCGCACGGCGCTTCGCAACGGGGGGATCGAATTTGTTTGGAGCCTGTTTGAAAATTCGCCCGGTGAGGGCACCGGGCCTACAAGTGAGCGCGCCGGGCCTACAAGGGGTCGTGTTTTCCGCCAAAACTTGTAGGCCGCGTGCCCTTATGTGGCGGTTCCAGAGAGTTTTTAAACAAGCTCTGAGCCGGGACAATTCAATTGAAACCACGGATGGACACAGTCTGTATATCTAAATCAGATTTCAATAAACTAGCGAAAACCATTGATATTACAATGCAAATTCGCCCTAACTCGTCACTATTTTAGCTAACTTTCTGCTGCTTTCACTGACACTTTAACTGACAGTTGGCGGCTTAACCGTTGCCAGTCCAGCCGCAAATTTGAATGGCTTCAATCTTCATCCGGCATCATTACCGTGATGGCGGGCTGCGGGTCGTCCATGTCGAGTGCGCCACAAGTGGCGATCAACTTAACGAGACGGGCGGCGCGGTTGTCGTTGCGGACGTAGAGCGCAAACGGCAAGCGGTCTTGGCCTTGCGCTGCCTTGCGGATGGCAAAGCGGAGCATCCAAACAACATCCCAAAGCCTCCCGGCTTCATCCTGCCCGCTGACGTTCGGCGGGACGGTCACATAAGCGTCAAAGGCTGTGCGGGTGATAAACACCGGAAAACGGATTCCGGCTTCTTTGGCGGTGCTGGAAATGTCAACCTGCACGCCGTCGGCGATGGCCTGTTTGCGGGTGTAGCTGTAAATGATTCCGCCAAAAGGCGAGGGTTCATTTTGTGTGTTCATGGTGGATTAGGCGTAAAAATAGCCAAGAGCGCGAAGTGATGAAAAATTGCCGTTGCCGATTACGACATGATCGAGCAATTCCATTTTCAAAAGCTGACCGGCTCGGATTAAATCGCGGGTCACTTTGATGTCTGCCTCTGACGGGGTGCTTTCGCCGCTTGGGTGGTTGTGCATGACAATCACGGCACTGGCGGCGGCGATGATGGCAAGGCGGAACACTTCGCGGGGATGCACCAAAATGGTGTCCATCGTGCCGATGGAAACAAGCTGGTGGCCTTTGACGCGCTTGCGCGTGTTCAAAAGCAACACGGCTAAACATTCGCAATCCGGGTTAAAATGCGGATGGGTGGCAATGTGCATCCGCCAATAATCGGCGGCTTTGTCGGGCGTCTCGCAATGCTGCATTGCCTCCGGCGTCGGACACTCGCGCAAGGTGGTCACGCGGTATTCATACGGACTGGCCGCAAATTTGAACGGCTTCACAAGGGATTCCATGCTCGGAAAAATGGCGGTGGTATTCATGGCGAGATTTCCTTTCAAGCGGGTTTCATGTCGGCGGCGAAATAGCTGCCGTATTTCCTGCGGGGGTCAAACCTCACGGATCGGTCACGAAACAATCCGCAAGGATGCTGCCAAGACTGGCGTTTATTGTTCCAATGAAAGCCAAGCTCTGACAAAACAGCGGTGACGGTGATGGGCTGCTTCCCGTCAAACTGAATCCAAACCCATTTGCCGACAACCTCCGCAAGTTCAAAAAACTTCGGCGTTTCCCTGCGGAGCAAAGCCAAAAGTCTCTCCGTGTTCAAAGCGCGGTTCGCCTGCCTGCGGGCAATGTTAATTTTTGCCCGTGTATCGGTTTTAATTGATGATTGCTGATCGGCGTTTGCTGGAGTCGCTGCTTCAAATTTAATTTTGTTTTTCATAAGCTTTTTTTTGATGTTCGCCGCTCGTGTCTCGCCGTATGTCGCTTGCTTCACCCCACGCGGAGACAGCTTTTGAGCTATATGAGTTTTATTTCCGGCGTGCATGGGGCATGACAGCGAAAGTTTCGGCGTTACCTGATAGCCGGGTCGCTGGCGTGGCCCATGCCCTTCGTCGCTGGAAATAAAACGCCCCGCGATAGCGGGAATTAGAAGTTTGAAAAAGATGGCGTAGCAGCAAGCGCACTACGGAGAGACCTCGGCGGCGTCTGTTCTTAAAAAACGCGCCATGTCAAAAACACTAACCAATATTCTCTAGCCCCGCAGGGTCGCCGAAGGCTCAACTCCGGTCTGTTCTGACGTATGGCTGGCCGGGTGTAGCGGGGAGCCGTGGCTAAGGGTGGGCGGGAGGGTTAGCCAAACCGGCGACTGCGAAGCACGAACGGCCAAAGGTCAGACTAAATTGGGGAAAGGACAAGTGGTGTGAGTTGCGCGAAGGCACGAAGCGGCAAGCTCGCACCTCTTGGACGGCGGGGGATTGAATTAGTCTTTAAGGATTCGCTTTAGCATTTTGCCAATGTATTGGGACTTGTCCTCATTCTGAAACAGGACGTTGCGGTTTTCAAAATCGGTTTTGCTCATCCGCTGCCCGGTGCCGGGCGTGAGCCAGTGGTCAACCTGCTCATACCGCGTGTTTGCTATGATGAAAGAATTGAGGATGACCTCCGGGTCGGCAAGTCGGGTTTCCAATTGTTTGATTGTCTGAAAAAATGAAATTTTTGGATCGTCAGCACCGTCCAGGTTGCGGATGCCTTTCGGGTCCACGAACGAGACGTATTGCTTACCGCCAACGAGGAGCCAGAGGATGAAGTCGGGATAAAAATTACCCGCCTCAAAAAAACCGATGCCACGGCCCCGACTTAAATTCCGCAGTAGATACAATTCTTTGCCGTTAAAAAAACTCTGTTCTTTTTCGTAAAAGTTTTTCATGTCGGTAACAAAATCTCGTTCGCCTTCGTTCAATGCAACCGGGCGGACATCCACCAAACTACTGTTGAGGTAAATTAGCGGCTGGTAAAGATGTGGCCCGAAGCAAATTGAGCGGAACGTGCCCCATTCAATTTGCTTCAACTGCTGGTTGGCGACGGCTTCCTTGACCTCGTTCAGCTTGGTAATGATTTCCTTGGCCGATTCGTCTATCAAGAATCGGTATTCGGGAACAAAATTATCATCGGACTCGTCGAGAATTTCGTATCGCAGTTGCGGGGCTTCCCAAGCGGCTTTTTTGGTCTTGAAAAACACGTCGCAGTATTTTTTCAGGAGCGCCACTGCGATTTCCTGCCAGCGAAATACGCGCTCAAACCGACTGATTTCTAATTCCTGTGGCGGGATGTAAAGGACATACCAACTTGGGTCTTCTAGCAAGGCCAGGCAGGCTTGCTGTGTCAGGTTCAAATTAAACCAAGCCCGTTCATTTTTAAACTCCTGCAACTGGCGCTCAACTTCCTGCCAGTCAAAAAAGGCCAGGTGCTGCGGAGAGAGTTTAGCTTCGTGGCGCAGTGCGGCGTCCGCCGTGGCTGCGAGATCGGGCGCGATACGGCTTTGAATTTTAGGATACCAATCCAGCGCGATGCGCCGGCCCTGCATGTCGGCATCCGGCGGGCCAAGGACCGGCTTAGGACCATTGCGCTTAAAATCCATTTCCGGCGGCAGACGCAGGATTTTTAGTTTTTGCGTGCCGAGATTTTTGAATGTGGGCAGGATAAACTCGATGCGGTCGTCATTGGGTGGCAGTCCTTCCTCCTCCAGATACTCCTTGAACTGCTGCATGAATTGGGCGCGGACGCCAAAAACATTCAGCGTTTCCAGCAAATTAATGTGCTCCGGCTTGTGGCCTCGGATTTCATCCACAAACCCGCTGCGTTTCAAACCAAAATTGTAGCCTTTCAGCCGGACGCCGCGCCCGAACAACTGAATGATCTGCGAGCCTTCTGTCTGGCCAACATTCATCAAGCCCATCGTGCTGACGCGCCAACTGCTCCAGCCTTCCGTGAATTTTTTGGAGCCGATGAGCAGATTGATTTTGGATTCGGCGTCATTGATGCCTGCAAACAGCGATTCGGAAAACGGACGGTCGGACACCTTCAATTGGTCGGGATGCTTGTCGCACAGGTCGCGGAGCTTTGGTGCGTCACCGACATTGATGACGCCAAACGGTTCGTTATTTTCGCCAAGACGAAGTGCAATTTCGCCATCGCTACCTGTTAGGTGGTCAACGTGTAATGCGGCAACTGTGGCCGCATTGAAGACGTTTTTCAAGATGTCGGTGAAAAGCTCGGCAGGCGAAAGTCCGCTTTGAATCAGGAACGGATAGGCACGGCTGAAAATGTCGTTGCCATTTGTATTCAACAGGCCGGTGTTGCCGGAAAGCAGGCGTTGAATCCGGGCGATGGAATCCGCGCCGCCGTGGATGAATTCTGCGAGAAAGAGCAACACGTCCACCACGTCAGAAACATCCTGCCGGCCTTCGGTGCGGACGGCAGTCACTTTGCTGCCTACGAGAATCCACAACGGGCGCTCAATCAGGAAAGGTCGGAACGACTTCTCCTGCTGCTCGAACAGGAGCACTTGCTGGTAGTAGGCGAGCAAGCAGGCTGTGAGATACAAGCGGCGGGTGTCTTCGTCCCGGTCATCCGCCAAATTTAAAATACGATAATCTTTGCCGAAACCGTCGCGGTAAAAATACTTGTAGGAATAATCAAATAGCACGCATTTGGCATATTCCTCCGTGAGTTCAGGCTTGTTGGCGGCTTTAAGTGCCTGGCTGAACGTGGCGGAATACTCAAACGAGAACCCATTTTCACACAACCGGTCGCGGTTCTTTTTCCATTTGAATCCACCCGCGCCGCGATGCCCTTCATCCACCAGCACCAAATTATTTCCCTCGAACGCATCAACGGCGACGGTTTTGTCACCGCTGTCCTCCGTCAACTTGGTGATTTCGAGAATTTCAACCGAATGACCGGAAAAAAGGCCAGTGCTGTCTTTGGAAAAGATTTCCGCCTCGATGCCGCTGGCTTGGAACTCCTGCAAGTGCTGCCGCGAAAGCCCCTCGTTGGGCGTCAGCAAAATGGTGCGGTTCACTTCTCGCTCGCGCCCGTGCAATTTCAGATAGTGCCGATATTGAAAAATATTGACGTGCATGAGCAACGTCTTGCCCGATCCTGTGGCGCTCCAAAACGCCAGTTTGCGCAAATCATCCGCTAGAAACGGTTTTACTTGGTCGCGGTCGGCCTTGTCCGCATTGAACGTGGCAAGGTGGTTATTCAGGTCATTCAACAACTGATCGGGGTCACGAAAATAGCGGTCGAGGTAAATTTCCGTAAATAGCAGGCCAAGATATTGAAAATACTTCCACCTCAGCGGTTCGCCGCGTCGCGCGCTGATGGCCTGCGTGTGACGCACGATATTCTGATCGTAGGCCAGCAGCAAATCGCGGTTCAATTGCTGGCGAGGAAACAAGCGAGTTGCGATGACATGATGGAATCGCGAGACGTTGTTTTCGTCCACGCCTTCCAGCGCGGTGTCGTGCAAGCCATCGGTCAATGGGATAAAGGAATCCGCCTCAAATAAGCCGAGAATCCATTGGTTCAAAACCAGCCGCTGGTCAAAGCGCATGGCTGGCGCTTGTGGGCGACGGGCGCGGCGGCTGGTGGTTGACGCGGCAGCGGGCATATCAAATATCCTGCACGTCGAACATCAACCGCTTGAACTCATCCTCCGTGCGGCGGACTTTCCACGTTTCGTCGGCGCGTTTGAGGTTTTCCAGGTTGTTGTCGCCGTTGACGTAGATGACGGCGAACTCCATGTCCTTGGTGTTGTAGCCCTGCTTCTGGAAAAATTCGTCCAGCGCGGCGTTGGATTTCTCGGCCACGTTACGCCAGATGACCAGCGTCTTTTCACCGGCGGGATTCAGGCCAGTGACGACCTTGAAGCCGCGAATGGTGTCCGTATGGTTCACGCGCAGGCCGAGCAGATAATTGAACGTCTCCACCAGATCCACGTTCACGGCGCGCGATTCGCCCACACTGCCGGTGGCGATCTTGAGCTGGTAGGCGAACGGATTGGCAAACGCCGCCACGTTGAGCAGCGACGCGCTCTCGCGGGACTCCACATCCAACTGGTAGCGCAGCAGGTAATCCTCGCGCAACTCCTGATGCGCGCCCAGCAGGTCGTCCTGCGCGGGCGAACGGCGTAGTTCCAGATTGTTCAGGGCGTCCTCGTAGGATTCGAGGCGGAGGTATTTGAACAGGTGGCTTGAACCTTCCCGCGACACGGGTTTGCCGTCCTTCCAATCTTTGGAATAAATGACTTTTTGGATGCGGGGTTTTGTGACTGTGGCGAAGTATTCACCCATTTCGACCAAAATGTATTTACGTTTCCCACCATCTTCACGGTTCAAGTTGATAACTGCGTGGCCGGTTGTGCCGCTGCCGCCGAAGAAATCGAGAGCTGTTCCATCATCCTCAAGCGAGCAGACCCGAAGGCAATCTTCAACTAGATGAATCGCTTTTGGGAATGAGAATGTGCCAACTTCTCCAAACAAATCCGTCAGTAAATTTGTTCCATACTCGGTAGCTGAATATTCTTTTTTATCCCACCAAGTTAAAGGCAGCGCGCCTTCTTCGTTCATGCGAGATTTGAGATAGACTCCAGTTTGCCCGGTTTGGTCTGCGCGAGAACAAAACTCTGAACTCGATTTAACCACCGACTCCATTCCCCACTTCCACCGTTTTTGATCGCCGTCAGAACTTACTGGCCAGATTGCTTCCTCGTTGGAAAATGGCTTTTCCAAGACAATCCATTCCTTTTTAGCTTCGTTCCACTCCATCTGGGGAACGCGAATGCGCCCTTCAAAAGCGTAGATTGGAAAATACATGCGCGGACGTGCTGCCCTAGTTGCCGCGACTCCGCCATGTTTGCGAAAATTAACCCACTCGAACGCTCCCTTTTCATCCTTCTCGTCGTAGCGAGCAAGCTGCTTGTCTGATCGCTGGAGGCGACCGACGGAAGCTCCCGAAGAACGTCCGAGGAAAATAGCATAGTCGTGAGCCACCGAAAAACCGGTCGGTGTGGAGCGCCCTGCCGGATTTGCCCGAACTGCGGCAACACCAAGAAGATTTTCCTCGCCAAATATCTCTGCAAGCACGGATCGCAACAGATGAAATTCTATGTCGTCAATAGCTACACATTGTATTCCATCGTCTGGCAATAATTGCCGAGCACTCGCACAACGGCATTCCATGAGCGAAATCCAAGACGAGTGTTTATAGTCGTTCTTGTAGAGAATTGCCGAGGCATCAGTGTTGTAAGGTGGGTCGATATAAATCGCGTTCACCTGCTTCCGATAACGTGTTTGCAACAATTGCAACCCTTGAAAGTTTTCGCTGTTTAGAATCAGTCCCTCCGTCGCTTCGTCCAGTGTGGCCGCACCGCCAAGAATTTTATTGTCCGCCAGCAACTTCGCCTTGAACTCGTCCGAGAAAAACTTTGTGTCCAAAACCAAAAATGGATTCGCCGCCAAGAATTGCGGAGTGCGGATTGCAGAGTGCGGATTTCCGGCGGTCTGGTTGAACAAATCGGATTTGATTTCGGAAATGGCAAAGAGCTTTTCCCATTCCTGCCATTGGGCGTCGTTCGTCAAAATCTCCGGGAACAGCGCCTCGGCCACGCGGTCGAGCGTCACGCACCAGTTGGTTTCCACCACGAATTTCTTTTTGAGCCAGAGTTTTTTCTGGAA
>JAYVSV010000012.1:0-23093 GCA_043775015.1 Verrucomicrobiota bacterium
ATCGCTTCGCTCGCCCTCCTCAAAGACGGGACGTGCCGACAAGCAGAGTCCTGGTTTGCTAACTACACGACTTGTCCTGGTTTGCTCGCCCCGCGACAGTTGTATCGGAGCGCGGCGCTGACGCCGCTTCAAGTTGGAATGTTTTTGTGCGCTCGCAACCCCACCTGAGGGTCGGCGATGAAGCGGCGTCAACGCCGCGCTCCATTCCAGATCCCGCATTTCAACCTCGGAGTTCGGGTTGAATTCGCTTGGTCAACCCGACCTCTTCCCATACGTGCGCTCAGAACGGAAAAAAGTAGTGATCACGATTTGCCGCAGGCCGCACTGCAAGGAAGCGGCCACGTTCTCCGCCACCTTGGCCATCACGTTTCCCCGAAAGGATTAAATAGAAAAATCAGCAACGGCTCATCCGGCATGGAGAATTCGGTGGCATCTGCCTCCTGCAGTTCGATCTGTTTGAGCGCCGGGCGGCGACGGGGACCGAAGCAGATTCTACTGCGCGACGCGATTCAGTTTCGGGCGATACTCCACGTCGATGATTCGCTTGAAAGGGAAGCGGGATGCGAGCAGGAGCGATCGTCCTTTCCCGGATCCGAGATCAACGAAGGTGAATTCAGCGTGATTGCGAACTAGCTCACCAGCCCCTTTTGGATCGTGTAGTGCGTCAGCTCGGCGTTGTTCTTCAAGTCCATCTTCTGAAGAATCCGCGCGCGATGCGTGCTGATCGTGGCGACGCTCAGGGAAAGTTCCTTGGCGATCTTGCTCACCGGTTTGCCGGAGGCAATCATTCGCAGCACTTGGAATTCACGATCCGAAAGGCGTTCGTGGGGGGCTTTCCGCACGTCGATTGTCAGATAGGCAGCCATGCGCTCGGCGAGCGACGGGCTGATGTAGCGTCCACCGACGACGACTTTTCGGATGGCACCGGCGAGTTCCTCCCCGGCGCTTTCCTTCGTGAGATAACCGGCCGCGCCGGCTTTGAGCAGGCGCACAGCAAATTGATCCTCCGGATGCATGCTGAGGACGAGCACTGGCAGTTTCGGCCGCGAACGCTTGATCTCCTTCAACACTTCCAGTCCGCTGCGGCCGGGCATCGTGATATCGAGCACCACCACGTCCCATTTCTCCTTCCAGACGCGCTCCAGCGCCTCGGTGGCGTTCCGGGCCTCGCCAAAAGTGGCTCGCTTGAAATGGTCGGCGAGAATGAGTTTAAGACCTTGCCGCACGACGGCGTGGTCTTCGGTGATGAGAATTCTCATGGCGAGGTGATTTGCTCCGCGTTGACGCGGGCGTTTTTGGAATGCGAACGGTCATCACGGTTCCTTTGCCGGACCGGCCCTCGATGGTCATGGTTCCGCCCAGCAATGCGGCGCGTTCGCTGACGCCCAGCAGGCCGATGGATCGAGTGTTGTGGATTTCCGCTTCCGAAATGCCGCGTCCATTGTCCCGGACTTCCAGCGTCAGGTGGTTGGAGGTTTCGGTCAGGCGCACGTCCACCTTGGTGGCCTTGGCGTGGCGAATGACGTTGGTGAGCGCCTCCTGAAAAGATCGGAAAAACGCCGTGTTCAGATCTTGATTCCACACCTCCCCCTGAACCTCGGCCTTGACCGTGCAGACGATTCTAGTCTCGGCCTGGAACTTGTTGGCCTGCCATTCCAGCGCGGCGAGCAACCCGGCGGTGTCCAGCACTCCGGGACGAAGTTCCGTGGCGATGCGCCGGACGGCCTGAATGGTTTCGTCAATGTGCGCGGCCATCGTCTTCGTCTTCTCGCGGAGCGCGTTCGCGTTTTTGGGCAACCGCCGGGAAAGCCAGGTCAGTTGCAGTTTCAGGCCGGTCATGGACTGCCCAAGTTCATCGTGAACTTCCCGCGCGATGCGGATTTGCTCCTCCTCGCGGACGTGCTGCAAATAGACAGATAGCGCGCGGAGCTGCTCGCGGGACTGGCGGAGTTGTTCCTCTGTCCGCCGTCGCTCGGTTCGCTCGCCGGCTTCGCGCAAGGCTCGTTGCACCGACGGCACTAACCGCGACAGGCGATGTTTGAGAACGTAGTCAGTGGCGCCTTTCTCGAAAGTTTCAATGGCCACCTCTTCTCCGAGCGTGCCGGTAACAAAAATAAACGGAACGTCCGGGCATTTTTGCTGCGCGATTGCCAGCGCTTGGTGACCGTCAATCGAGGGCAGGGAGAAGTCTGAGAGGATCACGTCGGGAGCAGATTCTTCGAGCCGGTGCATAAAACTGCGCTTGTTGTCCACGTGCTCGAGGACAAAACCAAGGCCGCCATTCCGCAGTGCCAGCCGGACGAGATCAGCATCAGTGGCGTCGTCTTCCAGCAGTAAAATGCGAGGCTCCGGCTTCATACGCGGTTGAATCTGGCGCTGCTCACGATGGTGCTGCCTCTCGAACTTTGGATTCGCCACGGACCTGGTTCCGGGCCGCCGCCTTTTTTTCCTGGTGGGCATCTGCATAAACGTCGAGCGTTTGCGCCGCAGTCCGTTGCCAGTCGAAGCTCCGCGCTTGCGCAAGGCCGGCGGCGCTCAGTTTCGCGCGCCAATCGGGGTCTGTCGCCAATCGGGCCAACTTGTTCTTCATGCCGGTGACGTCTTCAGGATCCATGAGTGCCGCCGCACCACCCACGATTTCGCCTAACGCCCCCCGCGTGGAGCACAGCACCGGACAACCACACGCCATCGCCTCCAGCGGCGGAAAGCCGAAACCTTCAAACAACGAGGGAAAGACCAAGACGCTCGCGGCGCGATACAACATCGGCAATGCGTCGTCCGCCACGAAACCAAGGCTGCGAATGTCGCGAGCCGCCGGTGAGCGCGCCATGGCCGCGTGAATCTCTGGCGCGCCATGCCAGTCGCTCCCGCCAAAAACCAGTTGCCAATCGGACCGTGTTTCGGCTTTGAACTGGTTGAAGGCTTCGATGAGTCGGACGTGATTCTTCCCAGGATGTTCCAAGCGGGCGATGTAGAGGAAAAAGGGGCGGTGCAAATCGTATTGGTGCTGGACAAAACACCGAGCCTCAACCGAAGAACCTGGAGAAAAACGTTCGTGGTCTAATCCGTTGAGAACGACCGTCAGCCTCTCGGCGGGCACCTTGAAAAATGTTAAAATATCCCGGCGGGTGTTCTCGCTCACGGCGATGATTCTATTCTGGCGATGGGCCAGTCGCCGCGCGACGACTCGTCCATAGAACATGCGTTTCCAGTCATATTTCCCGGCCAGCCGAAACGGCGCAAGATCGTGAATTGTGGCCACCAGCGCACAGGGTTGCCGCCAGAGCATCCGCCGGTAACTCGGCACATGGAGCACGTCCAGTTGGTGCGCGCGCACCAGGCGAGGCAGGGTGGCTTGATGCCAGAGAATGTCTTTGATCGGCGGCCGAAAACGTTCGGACACCGGAACAATTGTGACTTCCCGGCCCGCAAACTCGAAGAGCGGCAGATCCTCTTCCAGCACAAACAAGGTCAGGCGATGAGAGCGGCTGTCGCGCAGAAAAGCTTTTACCAGCGCGAACACGTACTGCGCCACGCCGCTCTTGCCGCGTTGAATGACGGAAGTGGATAAACCGATGTTCATACTCCGATGGGCTGAGGATTCTTTGCAATAGTCACGCGTAGCTTTGTCAGCGACTGGATTCTGAAATGATTCTCCAATCGCATCAGCCGCAATGTGCGGCGAACCGCCGCCGAGGGCGACCGCAAAACCAACTGCCAACCGGCGGCAACCAACTGTTTTTGCAGATGGATCAGCAGGGCCACGCCGGTGCTGTCCATGAACTTCACCCCGGCGAGCTCCAGCAGACAGTCACGATCAGCACCGGCTGCGCTGAGCCAAATCGCTGCTTCGCTTTCGATACTCGCCCGGTTCAAGCACTCCCCCACCCTGACGCCTTGCCAGGTCGGGTCAAAAACCACCACGGAACTTCGCGGCCCGCTAAGAGCCGAACCGGCCCGCAATGTCAACTGCCACCATTGCCGGAAAATGTCCCCGCTGAAATACCAGAGGTCGGTAGCGTAACGTTTGAAAAGGCGACGCGGCTCCTGACACAGCCGGTAAATCCATTCGACGCCTCCGCGCTGAATCCAAACCGGCGCCCGTTTGACGCGGCCCGCCAGAAAATCAATGGTCGCACCCACGCCAATCACAACCGGAACACCAAGCGCGAGGTAGTGCCTGGCAATCCATTTCTCCGCCTTGGGACAACCGAAGGCGACGAACAGCAAATCTGGTTCAGCGGCGCGTATCCGGCGGAAGATTTCGGCCTGATCAGTTTCAGTCAGCGGTCGGAACGGCGGGGAATAGTGGCTGATTTCCAATCCGGGAAATTGAGCGCGCATCTTGGCTACTGCTTGGGCTGCGGAATCCTCGGTCGCACCTAGACAAAACAACCGATAGTTTTTCTTTGCTGCCACGCGGATGAGTTCCGGGACCAAGTCCGCGCCCGCGACCCGTTCCGGCAGTGGATTGCCCAACAGGCGCGAGGCCCAGACCAACGGTGTGCCGTCGCACAGGACGAGCGATGCTTCGAGGAAAATGCGGCGCAATTCCTGGTCTGCTCTCGCTTGCACCAGAAAATCCACATTGGCGGTGACGACATAGTGCGCCTCTCGCGAGGTCACCATGGCCTCAATGCGATTTACCGCTTCTCGCATGGTGACGTTATCAAATGCCACGCCAAGCAGCGCGATCGGTGCGGGTTGCGGCGAGGGTGATCCCGCAAAACTGTTTGGTTCATCCCGAATACCGTTCGGAGCCGCCAAAGTTTTAAGTTCTTCTGTAAGTCCATGTGCAACCATCCAGTAAGCTAATGTCAGTTTAGGTCGCCGTGATATGGGGTGTATGCCTGAGGTTGCGGGAGCCAGAAGATATGCGTTCGAGCGCAACTGGGGTCTTTGCCCCTCCGGCATACGGTGTTCACCTACTACGTTGCAGTTCTGCCCGCGTGTAAGTTTTTTCCAGCTTGATGCTAACGCCGCAATGAAAATTGAAATGAAAGCCGACGCTCAGGGGAGCGTTCTGGATGAGCCACACGTTCAATTGCACGTCGAGGAACTCACTCCCTGCCTCCAGGAAACGCGGGACAATCGCGCCGCGGCTGAAAACGCAGACGTATCTAAATTATTGTCCGCGCAGGAACGGCGGCAACTGCTCGTGGATTGGAACGCAACGCATCTCGATTATCCGCGTACAGCGACGTTGATCCAATTGTTCGAGGCACAGGTCGCGCGCACGCCGGAGGCCACCGCCGTGATCGCAGGCGACAGCCGCCTGAGCTATCGCGAACTGAACGAGCGCGCCAACAAACTGGCGCATCACCTGGGGAACCTGGGTGTAGGCCCGGAAATTTTAGTGGGGCTTTGCCTGGAGCGTTCCGAGTGGATTCTCGTTGGCATTTTGGGCATTCTCAAAGCGGGCGGAGCGTATGTTCCGATGGATCCCGCCTACCCCAAAGACCGGCTCGCGTTCATGCTCGACGACGCGAACGCGCCAGTGCTCGTGACTGAACAGCATTTGCTCGCGCATTTTCCGAGTGTCAGTAAAGCATCGACCCGCTGCGTCGTCCGCCTGGACGCCGACTGGAAGGACATCAAAAATTGCAGTGTCAAAAATCTCTCCCTAAAAGCGATCGCAGACAATTTGGCTTATGTGATTTACACCTCCGGTTCAACGGGCAAGCCCAAGGGCGTCGCCATCGAACATCGCGCACCGGTGGCTTTGATGTATTGGGCGAAGAAAGTTTTTTCATCGGATGAACTTTCCGGCGTGCTGGCCGCAACTTCGATGTGTTTCGATCTCTCGATCTTTGAAATGTTCGTGCCCCTGAGTTGGGGCGGCACAGTAATTCTGGCCAAGAACGCAATGGCACTGGCGGACTTGCCAGCCGCTGGTGAGGTAACGCTGGTGAACACGGTTCCGTCCGCAATGCGCGAGTTGCTGCGCGTGAAAGGCGTTCCCGATTCGGTCCGGGTCGTGAACCTCGCGGGCGAACCGCTGGCCACCGTGTTGGTGGATCAAATCTACAGCGAAACGGCGGCGGCGAAAGTTTATGACCTGTATGGTCCGACAGAAACGACGACATATTCCACCGGTGGGCTTAGAAAAGCCGGTGAGACGGCTACCATCGGCCGTCCGCTGGCCAATGAGCAGGCTTACGTGCTCGATGCATCCTTGCAGCCCGCTCCCATCGGTGTGCCCGGCGAACTCTACATCGGTGGCGACGGACTGGCGCGGGGTTATCTGCATCGACCGGAGTTAACGGCGGAGAAATTTATTCCCAATCCATTCCGTAACGGTGACGCGGTGGAGCGTCTCTACCGGACCGGCGACCTCGCGCGTTGGCGTGCGGACGGAAACTTGGAGTTTCTGGGACGCCTGGATCATCAGGTCAAAATCCGCGGCTTCCGGATTGAGCTGGGCGAGGTGGAAGCCGCCTTGCGCCTTCATCCCCAAGTGTCTGAGGCCGTCATCATCGCACATGATCCCCAGGCCGGCGACAAACGGCTCGCAGCCTACGTCGTCGCCCGCTTTGGACAACGACTCCAGGCCGGTGACCTTCGGCAGTTTTTGAGGGAGCGATTGCCCGAGCACATGGTGCCTTCGGATTTTGTTTTCCTCGACGCGTTGCCGCTCACGCCGAACGGCAAGCTGGATCGAAAAGCTCTTCCCTCGGTCGAGGTGAATCGGGCGACGGTGTCGGGCGAGTTCGTAGCCCCGCGAACGCCGGCCGAAGCAACTGTCGCTGGAATCTGGTGCGAAGTGCTGGGACTTAAACAAGTCGGCATTCAAGACAGCTTTTTTGAACTCGGCGGAGATTCGCTGCTGGCGATCCAGGTCGTGTCCCGGTTGCGAGAGACGTTTCGGGTTGAGGTGCCGCTGACCGGGTTGTTCGAAGCGTCCACCGTGGCTGCACTGGCCGAAGGTCTGACGACGGCGCGTTGGGGTGTGGGGCGATCGCCTGCACCGACGTTAGCACCCGCGCTGCGTGAGGAGCATCTTCCGCTTTCCTTTTCTCAACAAAGTCTCTGGTTCATTGATCAATTAGAGCCAGGCAGTTTTGCCTACAATGTTCCTGCCGCAGTTGTCTTGGAAGGATTGCTTGACGTGGGCGTGCTGCAGGAATGCCTCAATGCAATTCGCAGCCGTCATGAAATTTTGCGCACGACATTCACGTCGATGGATGGGGAACCCGCTCAGGTGGTTTCGTTGGATTCAACTTTGGCGCTGTCGTCGGTGAACCTGCGAGAGCTTGCTTCGGCGGAAAGGGCAATTCAGACGCAACAGATGATCTCGGCGGAAGCACAACGCCCATTTGATCTGGCCCGCGGCCCGCTGATTCGCTGCACCTTGCTGCGGTTGGAGGAGCGAAAACAGGTTCTGGTGGTGGTCATGCATCACACTGTTTCGGATGGCTGGTCAATCACGATTTTTTTCCGCGAACTGGCGGCGTTGTATGCGGCGAGAATTGACGGCCAGGCTGAGGACCTTCCGAAATTACCCATCCAGTATGCCGACTACGCCATCTGGCAACGCGGCTGGTTGCGGGGAGAAGTTCTGGAAAAGCACCTCGACTACTGGAGGAAAAAGCTTGCCAGCGCTCCCGCTTCGCTGAGTTTGCCCGCCGATCATCCTGGCGCAGTGACATCGGCCCCGCGTGGCGCGCATCATTTGGTGGCGCTCTCTCAACCGGTGGTCGAATCGTTGCAGGGCCTGAATCGTCGGCAGGGAACAACTTCATTCATGACGCTGCTTGCGGCGCTGGCGATCGTGCTCAGTAAATGGACCCGGCAGTCCGACTTGGTTGTCGGCACCGTGGCCGCAGGCCGGACCCGGAGAGAGGTTGAGAACCTGGTTGGCTGCTTCATGAATTTCCTGTCTTTGCGGCTGAACTTTGCTGGAAACGAGAACGGGATGGATGTCCTGTCGCTCGTCAAGGCCACTGTTCTCGAATCGCACGCACATCTTGATTGCCCTTTTGAAAAAGTTGTTGAAGCGGTCAATCCGGAGCGGCATCAGCATCGGAATCCGATCTATAACGTTGCCTTCCTGCTCCAGAATTTTCCGCGGCTCGTCCTCGCCACACCGCAGCTCACCGGGACCTTTCTCTCCGTTGATCCCGACGCCGCCTTGCTGGATTTGAGATTCGTGGCGGAAGAGAACGACCAGGGCATCTCAATGCGGTGTGAATATCGAACGGACATGTTCGAAGCCCAAACGATTGAGCAACTTCTGTCTTCGTTTTGCGCGACGCTCGCAGCTTTGGTCGAACGCCCGGAAACGACGTTGGCTGATTTCACTCTCTCGGATGGACTCGAACGCCAGGCGGAAAAGGCACGGGCTCAATTGGAAAAGGACGTGGTCGCGGTTTCGGCCACGTTCACCGCTGAGCCGCTGGAGGAACCGCTCGGTTTTTGGATGAAGGAACTGGATCTGCCGGTGGAAATCCAGTTTGCGCCCTACAATCAGGTGTTTCAGCAACTGCTCGATCCGGCCAGCGTGCTGGCGCTCAACCGGCGTGGACTTAACGTCCTTCTGATTCGAATGGAGGATTGGTTGCGGACGGAGGGAGATGCCGTTCCTGAGTCTGATTTGGATTTCAAGAAAAAGGTCGAGCAGAACCTACGCCAGTTCATTCTGGCGCTGAAGTCCGGCACCGCGCGTGGGGCAACATCCCATCTGGTTTGTTTTTGTCCATCCGCTAAGGCGATTTCAGCCGTGCCGCAATACGCGGACATTTTCCGGCAAATGGAACAGAGTGCGGTTCGGGAGCTGGCTGGCTTAAGCGGCGTGCAGGTGATTACGACGGAGAAGTTATTCGCGCTGTATCCTGTGCCGGAACATTACGACCCGCAGGGCGACGAGCTTGGTCACATTCCCTATACACCCGCCTTCTTCGCGGCGCTGGCAACGATGATTGCCCGTCGGTTCCACACGCTGAAACGTCCGGCGTACAAAGTGATCGCGCTCGATTGTGATCAAACGTTGTGGACTGGAGTTTGTGGAGAGGATGGACCGGACGGAATTCAATTGGATCCGCCGCGGCGAGCGTTGCAGGAATTCATGCGCGCGCAACTCGATGCGGGGCGTCTGCTCTGCCTGTGCAGCAAGAACAATGAAGCGGATGTCAGTGCGGTTTTCGAACAGCACTCCGAAATGCCTTTGCGGCGCGAGGATTTCGTCGCGTCGCGGATCAACTGGCAGCCCAAGTCGGAGAACCTCAAGTCGCTGGCCACAGAACTGAAGCTCGGGCTCGACAGTTTTATTTTCGTGGATGACAACCCGGTGGAATGCGCGGAAGTAGAAGCCAATTGCCCCGAAGTCTTGACGCTGCTGCTGCCCGCCACGGTCGAGGCCATCCCGCAGTTCTTGAAGCACTGCTGGGCAATGGATCGTTCGAAAGCAACAGCGGAGGACAGGAAGAGAACGTCTCTCTATAGACAGAATGAGCAAAGGGAGCAACTGCGGACGCAATCGCCGGGTCTGGCTGATTTCGTGGCTGGTCTGGATTTGAAAGTGCAGATCGCCGCGCTCGCACCGGATGATTTACCCCGCGTGGTGCAACTGACGCTTCGCACCAACCAGTTCAACACCACGACCCGCCGCCGAACTGAGGCGGAGATCCAGAAACGTCAGAATGACGAAGGCTACACCGTATTGACCGCCTCGGTGAGTGATCGGTTTGGTGATTATGGACTGGTTGGCGCCGTCATCTACAAAATCGAAGCGGAGGCGCTTGCGGTGGAGACATTGTTGCTTAGTTGCCGCGTATTGGGCCGGGGAGTCGAACATCAAATTCTTTCGCACCTCGGACGAATCGCTGAAGAGCGCGGGGTTGCCTTTGTTGACGTCCACTTCGTGGCGTCGGCCAAAAACCAGCCGGCCCTTGATTTTCTACAAAATATTGGCGGACTATTCCGGCAGGCTTTGAATGGAGGATATGTATTCCATTTTCCAACGGAGTTCGCATCTGCCCTGAAATTCAAACCGCAGAATCAGGAATCGATTGAGGCTCCGTTGCGCGTCGTCATGCCCTCCGATTTGAATGTAAACAGCGCTCATAGATTTTCCCGCTACCAATGGATCGCTCGGGAAGCGGATGACGCCGACAAGATTGTGCAGATGATCGAGGCCAAGGCTTTGGTCCGGCCAGGAGCGCATCTGGCTGGGACCGCGCCGTATTCCGACGTCGAACGGCAACTTTGCGGGATCTGGGAGAAATTGTTGCGCGTGAAACACGTCGGGATTCACGACAATTTTTTTGACCTGGGCGGCCATTCATTGCTGGCGGTGCGGATGTTTGCGCAAGTCGAGAAGCTCCTTGAAAAAAAACTACCGGTGGTCACGATTTTTCAGTCACCGACGATTGATCAACTGGCCAGAGTGATTGGGGAAGGCGAGTCCGAATCAGCGCACCCCAATCTGGTCCCGATTCAGCCGTGCGGCTCGAAGCCGCCGCTGTTTCTGGTTCATGGCGCCGGCGGCGACGTGCTCTGGGGCTACGCCAACCTCGCCCATCACACCGATTCGGAGCAACCAATCTACGGCATTCAGGCCTGCGGCGATGAGGAGTTCGCAACGCTGGAGGACATGGCTGCGTATTACGTGGGGAAGGTGCGGGCGTTTCAACCGAGCGGGCCGTATCACCTGGGGGGTTATTGCTTCGGCGGAAACGTGGCACAGGAGATGGCGCGGCAACTGGAGGCGCAAGGTGAATCGACCGCGTTGCTGGCCCTGCTCGATTGCGCGCCGTCCAATCGCGGTTATGAAAGCATTCAGTGGCGGCCCCGGCTGGCCGTTGATTTCGCGCGCAACCTGGGAATCTGGTTCGACAATTTCTTCCAATTGAAACCGGAGGAGCGGCGCAGTCTCATTCTGCGCAAGCTGCGGACCCTGCCGCGCAAAGGCTGGGAACGACTGCGCGGCCGACATTCTCCCGAAGGCTTCGACCTGGAGGAATTCATCGACACGACTCACGTTTCCGAACGCGAGACGCGCCTGTGGAAGAATCATCTGCGGCTGCTGGTGCGGCACACATCGGGACCGTATTCCGGACCCGTCAGCCTATTCCGAACGCGCGGGCATCCGTTGTTGTGTTCGTTCGAGGACGATTTCGGTTGGGGAAAACTGGCGGCGCACGTCGCCGTCCGGAAGATCCCCGGCTCGCACGAAGGAATTTTTATGGAACCTCACGTCCGGGTCGCGGCTGGCGAATTAAATCAGGCCTTGCGTGCTGTGCAAGAGGACAAAAATGCGGTGCTCATCTCGTTATGAAACTTTTCAAATTCATCCTCCAACGGTGTCGCGGCATTTTCTTTTGGACGGCGCTGACCGCCGTGGTGAGCGGCGCCTGCAACGCCGGCTTGATCGCGACCGTCAACGCCGCCTTGAACGAGCAAGGGACTCAGACGCTCATCATCGCGGGGTTCGTGGCTCTCGGACTCGGGCGGCTGGGGAGCAGCTATTACTCGCAGATGATCTCGGTGCGCTTCTCGCAGGGCATGACGGCAAAACTCCGGCGCGATCTCGTGCAGGCGATCCTGCGCGCGCCATTGCGGGAACTGGAGAAACTCGGCACGCCACGGCTGCTGGTCGCGCTGACGGATGACGTCTATCACGTGACGCAGGCGTTCCTGGCGATTCCAACCATCGCGGTAAATCTCGCGTTGCTGCTGGGCGGCGCGGTTTATCTGGCGTGGTTGTCGTGGCAGATGCTGGCGGGGCTTTGCATCTTGATTGTGTTTGGAACCATCGGTCATCGGTTGCTGGTGCGGGGCGCGTTTCGCTCTCTATATTCCGCCCGTGAAGAGGAGGATAAATTATTCGGGCATTTTCGCGCGCTGACGGAGGGGATCAAGGAATTAAAATTGCATCGCCGCCGCAGCGGCATCTTCGCTTCGCGGGATATTCAACAAACGACCGCAGGCTACGAACGTCACAATGTTGCCGCCGAAAAGCGTTTTGCCCTCGCCACGCATTGGAGCCATTTGCTGTTCTACCTGCTGATTGGAGCCATCCTTTTCATCCTGCCGGGTTTCACCAAGGTGGGGCCGCATACATTGACGGGCTATGTGATCACAGCGCTTTACCTGATGGGACCACTCGCCGGTGTGCTGGGCAGCTTCTCGCTGTTTGGTCGTGCGAACATTGCGCTGGAGAAGATCGAGCAACTGGGAATTTCACTCGTGGCCCGCGCGCCGGAAACGAATGGGGCCGCGCGACTGGACCCGCAACCGACCTTCAGCCGGCTGGAGTTGATTGGCGTCACCCACTCGTATCATCGCGAGAAGGAGGACAGCCATTTCATGATCGGGCCGCTGAATCTCGCGTTTCAACCGGGCGAATTGGTGTTCCTCGTTGGTGGCAACGGCAGCGGCAAATCAACGCTCGCGAAAATTGTTCTGGGCCTCTATCCGCCGGAGTCGGGCGAGATTCGGGTGGACGGCAAATTAATCACAGACCAGAACCGGGATGATTACCGTCAGCTTTTCACCGCAGTGTTCTCCGACTTTCATGTCTTCGATACGTTGCTCGGCTTGGAACATCCAGATCTGGATGCGCGGGCGCGCGATTACCTTGTCCAATTGCATCTCGATCATAAAGTCAAAGTGAGCGATGGAATGCTCTCCACCGTTGCGCTCTCGCAGGGGCAGCGCAAACGGCTGGCTCTTCTCACCGCCTATCTGGAAGACCGCCCGTTCTATCTCTTCGATGAATGGGCTTCGGATCAAGACCCGTTGTTCAAAGACATCTTCTACACGCAGTTGTTGCCGGAACTCAAAGCGCGCGGCAAGACGGTGCTGGTCATCACGCATGACGACCATTACTTCGATCTCGCCGACCGGATTCTGAAACTGGATTACGGCAAAATTGTGGATAACAAGCGGGACGCCACAGAATTATATGAACCACTGCTGCAGGCTTGAGGTTTGTCAGTTGTCACCAGGGAAAGTGGCCGCTTCTGTGGCCGCAGCGGATTTGTGCTGGCAACCTTCAGCCGGTTCGCTGACTTTGGCTTCTGGTGAAATTCATATGTGGCGCGTCCAACTCGATCAGCGGGCGGCACGGCTTGGTTTGTTCACGGCGCTGCTTTCCGAAGCGGAGTACCTGCGCGCTGGCCGATACCATTTTGCGATAGACCGTGACCGATTCATTCAGAGGCGCGGATTTCTCCGTTTGATTCTGGGCCATTATCTGGGCGGCGAGCCGGGGCAACTTCGATTCGCTGTCGGCTCCCATGGAAAACCGGCCTTGTCCTTTCCGGCTGGAACCGGATTACACTTCAACCTTTCACATTCCAGTGGGCTGGTGCTCTATGCGGTGACTCGCGGCGGAGAAATTGGCATTGACGTGGAACGCGTCCGCGACATCAAGGAAGCTGAATCCATCGCCACGCATTTTTTTTCCGCGCGCGACGTCGCCGAGTTGCGTTCATTGCCCAAACACGAACGGCCCGAAGCCTTCCTCAAAGGCTGGACATGTCTGGAAGCTTGCGCGAAAGCCAGCGGTCGGGGAATCGCTGAAACTCCGAATCCGGTCAGAGTCCTGCTGGCGCATAGGCAGGCGGATCGCGTCTTGAACTGGCGCGAAAATTTCCACACCCCGACCAGCCTACTCTACGATTTGTTGCCCGCGCCTGGTTATGTCGCCACGCTGGCTTATCAGCGCTTATCCGCAAATAGTGACCGCGAGCCGCACTAACAAAACCTGACGTGTCGCAGGGCGTCTGCAAAAAACAGTCAGATCGCGTGTTGACCAGTAGCCATTGACCAGGTTCCCACCACATTGGATGGAAACTTGTTTCCGCCATCTCTGATGGACGCGCGCAGCGCCGGGCTTTCAAGGGTTAGGTGGATTATCGCAACTGCTGATGTGAATCTGAAAATTCCCGTCGATGATGGGTACTGTTACGACATTCACCGGATTGTTGGTATCTCCGCTGACCAATAACAATGTAGTCCCGGAACCATCATAAACGCGGAGATAATAGCGATCAATCAGATCGACATCCTTCGCGCCTTTGCTGCCGGGTTCATTGCGATCCTCAAAACGTGCCTGGAAGGACACGGTGCCATAATCCGCTTTATTGCCTTGGATGCCCTTTAACCGACCTGTCCCGGTGCATTCAAGAAAGTTGAACGGCGTCTTTGGAGAAGTTTAACCCGCCGGAATTCCTGGAACATTGCCACACCTGACCACCTTGATTGACTTGGCCTGGAAATGGAGGTTGAGGATCCGATCAACATGGTTCCAGTTACCTCCGTCCCCGGCCGTCGGACTGCAACCCGGATTGATATTCCCGCCAAAAGAAAGATTGGGTGTTCGTGATCCCGTCTTGGATTTGGCCTGGCGGCGCGCCGTGGAAGTGACAGGTCGTGGAGAGGTTATTGCGCCTCCTCCCGTCAACCAGCACGCACCGTCTTCACAAACGGAACTGTCCACTCCCCAATTGATGGTCACTATTACCGCCGTATAGGTTGTCACAAAGTTGACTGGCGCGGGAATGGTGGCATCCGACGGCAAGGTGCTGGCATCGAGAGTTGCGACGAAGGATCCTGGCGCGTTCGGCAGTTCGACGAGATAGCGTCCATCGGAATCGGTGTAGTCGAAGCCTTCGAATGCTCCCTGGCTGCTAGCCCCTAAAACCGCAACCTTGACACCGGGATAAACGGATCCATTTGGACAACGAACCTGCCCTTCAACGTGCCAGGCATAAGCCCTTGCACCTGAAATCAAGCTCAGTACCAAAACACTCAAGACAAATAATCTCATGGCTTTCATAATGTAATTTCGTTCTTTGCGGTTCGACTCAGACCCCGGCGGAAGTTACGCCTCCCGCCGGAGCGAATCATTTTTTGTTCGTCGATGATTATGGCTGCGTATTGTTCTGCGGATTGATCTGCTTCGTATTATTTAACGGCTGATCCGGTTGCGGGTTGTTGTTCTGCCTGTCCTTGTCTTGATCTTGGATGCGCCGATTAAGTTCCAGCGTGTTGTTGATGCTGGGGTTGGTCGGTGGCTGGAGCTGCTGGATTTCAGCGCCCCATGCAGGGTTGCCCATGTCCGGCCAGTTGGATTTGTTGAAGCCCTCGGAGCGCTCGAACTTGTCCTTGTCAACGTTGAGAGTCAGCGACATCCCGTCCGAACTGGGCTGAAGGGCCCGCAGCGGCACGGCGTGCAGTTTCTCAGGTTTGAGCAGTCCCGAACTGACACCCAGAACGCAGTAGGCCACGCGGTCCGAACTGAAGTTGATCACCACGTCCCGAATTTTTCCCACGTCTTCGCCCTTTTGGTTCTTGACCGTGGTTCCGATCAGGGAACTGGCTTTGTTGATCTTCATCGGTAGTGAAGCGGACTGGGTGCTGTAGCTGGTGTCGCCGGGCCTTTTGTCCAACGGATTCTGCGCGTCCGGTTGTCCTGGCACTTGATTCTGCGCTTGAGTTGGTGCAGGCGGGGTGTCTTGAGCGACCAGCCAGCCGCTGCTGGCAGCCAGCAGCACGGCGACTAGCGCGGCTCGTTTAAGGAATGGAGTATTTTTTTTCATGTTGTTCTTTGTTTCGATGTTTCGTTGTTTAACTTGTGTTTGCTTCTCAAGGACGTTTTGCCCTGTTTGGAAAACCAACTGGTTTTCCTGTTCTCTATATTTTAGTTTGCCACCGTCTGCGCCTCAATGGGGCAAAGACCTGTTTCCGGCGGGCGGATCAACCCCATCCCTTGTAAAAGCGGCTTGCGCTGCGCCCGTAGCCCTTTCCGGGTTGCCGTGACCACCGGATCCGCTGTCGTGCGAACACTGACATTGCATTCAAACAGAAGCTGACTACGTAAACGTGCGCCGAGGCCGATTCTATGGGTAATGAAATGGCATCGTTATTGGCTGGCGCTTCTCGGCCTGATCCTGGCCGGGTTTTGGAGCACGTCAGACGCAACCGAACTGACGGCTTTGGCCACGCAAAAAGAGCTGACGCCCGAGAGTCTGCTCCGCTCGGTGGCCGGTTTTGCGTTTGAATTGGGAGCGCAACCGCAGGACCCCGACGCCTTTCTAAAACGCCGACGCGGCGACTGCGACGACTTCGCCCAACTCGCCAACCGGCTGCTCACCGAACGCGGTTATCAGACCAAGCTGGTGGTGGTGATGATGGAGAAAGAAACCCACGTCGTTTGTTACGTCAGCGAAGTTCACGGCTACCTGGACTTCAATCGTCGTGCGGAGCCGCATCCGATTGTAGCCTCGGACAATTCGCTGGAGGATATCGCACAAAAAGTCGCCGTCTCTTTCCACAGCAAATGGCGCATGGCGTCGGAGTTCCAATACGAGAACAAGCAGCCGCTGTACCTGTCCAGCGTCTTTCCGCCGAGCCATCCGCTTGAAAAAACGCTGGCCTCTGTCCGGTCTGCGAGAATTGAGTTTTCGGGACCGAAGTTTGTGTCTGCATTCGGCGACAGGCTCTTTTCCACCCAAAGATGATTCGTCCTACACCGGGAACGGTTGCGCCGACGTGACCGCCCACGCAATACTCTGCCTTGCACTTCAGCGGAATGGCCACACCAGAGGCGTAATGAGCGTTGCCAGAAGCCAGGTGAGAAAGGCCATCGCTCCGCCGATTTGCAGGTAGTGCTTGAATTGATAGCGACCGGGACCCATCACCAGGATCGTGCTCTCATGCGCCACCGGAGTGCAAAAGGCCGCAGAAACGCAAATGGCCAAACCAACCATGAAGGGCTTCGGCGACACGCCCGCCTCGATCGAGACCTGATAGGCGATGGGCGCAAGAATGATTGCCACGGCTGCGTTTTCGATGAGCTGCGTCAACCCGATGGCCAGCAGCAGGATCGCGCCCAGCGTTACCATCGGCCCGTAGCCTGAGAACGTGTGACCAATCGCGTGCGCCACCCCGGCCGCCGCGCCGGTTTTCTCCAAAGCCAGGCCAAACGGAATCATGCCCGCAATCGTCACCACGCTGGGCCAGTCCACGGTGTGATAAAGCTCTTGCAACCGCACACAACGCAACAGAATGGCGAGCACGGCGGCCAACGGAATGGAGATGGCTGGACTCAATACTCCGCTCACGGCGGTGCCAATGATACTCAGCAGCAGGCCGAGGGTGATGAATGCTTTGGCTTTGCCCAACGCCGGAAACAATTGCTGGTCGAGCAGCATCAAGTTTGGATTTCGCTTGAGCCGGGTCACACCCTCGACGTGGCCCAGGAGCAGCAACGAATCACCAAAGCGCAACCGGGTGGCCATCGGTCTTTCCCGAATCGTCTTGCCCTGGCGCGAGATGCCCATCACGGCAAAATCGAATTCACGCGCGAAATGCACTTCCTCCAGCGTCTGACCCGCATATTCCGAATCGGGCGCGAGCAACGCTTCGACCATGACCAGGTCCACGCTCTGCAAAGTTTCGGGCGTCAAGGCCGATTCTTGTTGAAGCTCGAAGTCCGGGGATTTTAACAACTCGCTAATCGTGGAGACCGGGCCGCGCATGACCAGCACATCACCCGGTGCGAGCCGCAATCGTCCATGCGGAGGCATTCGGTCTTCCCCTCGAATCACCTCCAATACCGACAAATCAGAACGCTTCCGCCAACTCAGTTCGTCGAGCATTTTACCGACCGTTTGGGATTCCGGGGTAACCCTGGCTTCCGTCACGTACTCCGTGGCCCGGCCTTCTTCGACGACTTTGTTCTCGCCAGCCTTCGGAAGAAATCTTCGGCCCACAGCCAAAAAGTAAATCGCACACGCTACAAAAACGACCGCCGCGACCGGCGTGAGATCGAAGAATCCCAAGGCCGCGCCCGAACGCTGGAGCAAATAGTCGCTGATGACAATGTTGCTACGCGTGCCGATGAGCGTCCATTGTCCGCCCAGCAAAGAGCCATAGGCCAGCGCCATCAAATACCGCGAGGGGGAGAGGTTTTTCTCTTTGCAGACCGACAGGACGATGGGGAGAAAAACCAGCACCACGGTCGTGTCGTTGACGAACATGGAAGTGGCGGTCGCCAGCATCAGGACGGCAAATTGGAGCAGCAGTTCGTGGCCGACACAGGCTTTGAAAAGTCTGCCGCCGACAAAAACGGCCACACCCGTGCGCGCGATCGCGGCGCCGAAAATCATCATGGCCGCAACCATGATCACTGCGGCACTGCCGAAGCCGGAGAACCCTTCCTTGTAAGTGAGAATCCCGTGCCACGTTCCATCCAAATGAGGCCAGGGAAGGATCAGGGCCAGCACGACCAGCAGAGCGGTGAGATCAGTCCGTAACGCCATCGTCCAAAACAGATAGAGCGCCCCGGCCAGAATCAATGTTAGCGCGATGTATTCGTCCATGATTGCTCTCAAGTTTCCGGGGAGTCCGTGCGACGCAAATCCGCCGTGGCGCGATGCACTCTTCTCCGTCTGTCGTTCTATTTTCCCCGCTCGCCGGCCGCAAACGGAAGCCAATGATCAACTCACTGTTGAAATTACGTTAGCGTCCGCAACCTTGTCACCGGGTTGCGGAAATCTCTCACCGAGTTTGCCGGCGCTGTCTGTGTGCAACTGCTTCCCGGTGATGTCCACCTCGGGAACCTCGCACGTCATCCAGTAGGCATTGATCACTGCCAGTTGTTCGCGCAGTCCCTCCGCAGTTTGTGGTTTTACGTGATAGGAGCTTGCGCCCAACATATAGGATTTCTTGATGTCATCAAGGTCCGAGGAAGCGGATAAAACTATCGTGGGAATCACGGACCACTCCGGGTTGCCCTTCAAAAATTCCAGCACCGCGAAGCCATCGGCCCGGGGCATTTTCAAGTCCGTGATGACGAAGGTGGGATACGCAAACTTTTCGCGGTCAGAATATTTCTCCTCGCCCATCATGTAGGCAATCGCTTCCGCTCCGTCATTGACGGATTGGATCGGGTCGGTCACACCGATTGTTCTGAACGCACGTTCAATCAAGAACCGGTCGTTCGGATCGTCGTCAACGACCAGGATGGTTGCATGATACTTTTTCATAAGCGGTTAGTGATGGTTAGCTGATGAAAACTGACGACAGATGCCTCTCCGCGAGTTCTGTCCAGGCCGCTGCGCCAGGCGCAAAGCGCGGCGAGCGCGAGTCATCCGGAGCCACCACCTCTTCCGCTGGAATCTCCGGGGGCGGCGTGTTTTGTGTCAGCCAGAAATCCTTGATGGCCCTGGCCATGTCCTCGAGTTTGCCCGCCTCAGACGGTTTGACCAGAAACCCGTTGGCTCCAAAATGGTAGGCGGCGGCGATATCGGCTTCCTGTCCGGAGGCGCTCATGAGGATTACGACCATGGCAACTCCGGGTTGCTGCCGGATCCATTTGAGCACTTCGAGTCCCCTCACATAAGGCAGCTTCTGATCCATCAGCACGAGGCACGGCAAAGGAAATTTTTCGCGGTCGGTGAATCGGCCGACGCCGGCCAGATAATCAATGGCCTGCTGGCCATCGCTGGCGACTTGAATGGGGTTCGTCACGCCCACCTTTCGCATGGCGTGTTGAAAGAGGAAGACATCGTTCGGATCGTCTTCAACTTGGAGGATGGTGTTGTTCATTTTTATCCTTTCTCTAACTCAATCCAAAAGCGGCTGCCATCACCCAACTCCGACTCGAAACCCATCGGCGCGCCCATTCGCTCGGCCGCTTTGCGAACGATGGTCAGGCCAATGCCCGTGCCCTCGTATTCCGTGACGGGATGAATCCGCTCAAACATCCTGAAAATGCGCTCATGATCTTCGGGGGCAATGCCCACGCCATTGTCCTTGAACCACACGCGAAACAAATCAGGCTCGCGCGCTTCGGCCCAAATCTCCACACGAGGAGTGGTGCCCACCGCAACAAATTTTGCCCCGTTGCTCAACAGATTTGAAATGCATTGGGTTAACAACGCCTCGTTCCCCATGACGGTCGGCAGCCGGCCGTTGATTCGGATCTGCGGTTTGATCGGTTGCCCATTCGGGTAGGTTTCAACGATATCGCGCACGAGGCGGTCCAGATCCACCCGCTCCATCGGCACCTGCGTGTGGATCACTGTGGTGTAGCTCAAGACATCCCGAATGAGGCGGTCGAGACGGACGGACGAGCGCATGATCTGTTGAAGATATTTGACTCCTTGCTCATCGAGCTTGCTGCTGTATTCGTCCACCAGAAACTGAGCGTAGCTTTGCATGGCCCGGAGCGGCGCGCGCATGTCATGCGAGAGGCTGTAAGAAAACCCTTCCATTACCCCTACCGTTTCGCGAAGTTTCTCGGTGCGCTCCGCGACCACTTGCTCCAAGTGGATGGCCTGTCGGCTGATTTCCTCCTTGGCAGCCACCAGCGCGCGCTCGGCCCGTTTGCGCTCGGTGATATCGCGCGCAATCTTTGAAGCGCCAATAACCCGGCCCCGGCCGTCTCTGATCGGCGAAATGGTCGCCGAGATATCCACTAGTTTTCCATCCTTCCGGACGCGCACAGTTTCTAAGTGGTTAACCTGCTCGCCCCGACGGAGCCGCGCCAGAATTTCATCTTCCTCGTGCACCCGCTCTGGCGTCATGAGTATCCGCATCGACTTGCCGATGACTTCCTGCGCCGTGTAACCAAAAAGCTTTTCAGCCCCCGGGTTCCAACTCGAGATAACCCCCTCGATGGTCTTGCTAATGATCGCGTCCTCGGACGATTCGACGATGGCTGTGAACCATTCGCGCACTTCCTCCATCCGCTTGCGCTGGGTGATGTCGCGGATATTGCATTGGATGACCTCTCGTCCGTCTTCTTTGTAGAGGTTGCTGACAAATTCCACTTCGTGGCGTTTGCCCGTCTTGCTTTGCAACGGCAAATCATCGTAGCGGACGTAATGGTCAGCTTGTAATTGGCGAAAGGCGGCCTGACTGGCGACTTCATCTTTGAGCAGGCCGATTTGCCAGAGTTCCTTGCCCAGCAATTCCTCGTGCGGGTAACCCAATAATTCGGTCATGAACGGATTCGCATCCGTAATCTTCCGTGTGCCGGGATCGAGAATGAGGATCCCGTCGCGCGACGCTTCAAAGAGTCGCCGGTAACGAATCTCCGAAACCCGCATCCGCTCCATCGAGGGGTCAAGCGCGGGGACAACCGGCGGTGCTGCTTGAGGACGGGCCGCAGCGCGCCCGCCTTTGGCATTCGCGGTCGCGGGTGGCGCGGGAATTAATGTCATTGCTGCTTTTCGCATAATTGCTCCGGCTCATGCCGCTTCCTCGCAGAGCGAGGTCTTGTTTTGTATGACAATACGATAGGCCGAGAAATCGCTTGAGTGTATGGGCCGTTCACCCCTGTTCGCTCGCGGCGAACCAGCCGCGGCGAGACGGTCTCGACGTTGGCTTCGGCATCGCTCCACTTGGACTGGTTGGCGTCCGTCGCCCATTCGTAATGCTTGCTGCAGTTGCCAGTGTGCAGGATCTTTTTCACCGTTTGCCGCAACCAGTCCGTTGAAAAGGGCTTTGACAGTATTGCCGCCAACTGGAGCGACTCAGCCAGGTGGAGGTACTCGTCATTCATGGGGGCTGCTCCCGTTGCCAGGATGACCGGCAAAATCATATGCGCGGAACGCAGTTTTTTGATCAGTTCAATGCCTGATAACTTCGGCATGTGGTTGTCCGTGATGAGGAGGTGGTAGCTGTCTGGGTCATGGCGCGCAGCCTGGAGGACTTTCCAGGCCGCTTTACCATCTTCGGCGGTGTTCACCTGGTAACCGGATTTAATCAACGCGTCGGAACAGAGTCCTCGAATGCCTGTGTCGTCCTCTACCACAAGGATGCGCCGGGAGGAATGGGGCTGACTTTTCGCCAGCGTGAGCGTAGTTACAGCTTCCGCGTGTGATCCGTTGCTCGCTTCGGCTACATTGTCCTTGGTCATAAAATGATTCTTTTGTTTATCGGCCTGCTGCCGGCTTCAGTTTTTGAACTGGCTCGATCCTGCTTTGTTTTCGCTTGCAACCTGTCCCTGTCCGTTTGCCATACAATTCACGGGCAAAGCCCGGCTCTTCGCCTCCTCCCGCTTTCAAACGGACGACTGAACGGCTTTTCGCGGACGTATCGGGACTTTGCCACCGCCTGGGCCGACTGAACCGGGAGTTGTCTCATGACGATTGGCTGGAGCCGGAAAGGTCAGTGGACCAACGGCGCTTTCGATAATCCCTTTTGAAATCGCATAGCGCGTGAGGCCAGCCACGTCGTGTATGTTCAACTTGTTCATCGCCAGTTGGCGATGTTTCTCCACGGTCTTGATGCTGATGCCGAGTTCTGGTGCGATTTGCTTGTTTGCCTTCCCTTCGGCGATAAGTTGCACTACCTCCGATTCACGCGACGTGAGAGGAGTTGGTCCCTTTCCTGTGGGGACGCCGCGAAGGAATGCCTGCCGGTAGTTTTGCAGGATACGCTTCATGATCGTCGGACTGAAGAACGCGTTTCCGTTCTTTACCTCGCGGACTCCTTTGATCAAGTCCGTCGAGGCGGTTTGCTTGAGCAAATAGCCCGCCGCCCCGGCTTGGGTCAATTGATGCACATAGTCATCGTCACTGTAAGACGACAGGATGAGAATGCGTGTGGCTGGAGCGTCCTTGATGATCAGTCGCGTGGCTTCGAGCCCATTGAGCAGCGGCATGGCGATGTCCATGACGACGACATCGGGACAAAGCTTGCTGACGAGAGCCACGGCCAGGCGCCCGTTCTCCGCCTCGCCGACGACCTGGATGTCTGCTTCGAGTTTGAGCAACGCCCGCAAACCTTCGCGGACAATGGTGTGGTCTTCGGCAAGGAGGACGGTGATGGGTTTCATGAAGGAAGGATTTTGAAATTTTAGCTTTTAGATTTCGGATGCTGCCCATGGCATCATCACGGCTCACCCGCAGGCGCGGCCGCTGCAAATGAATTGTCCCAGGCATAGAAGGTTGCCTGTGTCTCTAAGGGTCGGGTTTCACCCCATCGACGAAGGGAGCCGACCCGGCAACACTGTCAATAGAGCTTTTCGCACGGTCAGCATCCACAAACCATCGCACCCAACCCGTCCCCCCATGACACTCAAACCCGCAGCCTCATCTGAAAGCGTGAACTCACGTTTTGCCAGTTTTCTGCAC
>JAYVSV010000013.1:0-70251 GCA_043775015.1 Verrucomicrobiota bacterium
GTTTTAGTTTCGAAGGGCACAGAGAAATTTCTCTGTGCCCTTCGAAACTAAAACTTTTTTTTGAGGATCAGTGGCAGCCGCAGCCGCTTCCGCAGGAGCCGGATTCCATATCTTCGGGAGCGGGAACGCGACCGAGTTCAAGCGTTTTGCTCACGTATTTGGTTACGGTTTCCTGCATCTGTTGCATCTGCTGTTGCGCATCGACGAAACCTTTGGCCACGGGATTGGCAAAAAACAGTTCGCGGTGTTTCTCAAATTCCGCGATCTCCGCGTCCGTTAATTGAGCGCCTTGCTGTTGCTTGTGCTGAAGATATTCGCCGCGTTCGGACAGCGTTTCATATTGTTTTTGCGCGGCGCTGTCGGCGTTGAATGCGTCCATGCGCTGGCGAATTGATTTCACTTCCGGTTGCTTCAGCAGTGCTTCGCACAGCTCCTCGATTTTGGCGGTGAGCAAGTCGCCGCTTTGTGTGGGTCTTTCTAGTGTTGTCGTTTGCATAAATTGTTTGTTGTTCAGTCGTTCTTTTGCGTTTGCTGGGCAACCGGTCAGGTTACTTTAGCCGCTAAGCGGAAGGCTGCAACTTGTTTTAAAATGGCTCGGCTCGAACTTGGGTTATTGCGCTCGGCTCGATATGCACCAGCACATCGTAAACTGTGGGCAATTGCTCGCGGATGGCGTCTTTGACCCGGTGCGCAATTCCATGCGCTTTTTGCACTGTCATTTGAGGATCCACTTGCACGTGCATATCAACGAAATAATGAAAACCCATTTTCCGCACGATACATTTCTCCACTACGATTACCCCTTCGATTTTTCCGGCAATGGCCTTAATCTCGGCATTAAAACTTTGGCTTGGAGCCGCGTCCATAAGCTCGTCCAGAGCCGGACGCAGCAACCGCCAGCCGTTCCAGGCAATAATCACCGCGCCAACAATCGCCGCGATGGAATCGGCCGATTCAAAACCTTTGCCACCGATCAGCGCAATCGTGATACCGACCGCAGCAACCAATGAGGTGATCGCGTCACTCCGATGGTGCCACGCATCAGTTCGCACGACGGAACTCTCGATTTGCACGCCTTCGCGCAGCACAAAACGGAAGAGCCCCTCCTTGACCACGATCGTCAGTAACAACACCAGAAGGGTGAAGGACGAGGGGCCTTGATGGGCAGAGAAAATTTGGCGAATGGCTTGCGTCCCGATTCCGAGAGCGGCGAGCAGCAGCATGGTGGCGACGATGGCGGCGGCAATCGGTTCCGCTTTGCCGTGGCCATACGGATGGTTTTCGTCCGCTGGTTCCGCTGCCAGAACCACTCCACGCCAGACAATGACCGAGCTGAAAACATCCGCGAGCGACTCCACCGAATCGGCAATCAGCGCGTAGGAATGACCGAGAATGCCCGCCGCGAGTTTTGCGCCGGCAAGGAAAACATTCACGGCCATCCCGATGAAGGTGACGCGCAAACTGCGTTGGAGACGATTGCTGGACACAGGCAAAATAAACCACGAAGGCGAACAAAGGGAAACTCGGAACGTGGAGTCCTCGGCCTTCTGCGTTCTGAGTTCCCCGTTCCGCGTTTCTGTTAAATCATGTGGCAAAACATCGCGTCACGAAGCTTGGGTTCAAACCAGGTGCTTTTCGGCGGCATGATTCCGCCCGCATCGGCGATGGTCATTAAGTCCTCAATGCTCGTCGGGAACATGGAAAACGCGCAGGCAAAATCGCCGCTGTTCACGAGCTTTTCCAGTTCGCCGGTTCCACGAATGCCGCCGACGAATTGAATATCCACACTCGTACGCGGGTCTTCGATTCCAAAAAGCGGTGACAGAACATATTTTTGCAGAAGAGTCACATCCAGCTTCTCAACCGGGTCGCTGCTCGCGGCAAAAGTCGGGCGAAAATTGAGCGTGTGCCATTGGCCAGCGAGGTAAAAGCCGAGTTCATGTTTTCGCGTCGGCTTGGGTGCGCCTTCCTTTTTGATGATGAAAAGGGAGTCCAGTTTTTCGAGCAAGGCTTCGGGGGTGAGGCCATTCAACGTTTTTAGAACACGGTTGTAGGGCAGAATCTGCATTTGGTTGTGCGGAAAAATGACCGTCAAAAACCACGCGCTGCCACCCGCGCCGTTTCGAGATTTGTAAACCCGCGCCGCCGCCGCACTGCGATGATGGCCATCGGCAATGTAAAGAGCCGGGATGCGCTGAAAGTTTCCTTCGAGGCTGGCGATGCCTGCGGGATCGGAAATTACCCAGGCGGAATGACGCACGCCGTCTTTCGCTGTGAAATCGATCCCGGGGTTTTCGACCATCTTGCTGGCAATAAATTGATCCACGTCGGCGGTGGTTCGATAAGTGAGAAACACCGGGCCGGTCTGAGAATTCAGGGTTTCGATGTGCCGGACGCGATCGTCTTCTTTGTCAGGCCGCGTGAATTCATGTTTTTTAATTACGCCCTGTAAATATTCTTCACAGCTCGCCACCGCGACAATTCCGACCTGGCTGTGGTTGCCCATGATTTGCCGATACAAATAAAAACAGGGTTGCGAATCTTTTTTCAGCGCGCCTTGAGCAACAAGCTTTTCGAAATTTTCTTTTCCTTTCGCATAAACCATATCGTCGTGAACATCCATCGAAGCGGGCAGATCAATCTCCGGCTTGCTCACATGCAGAAAGCTGATCGCGTTGCCTTGCGCCATTTGGCGGGCCTCGGCGGAAGACATCACGTCGTAAGGCAGTTCACAAATTTGAGCAGCCAGACTGGGTTCGGGTCGCAGTGCAGAAAACGGTTTTATTTGAGCCATAAAAATGGGTCGCACCCTACTGGAGAAATTTCAGAACGCACGTTCAAAGTGGGTGAAGGAACGGAGCGCGGACATTCCTGTCCGCCGGGGCTTGGCTAAAATATCAAGCGCTCTGGGCGGAAGGACGCGCGGGCGGACAGGAATGTCCACGCTCCGTCACCCACTTTTAATCACACCCAGTTGGAGAATTTTCTTTAAACACACATTGAAATTCTCAAAGCGGCTCCCTAATTTGAGGCGCGGTTTTGCTGCCCGTAGCCGCGATCGTTTTAAAATTCGACCCATGCGCAACAGCCAGTCCGCAAAAATCGTTTGTCTGAGCAACGCCTTCGATCAGAACTACCATGAAGTTCGTGGCGAGGAGATTGATCGTTGTTTGAGCGCGCCGAAAAGACGCGACCTTTATCATTGTCTCCAACAGGCTACCGGCAAACAAATCCTGATTCTTTCTTCTCCTCCAAAAGCAAAATTCAGGCGGACGGGGAAATGGCTCGCTCCCGTTGAAACGACCTTTGCCAATCACTCTCAATTTGTTTCAGGGAATTGGGATATTCCCAAGCTTCGCGTTCCGCTCTCCTGGATTTTTTATGCGCGGCATGTTTTAAAGCAAGTGCGCTCGGGTGACCTGGTCCTTTTCGATAACTACGAGTTTATTTACGTTTTCGCGGCACTGTTCGTGAAACTGTTTCGTCGCGTGAAATTCATTCTCGAATACGAAGACGGCAAACATTTGATCGACAGATCTTGGGCGCGCTGTCTGAGCGGCTCTGCGGAGTTTTTTGGGAAACGCCTGATCACGGCGGCGCTGTTGACCCACCCAGCGTTGGGTCGTCGCCTGCCAAAACGAGCTCGGACTATCCTGGTTCCGGGGTTTGTTTCTAGAACGAATGAGCGAAGGCCGCAGCCGCAACCAGGCGCAATCATAAATCTCCTCTATTCCGGTTCCCTGGATCGCACCCGAGGGGTTGATTTACTGCTCGAAACCATTCCACTTTTACCTGACGCGGGATGGCATCTTCATCTGTCCGGCAGTGGAGTATTGCAGGATCAAGTCAAAAAAATATCGGAAAGCCGGCCAGAAAAAATTACTTTTCATGGAGTGCTTTCAAATTCAGCCTATGCTGAATTGCTCAACCAATGTCACATCGGCTTAAACTGCCAGCGAGACTCCGATCCCATTTCTGGAGTGACCTTCCCGTCAAAAGTTTTTAACTACCTTTCCGCCGGGCTGCTGGTGATCAGCAGTCGCGCGAGTGAAGTGCCGGCGATTTGTGGCGAAGCCTGCCGGTATTACGATGCCGAAACACCATCGTCGCTCGCCCGCGCCATAACCTCAGTCATGGAAGACAAATCAGTTTTTTCCAATGTGATTGCCAGGCAAAGTGCCGTTGAAAAATATTCGGTGGATGGAACGGTTGTGCGACTCCATGAATGGTTTCGGGAAGCAAAATTGACATGAGAGAAGAGCAAAATCCTTTGCAAGTTCTCATCATGACCTGCGGGTCGTGGTGGCTTCCCCACACGGCAAAAGCTTTTCTGCAACGTCATGCGCTGGCCGAGCTGTGGGTCACCAACAAAAATTCGACAGAACTTCCGCCCGAAAAATTTCGTCGTTGCTGGCCGTTCCATCTGGCCATGAAACCATTTTTTCATTGCACGTCGCAAATTTGGATTGAACGGGCGTTCTATGCGCTTTTCCCGATCTGGAAAGCGTGGCTCAAGGCGCAACGATTTCCGAAGTGCAATGTCATTCACGCGATGATTGGCTATGCGACGGAGCCGTTTGATGTCGCGGAAAAGACCGGAGCGCTGAAAGTGGTGGACTGCCCCAACAGCCATCCGGTGAGTTATTATGGCTACTGGCAGCGTGAATGTGATCTATGGTGCCCGGGAGAGAAAGTGCCCATTCCACAATGGATGTTCGCACGAATGAATCGTGAGTTAGCGCGCGCCGACCTGATTTTATGTCCCTCTAATTTTGTTCGCGACACGATGGTAACAAACGGAATTCCACTGGAAAAATGTTTTGTGAATCCCTTCGGCTCGGACCCTTTAATTTTTCAGCCGCGAAAAATCGTTCCCCAAAAGCCGCGTTTTATTTCGGTCGGAACAATCTGCGTCCGCAAGGGCCATCAGTATTTGTTCCGCGCTTTTGAACTGGTGAAAAAGGTTGTTCCTGAAGCGGAATTGATTTGCGTGGGGGACTACAAAACCGATTTTCGATTTGAGAAAGCGAAGTGGGGAAGCACTTTCACGCATTATCCCAGGTTGAATCAACCGGACTTGGCTAAATTGCTTCCGACCTGTTCCGCATTTGTTTTGCCTTCGTTGGAAGAAGGTTTTGCGCGAGTCCTGTCTGAAGCAATGGGTGCCGGGCTGCCTATCATTGCCAGCTACGAAAGCGGCGCAACGACACTTGTTGAAGACGGAATGGAAGGGTTCATTGTCCGGCCACAGAATCCATCCCATATTGCTGAGGCAATGATTAAATTAGCAAGCAACCCGGAATTGAATAAGAGAATGGGTGAGGCTTCATATCAAAAAGGGGCCGTCAAAAATACGTGGCAGGATTATGGAGATCGGCTGCTCGAAGAATACGGTCGCCGGATAAAAAATAAACACTGATATGTCAGCCATCTCATTTTTGAAAAGTTGGTGCATGGTTCAGCGGCAAATCCGCATCAAACGAAAGATTTTGAAGGAAGCAGATTTTGCCAAACTCGAAATTTTACGCGATGCCTGGCGGGACAGTTTGGTTGATCCCACCGAGACGTATTTAAAGTGCTTTCGTTTTTTTCATCTCCAATTACCCGGTGATTTGCAAGAGCACCGCGCCTATTTCTCAAAATCCCGCAGGGGCTTCGGTGAAGATGCATTTCACGTCATGTGGTTCCTCCTCTTCCAAGAATATCGTCCGTCTAACTTCCTGGAGATTGGGGTTTACCGGGGCCAAACCATCAGCCTCGCCGCTTTGCTCCAGCAGAAAAATGGACTAAAGCCAAACGTCACTGGAATCTCCCCGTTTGAATCTGCGGGCGACTCGGTCAGCCGCTATCGCAAGGACATCGATTATTTGCAAGATACGCTCACGAATTTTCAACATTTCAATCTGCCTGAACCTGAGCTGATTCGGGCCTATTCCACGGATGAAAAAGCCTTGAAAGTGATTTCCTCGCAACGGTGGGATTGCATCTACATCGACGGGAATCATGATGATGAAATCGTTCAGCAGGATTGGAAGAACTGCTCCGCTGCGCTGTCCGAGGGCGGAATTATTGTGTTGGATGACTCGGGCCTGACGACGGAATATCAGCCGCCCATTTTTTCCACCAAAGGACATCCGGGACCTTCCCGAATGGCCCAGGAAATTGATCGATCCAGATTTCGCGAGATTCTGCAAGTAGGGCACAACCGGGTTTTTCAAAAAATCGGATCATGACCAAGGTCGCCATTCTCACGACGGACAGCCGCGAGCATTATCGCGACTATCAAAATCCGGCACCCTATTTCGGAATGGCTCCGGAAGCGCTTCTACAAGGTCTCGCGAAGCTGCCTGACATCGAAGTTCATGTTATTTCATGTTTGCGGAAGCCGGTTTCTTCGCCCGATAAACTTGCCCTCAATATTTGGTATCACGGTCTGCAGGTCTCCAATTTAGGTTGGATGAAGACCGGGTATCAGGGGTGCATTCGCGCGGTTCGGAAACGGTTAAAGCACATCCAGCCGGACATTGTCCACGGGCAGGGAACCGAACGCGACTGCGTCCTTGGCGCCGTGTTTTCCGGTTTTCCTAACGTAGCCACCATCCACGGCAACATGGCTGAACTGGCCCGCTTGTTTCATGCACGAATTGGGAGCTTTGGCTGGCTCGCCGCGCGATTGGAAAACTTTGCCTTGAAACGAACAGCAGGAGTGTTTTGCAATTCTGCCTATACGGAACGCTTGGTCGAACCACGCGCAAAGCGAGTCTGGCGGGTGTCTAATCCCGTGCGGGAAGAATTTTTTAAAGCGCCAACCCGGACCAGCACAATCGAGAAATGCATTCTCGTAAATGTGGGTTTGATTTCTGAGCGAAAAAGGCAGGTTGAACTTCTTGATCTGGCAAAAAATCTGCACGACCAGGGGTTGAACTTTGAATTGCATTTTATTGGGCATGCCGCTGGCAGTGGAAACTATACTCAAACTTTTTTGGATCGAATAAAGGAGGCCGAGCGAAAGGGATATGCGCGCTATCTCGGTCCGAAATCGACATCTGAACTGATCGCTTTGTTCGATGGTGCGTCAGCCATGATTCATTTCCCGAGCGAAGAGGCGTTTGGTCTGGTGGTGCCGGAAGCTTTGGCGAGAGAGTTGAAATTTTTCGGATCAGATGTGGGTGGAATCCGAGACATCGCTGCGGGTATTCCGGGTGCCGAGCTTTTCGAAATGAACAGCTGGCCGGCTCTAACTGAGGCGGTGTTTCGCTGGATCAAGGGTGGCTTCCAAAAACCGTCGGGTGCCGCCGAAATCATGCGGAAACGTTATCACCCGGAGGTCATCGCCCGGCGTCATTTGGAAATTTATCAGGAAGTCTTGAGCACTGTTTCATAAACCGCCTTTAGTTGTTCGCCGATCTCAATCCACGTTTTGGGACGCGGTGGAGCCGGTAAAAGCGGGCAACCTTCGTAAAATGTTTTTAGAAAACCAGCCGTGACTCCAGATGATTTAATGACCGGGCAATAGGAGACATTTTTTCCAAAGGCGCTGTGCGCCCACGGCAAGTCGCTCAGGAGCAGGGGACAACCACACGCCGCTGCCTCCAGCGCGGAAAGACTTAAACTTTCCATGGTGCTGAGCAAAACAAAGCCCCGCGCCTCCTGGTAAATTCGAGACAGCACTTCACGATCATAGATCGCGCCCTGGTATTTCAACACCTGCGGGTTTTCCCGAGCCAGGGAAATAAAGCGTTGTGCATAAACGTCCGTCTCCGCATACGGCTTTCCAATAATCCACAATGGAGTTTGCGCGAGCACCGCCGCCTGGGCCAATTCGAGGACTCCCTTGCGCTCGGTAATGGTTGCGCTGCAAACCAGCCATGGGCCGCGCTCAACCCCGTGATTCTCGAAAAAGGGCAGCTCAACTCCGTTCGGAACCACGAAAACTTTTTCGTGCGGTGCCCCAAAAACCTGGCGCATCAAGTGGGCTTCCCAGTCGGTCAAGGCAATGCATCCATCGGCCAGGCGATACGATTCCCAATTGAAGGATGAAGAGATGTAACGGGGAATGAACTTTGAAACCGTGCGAACGGCTAATTTATGGAGGTTCTGTTTCCAAGGTGGCCGGGAGCCTTGTCCGGTCAGCAGATCAGCGATAATGACCTTTAAACCTTTGTTCTGGGCCAGTTGGAGATGTGAGACTGGAATTCTGCCAAAGTGGTGCAGTATGTCGCCCGCCTGTGAGACATCCCACCATCGCAAATACTCCACCGTCACGCCCACTTTTTCCAGTGCGCATTTGGTTTGTTCAATTTGGGTTTGCATTCCGCCATGAGCGAACATGAAAGGCAGATGGCAATTGAATAAAACTTTCATAGGCCCGGACATGCAAAAATCATCAGTAATGCTGACTCACATTTTCACACTTTGACAAGTTTCAAAAAACACGGCATCTAATCTGAGTATTTTGCTTCGGAAAAAATTTGTGCTTTCTGAAGAATTTACCCTACCTTGTGCGCCTGAATGACGAGAAAGATACTGTGGCCCGTTTTATATGTCTGTGTTCCGCTGGCCATCATTGTGGGATATTTGCTGGCGACTCCTGACGATTTCGTCTCATTTGGGATCATGGGTTTTGTGATGCTCGGGCTTAGTCTTCCTTTGTTGTTACGCTGGCATCATGAGATTCTGATTGTCAGTTGGAACGCCGCTCTTGTTTTATTCTTTTTACCGGGTCGGCCTTACCTCTGGATTTTGATGTCGTGCGTTACCCTGTTCATTGCGGTGTTAAGACAGGCGATGTTTAGGAACGTCCGCTCATATCAGGTTCCTGTCGTAACTCGGCCCTTGTTGGCTCTGGCGGGCGTTGTGTTGGCGACCGCTTTTTTAAGGGGTGGAATAGGACTGAAATCCCTGGGTGGATCCACGTTTGGTGGCAAGGGTTATTTCTATATTTTTGCCGCAGTGGTTGGCTACTTCGCTTTGGCCAGCGTCCGAATCCCACCGCCGCGAGCCAGGATTTATATTGTTTTGTTTTTCCTCTCGGGATTGACGGCCTTGGTGAGCAACTTGGCGTATGTGGCCGGCCCTGAATTCTATTTTTTATACAATTTTTTCCCTTCGGAATTAGCAGCGGACCAAGCGCTGGCTACGGAAGGATTTTCCACATCGGCTATTTTGCGAGTAGCAGGATTGACGTTTGGATGCCTGGCCGTTTTTACGGCATTAATCGCGCACGATGGGCTACGCCGGGTGTTGGATATTCGAAGACCATTAAAGCTCATTTTGCTGGCACTCACTGTTCTAGGCAGTCTCGTCGGTGGCTATCGGTCAATAGTGATCCTATTCGGACTTATCTTCGTTTTCATGTTTGTTCTGGAACGGCTCCATCGAACTCCGCTGTTCCCAAGACTACTGATGGTTTGCTTGATTGGCGCAGTTATCGTTCTCCCATTTCTGCAAAAAATGCCATTATCCGTCCAACGCGCTTTAAGTTTTCTTCCGGTTAATGTTGATTCCGGTGCCAGACTGGATGCCGAGGCATCCACACAATGGCGCCTGGATATGTGGGAAATACTTTTGCCACAGGTCCCTCAATATTTTTGGAAAGGAAAGGGTTACACGATTGACCCGGGCCAGATGTACATGGCCGAGCAATTGGCGAATAGTGGCAATGGGAGCACGATTGATGTCGCCATTCTCTCGGGGAATTACCATAGCGGGCCGTTTTCGGTTGTAATTCCCTTCGGTGTTTTTGGCTTGCTAACTTTTCTTTGGTTTTTGTGGGCAGGATGGCGGGTTCTTTACCATAATTATCGATTTGGCGACCCGGAGTTAAAGCATTTTAATACATTTCTGCTGGCTTACTATTTGGCTAAAACGGTTTTCTTTTTTCTGATCGTTGGCCAACTCAATACCGATCTGTTTTTTTTCACAGGCTTGATCGGATTGAGCATTAGCCTGAATGGAGGTATGAAAAAGGCCGAGTCAGACGCATCTCCGAAAACACATACCCCGATCAAAATAAACCACTCAGCAAGGGCCGTTGAATCTTTGCGTCCCGCATTGCATCAGAGCCATGTTTAATCGCTCTATTACAATCCGCGCCCTGGTTATTTTGTGCATTTGTGTGCCTCTGGCCGTGATATTGGGCTACTTGTCGGCCGTGCCGCTTGGGTGGACGACGCTGATTGTCTTTGGGTTTATCGTCGCGATGTTTTTAACGCCATTTTTTCTGCGCTGGCATTATTTCATGTTGATTGCGAGCTGGAACATGAGTGCGGTAGTGTTTTTACTTCCTGGTCGGCCTCCTTTATGGCTCCCCATGGCCGCCATCAGTCTGTTGCTCTCTTTGTTGGCTTATACCTTGGACAAGAGAAAAGCATATTTATCTGCACCCTCTGTCGTGCGCCCACTTTTGTTTCTAGGCGCGGTTGTGTTAGTCACCGCACAGTTGCGCGGTGGGATTAAACTGGGGTCGCTTGGAGGAGATGCCGCCGGAGGGAAGCGTTATATTTTATTATTGGGTGCAATCCTCGCCTACTTTGCTCTCACTTGGAATACCATTGCCAGAAAACAGGCCTACTCGTATGGGTCTGCTTTCTTCCTCGGAGGTGCAACGTCAGCTATTGGCAATCTTCTTCCATTCATAAATCCGGCTTTCTACATCATTTTTCTCATTTTTCCGGCTGAACAAAGCGGATTTGAGGCCATAGGCGTGTTGCAGCAGGCAGCGGTAAACAGACTGGGCGGCCTGACTTTTGCAAGCACGGCCATTTTTTGCACCCTGTTGGCGCGCTATGGCATCGGCGGCGTATTCGATATTTCTTCTCCCCTGAAATTTCTTCCATGTCAGTTCAAAGGAGGGTTTGAAGTGAACAAGCCGTGGCGTTTAATTTTGTTTTTTTTCACTTTGGGGTTAAGTCTCGTGGGCGGTTTTCGTTCGGCTCTTATCGTCTTTGCCTTGATTTTCTGCGTCCAATTTTATTATGAAAAACTTTTTCAAACGCGTCTTTTTCCCGCGTTCATTTTTGCTGGAATTGTTCTCGCGGCCGCCATTCTTCCAATGGCTGATAAACTCCCGTTGGCGATGCAGCGTGCGATTAGTTTTCTCCCGGTTGAGATAGATCCAGTCGCGCAGTCGAGTGCTGATGCATCGACAGAGTGGCGCGTGACCATGTGGAAATTGGTCTTGCCGCAGGTGCCACAATATCTTTTTCTGGGAAAGGGTTACGCACTCAATTCTCATGAGATGGAAATACTCGCTGATCAAATAGCGCGAGGTCAGGGTGACACTATGGATATGGCGTGGATGGCGGGCGATTATCACAACGGGCCACTCTCGGTCATTATGCCTCTCGGAATCTGGGGGGTGATCGGCTTTATTTGGTTTCTCGTCGCCGCCATCAGGGCGCTCTCTCAGAATTACAGGTTTGGCGATCCTGCGCTGTTAAATCTCAATCGATTTCTTCTGGTATTTTTTATTGCGCGCACCGTCCATTTTTTCTTTTTCTTCGGTTCCCTCTACTCCGATTTGGTTTTGTTTACTGGAATCATCGGCTTGAGCGTCAGCTTGAACGGAGGCGTCTTGGAAAGAAAATACAAGCCTGCTGAGATTGCTGAACCCGAACCGACAACGGTCTAAAAAGCCGATGCGCTTTTCCATTGTCACCCCCAGTTTTCGAAGTTCGAAATGGCTGAAACTCTGCATCTCCTCCGTCGCAGATCAAGGCGTTGAGCTGGAACACACCGTGCAGGACGCCGGTTCCGATGATGGCACACTTGATTGGCTGCTGCTTGAGAAACGCGTCAACGTTTGCGTCGAAAAAGATCAAGGCATGTACGACGCCGTCAATCGTGGCTTAAAGAAAAGCTCGGGTGAGATTTGTGCGTATCTAAATTGTGACGAGCAATATCTCCCCGGCGCTTTGGCTTCAGTTGAAGAATTTTTCGAGCGAAATCCCGACATCGAAATTGTTTTCGGCAATGCCATCGTGGTTGATTCCCAAGGTGAATTTCTTTGCCATCGTAAATCTCTCTTGCCGTTAAAACCGCACACAAAAATTTCGAGTAATTTAGCCATCCTCACCTGTGGAACTTTTTTCCGTCGCTCTGTTTTCGAAAAACGCGGCCTTTGGTTTAATCCAAAAATGAGGGCCTTAGGAGATGCCGACTGGTTGATCCGCTGTCTGGAGCAAAACGTCCCGATGGGATTGCTCGACACGTTCACCTCGGTTTTTACGAACACAGGAAAAAATCTGAGCCTCAACGCGGATGCCCAACGGGAGAATGCAAATCTTCTCTCCGCCGCGTCTCCGTGGCTTCGAGCGTCCCGCCCTCTGATCATTGCTCATCATCGACTGCGCAAGTGGATGAAAGGGGGTTATTGCCAAAAGCCGTTTGACTACTCCATTTATACTGCCGGCAGCCTGGGAAAAAGAGTTTCGTTCCATGTTGCCCGCCCGGTGGCTCGATGGGTTCGTTAATCCCGTCACTCGTCGCCGCTGCCGCTGTTTCCATTGGATTTCGTTTCCCAACGACGCGGCGTCCGCTCCGGCAGAGAGGTATCCACCTTTGCATAATACGTTTCCTCCCCGAACTGTTCGTCCACACAACGTTGCAATTCTCCCGAGGGCGCGACCGAAAAATTTTCGTGCGTTTCAATAAAAACCAATTCGCCGCCTGCTCGTCGCAAGCAAAGAAACAGCGGGCACTTGCCCAAGTTTGCGCTGGCCACGGCCCGAATCGATTCCAAGCCCTCCTCCGTCAAATGTGCCGCGTTTAAACGCAAGTGAACCTGTTTCGTATATTTCTTCGGCGCATCTTCCAGTGGCATCAGTTCTTGCGGAAAAATTTTTGGTTTATCATCGCCGGTATTTACTTCCCCAACGATCAGCACCGCTTTGTTCGGGACGAGAAAACTGCGGAACTTGTCATAATTCTCGTTCATGAAAAGCACCTGCACCGAGCCTTGCAAATCTTCCAGCGTCACCATCGCGTAAGGTTTGCCGCTCTTTTTGGAAACGCTTTGCTGCACCGCGCCGATCAATCCGCCGATCCGCGTCACCGTGCGACTCGGCAACGCAGCCAGATCGCTCGTCTTGTGCAGCGCAAATTTTTCCAGCAACGGCGCGAACGGCGTGAGCGGATGGCCCGTGACGTAAAAGCCCAGCAATTCCTTTTCGTGCGCGAGCAATTCGTGTTGCGGCCATTCCGGCAATTGTTTTTCCGGCTCAACTTTTTTCTCCGCGCGCTCTTCCAACATGCCAAACATCGTCTCCTGCTTTTTCTGACGGTCGGAAACAATTCCAAAGGCGCGCGCCATCGCTCGATCAATGCGAGCAAACATCGTCGCGCGGGTTTCGCCAAAACAATCGCACGCACCGGATTTGATCAGCGCTTCCAAAACTTTTCGCGTGACGGCGCGGCTGTCGATTCGTTCGCAAAATTCTTCGAGCGACTTGATTTTTCCGCCTTGTTTGCGCGCTGCCAAAATACTTTCCACCGCGCCCTCGCCAACGCCTTTGACTGCGGCGAGTCCGAAACGAATCACCGTTCCCTCGCGTGCCGGCGCAAAGGCGACATGACTTTCGTTCACATCTGGCGCAAGAACTTCCACACCAAACGCGCGCGCCTCCTCAATGAGCACACTGAGTTTTTCAGTGTTGTTCATGTCGTTGGTCATGTTCGCGCTGAGAAATTCGACGGGGTAATTCGCCTTCAGATAAGCCGTTTGATACGCGACAATCGCGTAAGCTGCTGCGTGGGATTTGTTAAAACCGTAACCCGCAAATTTTTCCAGCAAATCGAAAATCTCATTCGCTTTCGGCGCGGGAATTTTGTTCACCGTAGCGCAACCTTTCACAAACGTCTCGCGCTGTTGCTGCATTTCCTCGACCTTTTTTTTCCCCATCGCGCGTCGCAGCAAATCCGCGCGACCGAGCGTGTAGCCAGCGAGAACCTGCGTCGCTTGCATGACTTGCTCCTGATAAATCAAAACGCCGTACGTCTCCTTGGAAATCGGTTCGAGCAACGGATGCGGATATTCAATTTTCACCTCGCCGTGACGACGCTTGATAAAATCGGGAATCAGATCCATCGGGCCGGGACGATAAAGCGCCACGAGCGCGGTGATATGTTCAATGGAACTGATTTGAAATTTTCGGCAAAGATCACGCATCCCACCCGATTCCAATTGGAAAATCCCAATCGTGTTTGCCTTGTTCAACAGGTCGTAAGTTTTCGCATCATCGAGCGGCAGATTATCAATCGGAACTTCAATGCCTTTGGTTTGCTTGATGAGTTCGCAGGTGTTGCGAATGACCGTCAGCGTTTTCAATCCGAGAAAATCCATCTTCAGCAAACCTAAATCGCCGACGGGATCCATCGCGTATTGCGTGACGATGACTCCATCTTCGTCCTGCTTGAGCGGGACCAGATTCATCAGCGGTTGATCGCCAATGACAACTCCGGCGGCGTGAACCGAGGCATTGCGCGTGATGTCTTCAAGAATAAAGGCGGTGTCGATCAGTTCGCGCGTGGTTTCTTCCGTATCGTAAGCCGCTTTGAGTTCCGGATTTTGCTTCAGAGCTTTCGCCAGATCCATTTTCAATTCCGCCGGAATCATTTTCGCCAGGCGATCCCCTTCGCCGTAGCTCAAACCCATGACGCGACCGACATCGCGCACGACCGATTTCGCTCCCATCGTGCCGAACGTGATGATTTGCGCAACGGAATCGCGCCCGTATTTTTCACGAACATACTCGATGATTTCGGCGCGCCGGTCGTCGGCGAAATCAATGTCGATGTCAGGCGGATTGACGCGCTCTGGATTGAGAAATCGTTCGAAGAGCAGTCCATAACGAATCGGATCGACGTTCGCGATTTCCAGAAGATAAGTGACGATGGAACCGGCGGCAGAACCGCGCGCCACGCAACTCACGCCTTTGCTGCGTCCGTATTGCGTGAAATCCGCGACGATTAAAAAATAATCAATGAACCCGGTTTTCTCGATGACTTTGAGCTCGAGCTGCAAACGATCCATCACCATTTTGATGGCGGCTGCAATTTCCGGTTGCTCATGTAGTGGCACGGGCGTCCCGCCCGTGCGTTTATTGTTTGCATCGCCGGGACCGGTCGCCTGTGCCGCTGCCATCCCACCACCGAACCGGTAATCGCCTTCGTTCAATTTCGCCTTGGATGGATTTTCTTCGATGTAACGGCTGATCTTTTCCAGATATTTCTCGTCGCGAACAATGTGGTCGAACGATTCGGCCTGCCAAAATTCACCGGAGCGTCCGAGGATTTTGTTCGCTTCTTTCGCTGTGAAAGATTTCCAACTCTGTAAAATATCTGCCAGTTTGTGTTCCGTCGCCGGCTTCACCAGAACGTGGACATGGTTCGGCATGATGACGTAGCTGCCGAGCAGATAACGTTCGCCATCGAAATGTTGGAGAGCCTTTTCAATGGTTTCTGACACGGAGGGATGGCGAAGCTGACAAGCGCCCAGACCTTCATCCAGAGAACGTTCGAGTTTCTCACGATATTCTGCTTCGATCGATTCAGAACGTTCGTGCTTTTCCAAGTCAGCGAGATCCATCTGAGACACTTGCGCTATCGCTGCGTTCTTTTCCGTGAGCCAACGTTCAAAAACTTGTTTAGGCAGCGAATCCGCCAGTCGAAACGTGACAAAATAGGTTGCGCCCTCTTGTTGCCAATGCGGCAGAGAACGAGTGTAAATGCTGGCCGGTTGGGATTTGTCGAATGGCGTGAATGGCGTTAGTGGCACGGGCGTCCCGCCCGTGCGTTTATTGTTTTCATCGCACGGGCGGGACGCCCATGCCACTAAAGTTGGCAGTCGCGTCGGGTCATCAATTCCCTCGATGACAAATTCATCCCCCTCGGCACGGGCGTGAATCGTGTAACGCCGATGCAAACCGTCCGCCAAAAGTTTTCGCAGCAAACCTTCGCGCGTGAAATGTTCGGGCGGATGAAAAACGGGGTAATGCAACTGCCCGAACTTGATTTCCAAATTGCATTTCTCAGCGACTTCCAAAGTGTTTTTGACCGCTTCAGGCGTTTCGTTGAACAGCGCTTGCATCTCCTCAGCCGAGCGCAGGAAAAATTGCTCCGGCTGATACTTCATCCGCTTCGTGTCGCTCAGATGCGTTTGCGTGCCGATGCAAATTAAACAGTCGTGCGCGTGCGAATCGCCTTTGTTGATGTAATGAACGTCATTTGTGCAAACCGTTTTCAGCCCGAACTCTTTCGCCCACGGAATTAAATACCGGTTCACTTTCGTTTGCTCGGCGATGCCGTGATTTTGCAATTCGAGATAAAAATTTTCCGCGCCCAAAGTTTGTTTGAACCAATCCATTGCTTCCCGCGCCTTGGGTAACTGATCCTTTGTGATGAGTTCGGGAATTTCGCTGGCGAGACAGCCGGAGAGCGCGATCAAACCCTCCTTGTGCGCCGACAGAATTTCTTTGTCGATGCGCGGCTTGTAATAGTAACCCTCGAGATGCGCCGCTGTCGCGAGCTTCACCAAATTTTTGTAGCCGGTTTCGTCTTTTGCCAGCAGCACAAGATGATTGTAAATATCGCGACTGCCGCCACCGCTTGTTTTTTTTTCCAAGCGGCTTCCCGGAGCAACATAAACTTCGCAACCGATGATGGGCTTAATTCCTTTGTCCAAAGCCGCCTTGTAAAAATCGATTGCGCCATAAAGCACGCCGTGGTCAGTGATACTGAGCGAGGAAAACTTCAGGTCGTGCGCCTTCTCCATCAATTTGTCCAAGCGGCAGGCGCCATCGAGCAGGGAAAACTCGGTGTGCAAATGGAGATGAACAAAATCGGCGTGCGCCATGCCCGAAATTTAATGCGCGGCGCAAATGTTCCGCAAGCGAAAGCGCGGAGATTATTTGCTGAGTTACTTGGAAATCGTCGGCTGCGCTTGAGCGGAATTTGTGCGCTGCTTTTGTCGCAATTCGCTTAACGAGGGCAGCGACAAAAACTCCACTGCATCCAGCAACTCGACTTTTTCTCTGGCGTCAGTGGTGGTGGCGGCGAGATCTTTCAAAATGGGAATCGCATCGCGGTTGGCGAACTGCTTGATCGCGTCGCGTGCTGCCTTGCGAACCTCTGCGCTCGAATTACTCAACTCCGTGACAATGGCCTGAAATGCCTGAGGGTCGTTGTGGGTTCCGAGGTTTTCCAGCTCGGTAATTCTCTCTTCAGCAGGAGCGGTTTTAATTGCTTGAGTTGGAGCAGGGGCGTTTTTCGGATCATGGTTTTGTTTTGAGATCGCGACCAGCGGTTTCGAATTGGAATTCGAAGGCGGAACGCTTGAAAGATTTTGTGGAACAAATTCATTGGCTGTCCGTGGCGTGGTTTGGCTGTCTTTACGCGAATTGAGCAGGGCCAGAGAAATGAATACCAACCCCACCAGCCCGACTGCGAAAATAGATTTAGCCGTCACAATGGATCGACCTAAGGAACGAGCTTCGGTACGCCGATTCTGATCGTGCCTTTGACCGGGCCGACCAGCTCACCGGCGGCATGCAGTTCTCCGTTTCCGTCCGAGGTGAGGCTGGCTGAGACAACGTTCAAACGGTTTGTGCCGATCGTCCTGGCCTGCACCACTTGCATTTCTTTCGTAAACACCTGCATGTCCAGCTTGACCCCGTTAGGATCCAGTTTCATCGTCTCAAATTTGAATTGATCAATCGCGTAAAAAGTTGCGCTCTTGAAACTGTTCGTCACGTATCTAGAAGTGTGAACTTCATCTCCGTTTTTTATATTAAAGAGATCTGAAACATCGACCTGGTTACTTCCTTTCCGTGCAAAAATTTGCGCTGGCGCATTGGTTTCAGGGATCGAGTTGACGACGACCAGCAGCCCATTGGTATAGTCTCCACCTGTGGCGATACTGATCTCTTCGAGAAAATCTTTCGTCGTGGCACGAAATGGCACAGCTTTATCGTTCCCCAGTAAATCCTGATCCTGGAAAAAACCGGCCAAGGCGATGTTCAACAGACGCTCGGATTGAGCCGCTTCCCCTTGCATCGAAGCAAGTGACAAAATCGTTGCAAAACCAAAGAGGAGTTTTTGTGCAGTTTTCATAATTGTTATTTCAAAGGCTGACTTTTCGCGCAGACACAATTCCTTGTGCCAGCAAATATCCACTAGCATCCCTCACGCCAACGGTCAAATCCGTGATTTGTGTCTCATTATTTCACGATGTGTCAATTGAAGTGCCTCCAGTATTGACACCTTGATGAAAACTTCAATCATGGCCAACGACAATGAACAATCTCAAAGCAGCCTTCACTTTTGGCTGGCCTTATTTACGCCGGTATAAAGGGCGGTTGCTGGCGGGAATTCTTTTTGGAATTTTGTTTGGCATGGCCAACGGCAGTTTCATCTGGGCCACGAAAACTTTGGTGGAACGGCTGGATCCTGAAAAACCTGTGGCCATCGAAAAAGTGGGAAAACCTGCGACAGCAAAAATTACAACGGTTTTCAAAGAGCGCCTCCATGAATTTAAGCGACGCCTGGACGAACAAATTGACCCGTGGCTGCCAATCGCGGGAGGTCTATTTACCTGGCAACGGGTTTTGGGCGGACTTTTTTTCCTGCCGTTGATCGCCTTGATTCTTAGCGCCACAGATTATCTGGCGGACTATTGCATGGGCTGGGTCAGCGAGCGGGTCATCAACGACCTTCGCATCAATGTTTTGGCCAAACTAAATACGCTGTCATTGGAATATTTCAACCGCTCCACCACGGGCGATTTAATCACTCGCATTCACGTGGACACACTGAACCTGCACAAAGTTTTAAAGGACAGTTGCGGCGACCTGATCAAAGCCACCTTTCAATGTCTGGCTGTGATCGTGACGCTTTCCATCATCGACTGGAAGCTCACGCTTTTTGCGCTCGTTTTTTTGCCGGTTTGCTTATTCCCGGTAATCGTACTCGGTCGAAAGGCGCGCCGCGTCGCGCCAGCCGTTCCACCCGCAAGGCCAGCGTCCTGCAAAGCAGCCTGCTGGTGGAATTACTGGCCGGAATTCGCGTGGTTAAAGCCTTCAATCTGGAACAGCACGAACTGACGCGTTTCCGCGCCCATGCCCGGCAACTCATTCATCACGGAATGAAGAACGTCCAAGTCAGAGGGCTGACGAATCCAATCATCCACTTCATCACCATGTTGGGATTGGGAATATTGATCCTTTATATTTTCTACACGAAACAAACCACCGCCGACATGGTTGGTTTTTTAACCGCGCTGGCCCTTTTATTTGGTCCCATCAAAAAAATGGCCGGCATCCACATCAATGTTTCTCAAGCGGGTGCCGGGATTGAGCGGTTGATGGAAACGCTGGCCGAACAACCGAGCGTGCGCGAACCAGTCCCGGCGAAACCGGTCAAAACATTTCTAGCACAGGTGAGTCTGGAGAACGTCAGTTTTTCTTACGGCAACAAGCTCGTCCTTCGGGACATCAATCTGAATGTTCCGCGCGGTTTCAAACTCGGGGTCGTGGGAGAAAGCGGCTCTGGGAAAAGTACGTTGGTTAATTTGTTGTTTCGTTTTTATGACCCGACTACTGGCGCAATAAAAATCGATGGAGTTGATTTGCGCGAAGTTTCCGTCACCGATTTGCGCCAGCAAATGGCTTTGGTCAGCCAGGAAATTGTTCTCTTCAACGAATCCGTTGCGGCTAATATTGAGCGGGGAAAACTTGGCGCGAACCGTGAGGAAATCGAAGAGGCGGCGAAAAATGCTTTTGCGCACGAATTTATTTCTCAACTTCCGCAAGGCTACGACACCGTCATCGGCGAACGCGGCGTGACCTTGTCGGGCGGGCAGCGCCAGCGCCTCGCGATCGCGCGGGCTTTCATTCGCAACGCCCCGATTCTCGTCTTGGATGAAGCGACGGCTTCACTTGATTCACAATCCGAAGGCGAAGTCCAAATCGGCATAGAAAAACTCGAACAAAATCGCACGGTGATTTGTGTCGCGCATCGCATTTCTACGCTCACGCGTATGGATCGGATTATAGTTTTGGCCGACGGCTGCATCGTCGAGACGGGCGGCTTTAAGGAGTTATTGCAAAAGGGCGGGGTCTTCGCCGAGATGGCGCGGCGGCAAGGCATCTTCAACGCGAGTTGATGGAACCAACCACCAAAGAGGTTTCTGCTGGAGTGGATTCCGGCACCGGCTTTTTTGGAGTGATTTGCATTTCCAATAAAAAAGCGTATTTCGCAAACACACCGAAGCTGGTGGCAAAGGCAATCATCCAACCACGCCAGCCATCGCGCCAACCTTGTCTCAGAATTATTTTTTTCAAGAACGTGAGCAGAGGTGAAAAAAACAGATGATACCAATGGGCGGTTTTCCCATCCTCACGCAATTCGTTGGCGGAAATTTTGGCGTATTGAATCGTTCGTTGCAGATGATCCTGCAAAGTGTGATAGGAGAAATGGAGCAGATCACCTTTGAGCCGACCGTTGTCTCCCGGCACTTCGAGTTTGTCGTGGGGATCGCGTCCGCTCCATCGCGCCTGAGATTGCCGGACTAATCGGAGCCGCCATTCTGGATACCACGAGTGCCAAATCCATTCGCCCAGATAATGCGTGCGACGATTTATAAAAAAGCCTGATTCCCGGCGCTCGGTGGAAAGCAAATCACGAATCACTTGGGCCAATTCGGGAGAAACAACTTCGTCTGCATCCAGCGCCAGCACCCACGGTTGCGAACAGCGTTGGAGCGCGACGTTCTTCTGTTCGACATGTCCCAACCATTTTTGAAATTGAAACGTCGCGCCGAATTGGGCGGCAATTTGCGCTGTGCCATCGGTCGAACCGCTGTCAACGATAACGATTTCCCGAGCCAAATCCCGCACGCTTTCCAGACAGCGCGGCAGATTTTTTTCCTCGTTGAGAGTAATGACGGCAACAGACAGCGGGAGCGATTTATCCACGGCAGCGAGCATATCGCGGGTGGTCGGACGCTGCAAGGCGATCTATCCAAACGCGTGACAAACAAAGCTCGCAACTTTAGCATCGGCTCGAATGAATTCCAAAATATCGGAGGAAGCTGATTTTTCCGAGGTGTGCATCTGGAAACTGCCCCGGAGCGCGGCGGTGTCGCAGACCAGCCGCCGCAGCTTGCCATGAGCGGCTGCGGAAATAAATTTGAGGCGTCCTGTCTTTTCGATGTGCTGCGGCTGGTCGAGGACGACACAGCCGCGCTCCGTTCAGTTGCGTCCGTGAACAAGTGATTTTTACTGGCGGGCGCATGAAAATCCTTCACTTGAATAACGAAAAAACGTGGCGCGGCGGTGAGCGCCAAACGTTATTGCTTGCAGCGGAATTGCAGAAACGCGGTTTGGTCAACACGATTGCCTGCCGACCGAAAGCCCCACTTCAAGCGCAGGCAGAGCAGCAGAATGTTCCCACCTTTCGTCTGTCGGGTTCAACTCTGTTGGCGATGGTTGATCTGGTGAAAGCGTCCCGGCAGTTTGATCTGCTGCATTGTCACACGGGCCGTTCTCACAGCCTCGCGACCGCCACGGCCTGGTGTCACCGCAAACCGATCATTGTCACGCGCCGCGTGGATTTTTTGCCAAAACATTCCTGGTTCAATCATCGTAAATATCTACAGGCTGCCAAAGTTGTCTGCATCTCGGAATTCATTGCCGCGCAGTTGCGTGACTGGGGCGTGCCGAAGGACAAGTTGAGCGTGATCCAAAGCGCCGTTCCATCAGCCACGAACTTGAAATCCAAATCCGAGTTGCGCGCACAAATCGGTCTGCCGCTCGATAAAAAAATCGTCGGCAACATCGCCGCGCTCGTCGGTCACAAAGATCACGCCACATTGCTGCGCGCTGCGCGTCAGGTTGTCGATCAGCGGCAAGATGTTTTGTTTGTCGTCATTGGCGAAGGCGAACTCAGACCGGAATTGCTGAAACTGCGCGCGCAACTTCAGCTTGAGTCGCACGTTCAGTTTTTAGGTTTCGTGCCGGAGGCGCAAAAATATTTGTCTGCGTTCGACGTTTTCGCCATGAGTTCCTGCATGGAAGGATTGGGCAGCATCGTGTTGGATACTTTTGCGGCGGGCGTCTCGGTGGCAGCGACAGCGGGCGGCGGTTTGCCTGAATTAGTGCGCGATAACGAGACCGGCCTTCTCGTTGGTGTGGGCGATGCACCGGGGCTTGCCGGAGCAATTTTAAAACTACTGAACAATGAAACGTTGGCGAAGCAATTGGCCGGTCAGGCGCAACAATGGGTTGAACAAAATTGTTCCGTCGCAAAGATGGCCGAAATGTACATGCAGATTTACCAGAAAGTTTTGCCGTGAAAATTCTTCATCTCGTTAGCGATTGGAAATGGACCCGGGCGGCTGATCCCGTGTGCTCAATGTGGCGTTGGAACAGCAAAAGCGCGGTCATCAAGGGCAGCGCAGTTGGTTTCCCGTCGGCTGGCGGTGATGCCCTGCCGCGCAGCCATTCCCGCAAATACGCCGCCCCGCCGCAGCAATTCGTCGAAGCTGCCGGATTCCACGATCTGTCCCCCCTTGAGCACGATGATCCGATCCATCGTGGCCAGCGTGGAGAGTCGATGTGCCACCGAAATCACCGTGCGATGTTCTGCCAGTCGGTCAATCGCCGCCTGCACCTCGGCCTCCGCCTTCGAGTCGAGTGAGGCTGTCGCTTCGTCGAGCACGAGGATCGGCGCGTTGCGCACAAACGCTCGCGCAATGGCCAACCGCTGACGCTGGCCCCCGGAGAGTGTCACCCCGCGTTCGCCAATGCGCGTGTCATAGCCTTGGGGCAGGGAAACGATGAACTCATGCACGAACGCCCCGCGCGCGGCTGCCTCGATCTCCGCGCGGGTGGCCCCAGTTTTGCCGAGGGCGATGTTCTCCGCCACGGTCATGTCGAACAGCACGATGTCCTGGCTCACCAGTGCCATCTGCTTCCGGAGGTCGGAGCTGGAAACTTCGCGCAGATTCAGGCCGTCAATGCGAATCGTGCCTTGAGTCGGATCGAAAAATCGGAAGAGCAGGTTCACCAAAGTGCTTTTGCCGGAGCCGCTTTCGCCCGCCACGCCCAGCATCGTGCCACGCGGAATCTCCAGGTTGAAATCGTGCAGCACCGGTTCGCGTCCGTAAGTGAAGCTGACGTTCTCAAAAACGATCCCGCCCTTGAACTCTTGCAAAGGAATAGGGTTGGCCGTGTCCTTCACTGTAGGCTGCTGCTCCAGGATGTGCAGCAAACGGTTCACGCCTACCGCCGTCTGCTCGAAGATCACGTGAATCGCGGCGAAACGCTTGACCGGCGTATAAAAGAAAATCAACCCGGTAAGAAAACCGACCATGTCCGCCACGGGATGATGCTTGTAGGCGATGTAAACTACCAACAGGCCAAACCCAACCCCCGACACCGTTTCGATGATCGGGTTGACCAGCTCCTTGGCGCGGATGCCTTTCATGGTCTGTCGCACGATCTGTTGCGAATAATGGCGGAATCGCTCGACTTGTCCCGCTTCCAACCCGAACGCCTTCACCACACGAATCCCTGAGAGCATCTCGAAGAGCAGACTGGACTGAGTAATGCCGACAGCGTTGGCGACCCGTGCGGCGCGGCGCGCCTTGTCGCCCAGCACAAATACGGGAATAATGCACACCGGAAGGAAAATCATGGCAGCCGCAGTCAGCCGCCAATCAATCAGGCACATTGCGCCCAACACGCTGAGGGCGGTTATGGGTTGTTGGATCAAGTCCGCGCAGGCGATGCGCACGCAGCGTTGCAAGGTGGCCGTGTCGCCGTTCACATGCGTGATCATGTCGCCCATGGTGGCGCGGTTGAAAAAATCCAGCGACAGGCTGTTGAGTTTGACGAGCACGTCTGTGCGCAAATCGTTCACCACTTTCTCGCCCACCCAGGCCATGCAATACGCGGTGAGGTAACCCATAAACCCGCGGATCGCGATCAGTGTGGGAAAAATCAGGATTCCGCCCAGCACCTGCAGCCAGTCAACCGGTCGTCCTGCGTAAGGCAGCCATGGATCCACAAATCGGCTGATTTTTTCGTCGAACCGGACTTTGAGGCTGTCGGAGAATCGTTCTTGTCCGGGTTGTTTCTGTTTGAGTTCGGCTTGGGCCTTGTCCTGTGGCGCCATGCGTCCAATGAGGGTTTTGGTCGCAAAGATGAAACTGGCGTTGGATAGGCCGAACAGGATGCCTGCAAGAATACCCACGGCCAGCCGCACCCAGTAACGTCGCAGGTAAGGCAGGCCGAAGCGGAGAACTTTGAGGATATGTTTCATTGCGTCAACGATATGGTTGTGACTTTGCGGTGCAAGTCAAGCAGTGGTTCGGATTGCAGAGCCGATCACGGGCAATTCCCACCAGTCTCATGACATTTGATCAGCGATGGTTTTCTCTAAGCCAGCCGAAAGTTCTTCTAATGCCGCGTTCAACACGGCACCCGCACTGACCCGTGCAGTGCTGCTGACCGTCCGCGCCACACTTACAGGTGGTGACCAACGATCCAATTCGCGGTCGCGAAAGATCGCCAAGACACGAACTCCGACGGCACAAGCGAGATGCATCGGTCCAGAGTCGCAACAAATGAACAGGTCAAGTTGCGACACCATGACGGCGAATTTACGCACCGAAGGCTCGGTGACAAGAGTCGCGCTCGGCCCAAGTGCGACCTTAATCTCATCGGCGACATCTGCTTCTTCCGGCCCGAGAAACGTCACGACGCGAAATCCTTTGTCGTTCAATCCGGCGATAACCTCCGCGAAATTTTCCAGCGGCCAGCGCTTGCCGCGAAGCTTTCGTCCGCCGATAAAAACTCCAACGATCGGGCCGGAGGTTTTGCCGATAGCACAGGTAAATGCCGCGCGGCCGTCGCTCCATTCGGTGGCGGAAAATTCGAGCGTGCCTATTTCGTCAATAGAATCGAGTCGTAGCGCCCTTAATAATTCGCTGAGTTTTCGGTACTTATTGAACTCGGCTAGTTTGCCGACGCGAAGATTATAAAGCCCATCCCATTTGCCAGCACACCCAGCGCGAATGCGGGCGCCGGACAGACCGATAATGAAAGAGGCCAACGCGGACTGCGAACAGCTCACGTCAAGAGCTAGATCAAAGCGGACGGCGCGCAAGTGGCGAATCAAGACTGCGAACTGCCACAATACTTGTGGAAATCGTCGCGGCGTTTCGTAATGGCGGTCGAGCGATTGATTTTGAAACAGTACTCGCGAAAACGGCGATCCGAGATAATCAATCTTCGCATTGGGAAAATTTTTACGGAACGCAGCAATCGCCGGCAAGGTCAGAATCGCATTGCCCATCCGAAAATTAGTCCGCACGAGCAAGATGCGTTTGAGATCCTGACCGCGCAGGTCAACCGCTACGGTTTGTCGCCTTGAGGTCACGCCCATAATCAAGCGCATGACGAGCTTGCGAATCAGCCTGTCGAGGCGATAGCGCAACGCGCGTTTGGACGGTGCTTCGGGTGGGCTATGTGGCTCTGGTAAACTCAAGATAATTTCGCTTTCCGCTGATTATTCTCGCGCCGCGGGATCAGCACAAGGCAAACATCATCGTTCAGAAAAGGAAAAGGCCCACGCTCTCGTCCCTCATGATTTTCCGTCTTGAAGTTTTCTGTTTGTGGTAATGGACAGGAGGGTTTTACATTGGAATTCGTTGAAAACACGATTAACTAAGAGCCTCCAACATGGGTCAACCTTCACCTCACGAGCTTTGTTCGGACTAGCGCTGGCTCTTCTTTGCACGGGTCTTTTTTGGGTGATCAACAGTCAGGCTAACGGGCATCCAGATGAGAATCTCTACACGAACGCAGCCATTCAAATGGTCCAAACCGGGGATTACTGGACTCCTTTTTATCCCGACGGACGTATCCGGCTTGTAAAACCGATTCTGACTTACTGGGCGCTGGCGGGGGGGTTTCATGGATTGGGAATCAACCTCTTCGCCTCGAGACTGGCGTCGTTGCTCGCCGGAGTCCTTACGGTTTGCCTGACGTTTCAATTGGCCCGCGTCATTACGGCCAGTCGCAATACAGCCATCCTGGCCGCGGCAATCGTCGCTGGTAACGTAGAACTGCTCGTCATCTCTGTTCGCGCCACTCCAGACGCCTTGCTCTGCCTTTTCACACTCGTGAGCATGTGGGGTTTTGCGCGGGTCTGGTTTCAACAGGATCAATCCTGCATTGGCCCACTGCTCGCATTTGGCGGGATGGGTCTGGCTGTGCAAACGAAAGGGTTCCTTGGTCTCTGGCCGCTGGCCGCTGTCGCGATGTTTTGGGTGATAGGAAAACCCGAGCCAAGCTTAACGAAGAGGTTGCTGCACTGGCCCGCCATCATAATCGGGATCACCATCGCCGTTTTCTGGTACGCGGTGATGTTTCACCTTCACGGGGCGTTTGCCTTTCGGGACTTATACCAAGACCAACTTGGCCCGCGCCTGACCTTCAACCCGCTTTCGATTCTTGGGAACGCGGCGGCCTACCTTTGGGCTGGCTTTAAAAACTTCCTGCCCTGGGTGTTGTTGTTGTTGGCGATATGCCTCCGCCAACGCGTTGCGTTCGCAACCTTCTGGCGGGAGAATCGCAGGCAACTCTCATTCGCGCTGATTCCGTTCGTCGTTCTCTTGGCGGCGTTCAGCCTCGGCAACGTCCGGGCGCAACGTTATCTCACGTCCACTCTACCCCTGTTGGCCGTTCTGGTCGCTTCGGTTCTGCACCATGTCCCGGTGGACGAAGCGGTTTGGAAATGGGTACGCCGAGTCGCCTGGTTCACGGCCGGGCTTGGAATCCTGGTCGGGACGGGTCTGCTACTGGTAGGGATCAAACAAGGCGGAGCCCTGATCGCGGGGGGGCTGGTAATATTGGCCGTGGGTATCGCTGGCGTGATGGCGCTCCGCAGCGCCGACAGACTTTTGTGCTCGGTTTGGATTGCGGGGCTCGTTGTCTCCACGTTTGTGGTCGCGAGTGGTTGCCTTCTACCGTTGCTTTATCCTCAAGCCTTGCCGGCGCTGGCGAAACAATTATTGCAGCAAAACCAGCCTGGCACCCGCATCTGCACTTGGCAGATTCGCAACTCTCGTACCGGTTTTCTGCGCCTGCTCACCGAAGGAAAGTTTCTCATCAGCGAACTGAGCACTAACGGGGGACTGCCGGATTTCCCTGACGCTCCATTCGTGGTTACAACGTCTCCGCACCAATCGCTTTTTCTCCAAGCTGGCTATGATGTGGCGCAAATCGAGCCCGACAACGGCGGGAGTGCTTACATCCAACAATTGGCGCAACCGTTCTGGCCGGGGAATATCAAAACGGAAAAAAGTGCTCGGGAAACGTATTGGCTGGCGACCCGCCGTTCGCAAAAAACCGAATAGTTGCCGCGACCGACGAGCGCGCGAAGCGAACGCTCGATTCCCGGTTTGTTCCGGATTTGCAGATGGTCTGTCGCGACAATTTCGTTTCCTCGCTTGCCCGTTCATATTATGATGTGCGGCGATGAAGCGGGACATCGCCAGTTATCGGATGCGACTGCAGCAAGTAGTGCAGGTGAAACCGCCCGATGACCCATCGTTACCCAAACCACATGACTGAACCTCTCTCAATCTCGTCCACGGCGCGTCCAGCGTTTCTGATTACTCTCCTCGTGGTGGCGCTTTTCCTGATCCGACTCACGGGGCCGTCCGACCTGATGGACTTCGGGCAAGAAGCCCCGACGGCCTACGTGTTGGACGCGGTCAAGAATGGCCACTGGATTGTGCAGCGGGACGCGATCGGAGACATCACCTCAAAACCACCGCTTTATACCTGGCTTGCTGCTGCGGTTTCGACCATCACTGGCGAGGTGAACCGTTGGACGCTCTGTGCGCCCGCAGCGTTGGCGACCTGGGCGTTGGCACTGGTGATCCTCACGACTGGGATAAAGTATTTCGGCGGGCGCGCGGGCTTGCTGGCCGCATTGATGTACGTCTTGTCTCAGGTCGTCGCCAAGCAAGTGGCGCTAGTTCGGACGGATGGTTTATTTTCTTTGACCGTGGGGCTGACCGCGCTGCTGGCTTACCGCGCGTGGCAAAAGGGAAAAGGTTGGGAGATCTTCTGGTTGGCGGCGGCGGCGGCAACCCTCACGAAAGGGCCGCTGGGCATCGTGCTCGGCGCAAGCGGATTGCTCGCGGAATGGTGGGAACGCTGGACGGGAAGCCCAGCGACAATCAAAGGGAAGCATTGGACCGGAATATTTTTGTTTCTTGCCATCGTCCTAGGCTGGTTCGGACTGGCTTACTGGGATGTGGGGCGGGCGTTGACTGATCGGCTGCTTGTGCGCGAACTGTACGGTCGTGCGGTGAGCACGGGAAAAGGCAGCGCGATGCTCGTGGGCTTCTACCTTCCAACTCTCTACTTTCTAGCACGCTTTGCCCCGTGGAGCATTGCCAGTCTGGTGGGGTTGTGGCGGGTTGTGAAGTGGCCTTCACCGGACGCCAACCAGCGCGGGTTCGAAAGGTTTTTGTTTTGCTGGTTTGCCGCCGGGTTGGTGATTTTTTCGCTGGCGGCGCACCATCGCGCGGATTTGCTTTTTCCGCTCGTCCCGCCTGCGGCGCTACTGGCTGGGCGCGAGCTCGCCAGGTGGCTCGCGGCTTGGTCCGACCGAAAACTCACTGTCGTTTCGGTGGTGCTATCACTTTTGTTCCTCATCGCCGTCGGCCTCAACTTTCACATGGCGCGGTTGTGGTTGAAGAAAGAAGAGTCCGTGGCCCAGACGCTCGCGGCGGAAAAACTGGCCGACATTGTTCATGAAAAAGTTGGCGCCGGTTTTCCGCTGGTGCATCAGAGAACGTCACCAGTGATGCAACTGCGGCTCGGCACCTACAACCCGCTGGTGACGGCCGAACGTGCCGCGCAACTGCTGCAAAGCAGCGCAGCCGCGTTTGTGGCCGTGAGAGACGCCGACGCAATGTTCGCGCGATTGCCAACCAACTCATTCCACATCCTGGCCGAAGTGCCGCGAACGGAGCTGACGCATATGGCCATCCTCGGCAATCGTCCCGTCCTCGCCTGGTCTGATCCGTTGGTCACTTTGATTGGGCCACTGCAGTTCCAAATGAGTGGTATCCGGAAATTCGAGCGACGAGCGAATGAGTTTTGGTTCGAAAACGAATCGCACTCTGCCTATGTCGAGGTGACGAACGAATCGGACAAAACCATTTCGACCCGCGTTCATTTTACCGGCATCGGCGCGGCCACCAGCGAGGACATTGTTGTGCCGGCAGGTGGAACGCGAAAAGTTACCTGCAAATGAGCGAGTATCCGCCAGCCCCCCCCCGCAGCCAGACGTTCGAGTGCGGAGTCACTTTTAGTACCACGCCGCAGCTTCTGAGCGAGAATATCCAACCGGCGTGCAGACCGATTGAAAAATACAGATTGCCCGTCCTCTGGTAAGAGAGGGACAACAACACGCCGGCCAGCGAGAGGTTGAAAAAACCGGGAACGATTTGCTGCCAGCCCGTAAATCCACGCTCAGAATCAGCCCGAGATGGCCCAAGCCAGAAAGCCAATTCATACAGGTGTCTCGTAGCGCCAGCCGCAGATCGAACTTCACGCCGCTGTAAAAGGCTCTCACACCACGCTGTCAACGCATCGCTCAGGCCGGTCAGTCGATGGACTGAAAGAAAGCCATCGTGTCATGGAAGGCTGGCGACAAGATTGTGCTGACTTAGGAGTGTAAATCGGAGATCAAAGTTTCCAGGTTTCGCCGGGCGCGAGTTCCCGCTCTTGCACCGTAATGGAATTACTGAATCGAACCCGCACCCGGTGCGGTGCCGAGGCAAGATTTGAAAAAGTGACGGCATTCTCCATTTTTTCGCGACGTTCAAAGACAAATTCCTTCCCTCGCGCCTGCAGAAGTTTCACGCCGTCCAGCCGCAGCGAAAAAGGCCCGATGATTGTCGCCATGCGATCCGTCCACTCCAGCCGCGGATGATTGCTGACAATCCGCACCTCTTCATCTCGCGTCGTTGTCCAACGATATAATTCAACCGGGGGAGGGGAATTCGTGCCGAGGGCTTTCTGTAAAGCAGGAAAATCTTTGACCGCCACAAACGCTGCTGCCGAACCATGCAGCAACTCGGCCGCCGCCGCAGGAGAAACTGAAGGCCGCATCGTGTTCATCCAAATTTGAATCTCGAACGGGTCATCCGTGTGCGTCAGTGGGAATTGTTCACCCACTTTTTTTCGGATCGTGTCGGCAATATTTTTTTGCGCGAGAGTTTCTTTCACGTACCGGTTGCGCTTGGAAAGCGAGAAATGGTAAACCGCCAGAAAGCCCAATGCGATGACGCAAACTGCAAAAGCCGTTCTCACCACCGTGATGGCTTTAAATTTGGAAAGCCAGCGCGACAACTCGCGTCCCGCCAATAATGCGGCGACTGGAATCAGAGGAACAATCAATCGTCCGTTCTGATGAGATGCGATGCCAAACAAAAATAAGCCGAGGAAAAACCAGCAGACGAGAAAGCGCTCGAATCGGCGGGGTTCAGCTCCCGGTACCGGATTCCGGAATACGCGCCACAAACTAATGGCCGCGAAAATACTCCATGGGAAAAAATGAACGAACACATTTCGCGGCGGTTCATAAAAGCCCGCACCCGGCGCGTGATTCGAACCCTCCTCAAGGATATGACCGGCCAGTTCGCGTCCGAGCATTGTCTCGATAAGCGGTTGCCCCATTTTCTGATACGCCAGGAAAAACCATCCCCCGGTAATAAAAAAATACAACGCCAGTCCTGGCCAGTGTGAACCGCGCAACGGCAGCCGTTCTTCCGATCGCCGTTTCCAGAAAACCGCCAGCAAACCACCTGCGGCCAGAACCAGCCCCAGCGGCCCTTTTACCATCGTTGCCACCGCTGACCAAAACCAAAACCAGTTCCAGCCTTTGCCACACGTCCAGGCGCGAAACGCCGCCAGCGCACCAAGCATCACGGGCAACGCCAGCAAACCATCGTAGCGCGCAGTGACGATTTGCTTGTCGCCCATCGGCGATAGCAGATAAGCCAATGCGCCCAGCAAACCCGCCATCCACCCGAAATGTTTTCGCCCCGCTGCGAGAATCGTCCAAGCCACACCCAACGTCGCCAACGCGGAAGGCAAATAAATTGAAAACCGGTTGATCCGTCCAAACGCCAGCGTGGATAAAGAAGCAATCCAAGTCAGCAAAGGTGGTTTGGAACAAATGCCGCCGGTGGAATCATACTGACAAATCCAATGTCCGTTCTGAACCGCATCCAGAATATAAGCTCCGACACGGTGTTCATTATTTTGCGTGAGATTGGGATAACCCGTCAGCGCTATTGTCCACATCGCCGCCCAAACCAAACCCACGGCGGTGAACAGATAAACTGGTCGCGGTTCAAATATATTATTTTTTTGAGTGATGTTTGTCATGTCGCTATTTTGAAGGAATTTTTGTGAAACGACCAAATCTCAACGCCATACTCGGTAGCACCATCAGATTCAACATTGTGGAGGTCAGCAGTCCGCCTAAAATGACGAGCGCCATCGGGCTTTCGATTTCGTGACCGGCTTCGCTTCCACCCATCGCCAGCGGCAAAAGGCCGAGCGCAGTCACTAAAGCGGTCATTACAATCGGAACGAGCCGTTCCGTTGCGCCTCGCACCGCCGTTTCCATATTCCAAGGCTGGTTTTCTTCGCGGACGAGATGTTCGAAATGCGAAATCATCATGATGGAATTTCGCATCGTGATTCCAAACAGCGTCACGAATCCGACCAGCGAACCGACCGAGAGCAAACCGCCCGAAGCAAAAACGGCCAGCACTCCACCCACCAGTGCGAACGGAAGATTTGCCAAAACCAAAAGCAGATTGCGCCAATTGCCGAAGACGATGGAGAGGAGCAGCACGATCCCAATCGCGGCAATTCCCGAATGAACTAAAATTTCACGACGCGCCTCAGTTTGCGCTTCGGCGGAACCGCTGAACGTTGCGTAGGTGCCTCGCGAAAAAGAAATTTTATTCGCCAGTTTTTCTTTGGCTTCTTTGACAAAAGATTCAATGTCCCGGCCCTCGACGTTACAGGTGACTTGTTGCCGACGCTGTGTTCCTTCGTGAACAATCGCGCTGCGACCAGTGGTTAAATAAATTTCCGCCAACTCGCGCAAAGGAAGACGAGTGCCCTGGCCATTGCGAAGCATCAATGAGCCGATGGTTTCAGGATCTTTTCGACTTTCTTCATGAAGAATAACCGAGACATCGGTGAAACGATTTCCCTGAAAACTTTGCGCGACCACCGTTCCTTGATAAGCGGTTTCAATGGCATCTAAAATTTCGCCCGGCTGAAAACCGAATTGCACGAGCCGCTCTGGACGAAGCCGCACTACCAGTTCCGGCGCGCCCGGTTGCGATTCCGTTTGCACATCAACGGCGCCGCGAATTTTTCCAACGAGTTGTTGAACTTCCGCCGCTTTGCGATCCAACAAGTCGAGGTCGTCGCCAAAAAGGTTGATCACGACTTGCGCCGTGCTGCCGGAAACAACTTCTTCCATTCGTTCCGCCAGAAACGGCATCACTTTGAAAGTTGCTCCGGGAAATTTTTGGAGCACCTGGCGAATTTCGCTTGCCACCTGTTCCGCTTCTTCACCATGCAACGGCTGAAGCGCGACGTGAAATTCGTTCATGGAAGTTGGCCACGTATCTTCGCCTTGTTCCGCGCGTCCGACTTGTTGCGCGACGGTGCGAATGTGCGCATTCTTCAACAGCTCTTTCGTGACTTGCTGTCCCACCGAAAGCGACTCGTCAATCGAAGCGCCGGGCAACAGCATCATGTGGACAATAAAATGTCCTTCGCGAAATTCCGGCAAAAATTCTCCGCCGAAAAATGGCAGGGTCGCCGCTGCGCCGAGGCAAATCAGGACGACGATTGCGACCACTGTCTTCGGAAACCGGCTCAGTTTCACGAGCCAATTTCGGTGAGAATTTTTTAGCCACGTCACATAACGCGGTTCGGAATGGGCCGCGATGCGCGACAGCATCAAATAACAAAGTGCTGGTGTGACGGTCAAGGCCACGACGAGTGAAGCCAGCGTCGCCAAAATAAAAGCGAGGGCGAGCGGTGAAAATAATCGACCCTGCATGCCCGACATCGTGAGCACGGGAATGAAAACAAGCGCGACGATGAAGGTGGCATAAACAATCGCGCTTCGCACTTCGAGCGACGCTTTGAGAATCACACTGAACAATGATTCTGGCTGAGCGCGTTTCTGATTCTCGCGCAGTCGCCGTAAAATATTTTCGACATCGATGATGGCGTCATCGACCACCACGCCCATGGCAATCGCAAATCCTCCGAGCGTAATGGTGTTCAGCGTGACGCCAAAACGGTGGAGCACGATGACCGCCGCCAAAATGGAAAGCGGAATCGAGACGAAGGAAATAAACGCGGTTCGCAAATCGAGCAGAAACAAAAACAGCACGACCACGACCAGCAGTCCGCCAAAGAGCAAAGATTGTTTGATGTTTTTTAGCGACGTTTCGATGAACGTCGCGGGGCGAAAAAGTCGCGGCTGAATAATAATCTGTTCGTTCGTAAAAACAGGTTTCATTTCCTCCAGCGCGTTTTCCACGGCGCGTGTTACCTCCATTGTGTTCGCGCCGAATTGGCTGGAGACGAGGAGAATGACGCCGCGTTGTCCCATGATTTGCGCATCGCCTAATTTCGGTTCCGCGCCATTCACGACGTCCGCCACATCTTTGAGGCGAACACTTGCGCCGCCGTGATTCGTCAAAACAACTTCGCCGATTTGCTCTGGCGTCAACGATTGGCCCTCGGTGCGAATGACAATTCTTTGATTGCGATTTTCCAAAAATCCCGCGCCGCGAACGCCGGTTGATTTGCGCGCCGCCGTCAGGACATCTTCAATCGACAAACCGAACGCAATTAATTTTTCCGGGCGCGCTTGAATTTGGATCTGTCGAATTTCTCCACCAAATGTGTCCACCTTTGCCACGCCCGAAACGCCCAGCAATCGCGGCTGCAAAGTCCAATCGGCGAATGTTCGCAAATCCATCGCCGTGCGATTGCTGGAAGTCAAACCGATGGCCAGCATCAAACTCGTCGAGGAAGTCAGCGCCCCCATTTTTGGCGCATCGACTCCCTGCGGCAAACGACTGGCCACTTCGACGAGCCGTTCACTCATCGTTTGGCGGGCGCGGAAAATATCGGTGTCGTCGGAAAAAACAATCGTGATCGCCGAAAGTCCCTGGATGGATTGCGAGCGGATGGAGACGAGACTGGGCGCGCCGTTCAACGCATTTTCAATCGGGCGCGTGACCAGTTGCTCGACTTGTTCCGCCGACAAACCGGGTGCTTCCGTTTGAATGACGATTTGGGGCGGAGCGAATTCGGGAAACACATCCAGCTTGGTGCGATTGGCAATATAAAGTCCGTAAGCCACCACCAAACAAGCCAGCGCAATCACCACGCCACGGAAGCGCAGAGAAAATTGGATGATTTGTTTTAGCATGGAGAAAATTTTTTCCGCTTCTGGTCAATCTCCGAGTCGAAACTGCGCTTTGCTTTCTTCGGACAAAAGAGTTTGCGCGCCACTGATGACGACTGGATCGTCCGCTGACAAATTGCTGATGAACCAACCAGCGGTTGTCGGTGTTTCCAAATTGACCTCGCGTCGGGCAAAATTTTCTGCGGAAATTTTCAAATAAATAAACGCCTTGCCGTCATGCCGCACGACGGCAGATCGCGGCACGACGACTCCCTTCAACGCGTCGCCCGAAACTTTGATGAAACCCGTGACGGCTGCGCCGGGCGACAAACCCACTGCTTTGGATTTGGTCAGGAAAAGAAATCCTTGTCCTTGTGTCTGCGCGTCAATTTTCGGCGACGCTCCTAAAAATTCTGCTTCGACCGTTTCCGCGCCATTGAGAGAAGTGATCCGCGCACCGATTGGATTGCTCGGCAAAGTTTCGCCGGGCGAAAGCTCAATGCGAACCAACGATTTTTCTGAGCTAACAATTACTTTTAGAAACTCAGGAAGATCGTCCCGCTCGGCGAGAGCCTGTCCCCAGGCCAATTTCATTTTTATTTTTGCGGTTTCGACGGCGAGTTCGTCGCGGCGAGAATTGGCCGCTGCCGTTTGCAAAGCACGCACGGAAGTATTTTCACCCAGCGTTTTCAGGCGATCATATTCTTGCCGCGAAACTTCCGCTGCCACGCGAGCTGAGGCGAGTTCCGCGCCTTGTTCAGCCAAACTGGTTGGGTCCAAGACGCGTCCGTAACCGACAATTTCTTTTGTGAAATTCGTCGCGATGAGCGGTTCCACTTTCAGCGCGATTCGCTTTTGGGTTTCGTCGTTCAAGGTGAGGATGTTTTCTCCGTTCGTTCCTTTGGCGGTCTTCGATTCCGTTGTGATTGCGCCTTCGTGGGCTTGTTCAACTGTTCGTTCCTTGTTTTTTTTGGCGTAAACGAAAATCAATCCTCCGATGACGATGACGGTGATTAAGGTTAAAAAGAATTTTGTTTTCACGGTTCGCTTCCTTTTTCTGCACGGGGACTTTTCGAAAAATCAATGGTCGTAAGCGGGCGTTGCAAGGCGTTTTCCAGTTCGCCAATGGACTGCTGCAATTTCGTTACCGCATCGAGTTTCTGAAGTTGGGCGACGGCAAGTTCAAGATCGGCATTCCACATTTCGCGGCGGCCAATCTCTCCCGCTTTCAGTTGAGTTTGCGAAGCTCGATGCTGTTTTTCCTGAACAGCAATTAACGATTCCGTGATTTCCATTTGTTCCATTGCGCTGCGATGAATCGCCACAGCGCGGTCGATTTCGCCAATGACCTTTGCTTGCAACGCAACAAAGCGAGCTGCGGTTTCGGCGCGACGCGCTTTGGCTTCCGCGATACCGCCTTCGTTGCGATTCAAAATGGGAAGCTCCGAGGAAATTCCGAGCGACCATTTGTTTTCACCCTGATCAAAATGATAGCCGGTGCCGAGATGAACGTCGGGATATTGCTTGGCGATTTCCAGTTGCAAGGCGGACTCTTTGGCGGCGTATTCGAAAAGCGCGCTGAGAATATCGGGACGATTTTGCAACGCGGCGCTTCGTATTTCGCTCTCGGATAAATTATTTTGAGGCGGGCGCTGCAAATCGAAATCGAACTTCACCCCGGCCAATGCGCTGGCGGGAATCCCGATGGCTTCGGCGAGACGCGCGCGGCTTTCGGCCAATTGTTTTTCGGCGGCGCCCATTTCCAATTGGTTTTTGGCAAACGAAATTCGCGCGGTAGCGACTTCAAATGGAGAAATCGCTCCGGCCTTTAATTCGTTTTCAACTGCCTCTGCAATTTTTGATTGGATGTCTTTTTGTCGAAGCAGAAGTTTTATCCGCGCATCGCTGGACACGAATTCAACCAAGTTCGCGCGAAGATTATTTCGCACCGTCGCCGCAGCCACGGCGATGTTCCATTTCGCGGAAGCGGAAAGCTGTTTTAATTGGGCGATGCGATAACCGCGTTTGCCCGCTGTCTCCATGGGCAAATCAAAGGTGGCTCCGTAAATCCAGGGAGAAATTCCGCCGGCCACATTGAAATTGTATTCGGGAGAAATGCCAACGGTCGGATTGGGCCGCGCGCCCGCCGAAACTTTTTCCGCATGGACGATTTGCCACTGCGCGCGCGCGACATCCAGCGACGGATGAAAATAAAATGCGGCCAGGGTCAGGTTTTCAAGATTCCAGGATTCGAGCGGCCAGGTTATTTCATGTTGAAGATTTGTTTCCAGAAAAGTTTTCAACTCTGGCGCTTGCAACGAACGGTTTTCGAATTCCTGGGCACACTTTTCAGGAGAAAGCGGCTGCGGCTTGTAGCTTTGGCAGCCTGTCAAAATCACCGCGACCAGCAGGGCGACGAACCAATGAAATGACCTGAACATTTTGACGACGATATTCCTCAACACTTTGCCGCGCTACAAGATTTCTAAAATGACAATCCTGTCATTTGAGATTTTCTCGGAGGAAATAAAATCATTGCCGCTGAGGAGCGGCGAGACGGCGTTCGATTGTGTTTATGCCGGTGACAACGAAAGCGTTCAGGTCGCGTTCCATGTCGGCGGTTCTTTGTGGATTCACCGCGCTTAAATCATCGGATGCACTCGGTGGAAATCCGAGATCAAGCGTGTGACGGCGCGTCGGAGAACCCGGATTTCCTACTAAAATTTCGTTGCCTTCAATCCAGCCCAACATCGGTTCGCCCACGCGCTTCACATAAGTGTGACCGGGTTCATTTGGATTTAGACGGAACACATCGCGGCCGAACGCCTGATGCGGCGTGCTGAATCCCGCCAACCCGACGATGCTGGGCAGAATATCCATCTGCCCAACGGTCTGATGACGGACCTCATGTTTTCCGCCGAACAAAGCAGGCGCGTAAAACAACAAAGGAACGTGCATGTGCAGCAGACTCACCTCGGTGATGTTCGGTGGTATGCCGAAGCCGTGGTCGCCGACGAATACGAAAAGCGTATCGTCGAACCAATCCTGTTTGCGCGCAGACGCCATGAATTGTCCGACCGCCCAATCTGCGTAATGAACGCCGTTGATCCGTTTGTTTTGCTCGCCACCAGTGGTGATTTCGTTGAGGCCATCGATTTTTGGCAAATCAAACGGCGCATGATTGGACAACGTCAACACGATGCCGAAGAATTTTTTCTTTTTGGCAGAGAGATCGGAAAATTCCTCGATGGCGCGATTGAACACATCGAAATCGCACGGGCCCCAATCTTTGTCCACATGGGTTGGATTTTTGAAATCGAATTGCCCGATGAACCGCTGCACGCCCTGGTGCCGATAGAAGCCCTCTTTGTTGTCCCACGAAAAAAGTCCGTTGTAGAGAAAGAGCGTTTCAAAACCGTTCTCATTAAAAATCTGCGGCAACGTTCGGAAGGGTTGTTCTCCGGCCGGTCCGGTTGCCAGACTTTCGTAGTCCGGCAGATTTGGAAACGAACACAGCGTTCCGAACACACCCTGAGCCGTGTGGGTGCTGGACGAAAATGCGCGATCAAATAAAATCCCCTCTTTCGCCAGCGCGTCGTAATAAGGCGTGGCGCCGAATTGCGCGCCGATCGAGCCGTTGAAGCGCGCCGTAAAACTTTCCATGATTACCAGCACGACATTGCGCGGACGTTTCACCACCGCATCATTCGGGGGCGACACACGCAACAGCGGATATTTTTCCGGATCGACCAGTTTTTCACCCGGCAGCAAAACAATTTCGCGGACACGCTTGATCGCTTCATCCGCCGCCATTTTATGTTTCCATTGCCGGGCCAAATCGTGACCCGCCGCCGTATGGCGTCCTGCGTCCATCAGACTCCAGAGTCCATTTCCCGTCATCTGATTCGCGTAGGTGCTGGCTGAAAAATAGGCGTTGCCCCAGCGCAATGGAGTGTGCTGGAATCCGCCCCGAACCGCGACGACCGTCAAGCCCACTAAAATTAACGTTGCGGTGATACGTCCGGCCAGTCCGATCTGATTTGTGCGCGGTTGAAATTGTCGGCGCAGCACCCAGACGAACACGGCCCAAAGCGCAAAGCACACCAGCGTCCAGCGCACCACCGGATAACCGTGCCACACCATTCCGACGACGATGGCGTTATGCTCGGCCTTCGTGCTGAAATATTCATAAGCCAGCGGGCCGAGGCGCATCTGGAATTCCTTGTAAAACTCCACTTCGGCGATCAGCGCAAATAAAATGGGAAGCGCCAGCAACGCAAAAGCGACAAACACGAATCGGCGTTCCTTGCGTCCGGGTGCTCCGCGCCAGATCCACCAAATCGCAAATGGCAATACGAGCCAGATTCCGATGGCTAAATCAAACCGTATCCCGCGCAACAACGACTGCCAGATCAGCGGCATCGTGGCGTCTCCGTGATGCGACCAGGTGAGGACGACCAAAAGCACTCGCAGCAATTCGAACAACACAAGCCAGCCCAGCAGCAGACCGAGAGCCGGAAGCAGTGTTCGACAGGCGTTCCCGAAAAATGATTGGTTCCGTGCGGGGCCGGATTTTTCCTTGGTTGCTGAAGGATCATCTTCGACCTTCGACGAGCCGCTGCTGTCTTCTTTTTTTGGGTTCATACTGGATTTCGTTTTGTTTCGGACGAACGACGACAACTTATTTAACAGGACATTAACTGGCGATGAAACTCTGATGACAATATTGTCATCTGTCAGTTGAGATTTTTTGATCCAACTCAGCAAAGCTGACGCCTGCCTCTGCAATTACATTTTTCATTTACACCGTGTCCCGCGATTGCGGGACCGGTATCCGAAGCGCGACGATAGAGACAGCCGTTTCAACGGCTTGTTCAAACACGCGCGGATGCCGTTTCAACGGCTAGTATTTTTTAGACGCGATCTTCACCGAGATAAAGCCACGGTGTTAATTTACTGCCATTGAAATAAGGATTGAGAGACGGGAGAACGGGTCGGTCCTAATCTTAATCGTTCTCTTAATCATAATCTTTTCCAGCCTGTTCCTGGGGGATTAAGATGAAGAGTAAGATTAAGAATCCGAGTGCCGGGCTTATTTCAATGGCAGTGCGGTTTTGATGAGAGGGGAATGAGTCAGGCCGTGCAACCGTCCTTCGGGGATGACAACCCCCAACGTCATCAATACACTCCGCGCACATTGAAAACTGGTTCTACTCCCGGCTTACTGATTCGCGCCAACCTCGCGTTCTTTCTTTCTCCGAAGACGCGCGGCGCTTCGAGTCATGAACCGCATCTGCCCGTCTCAATTCCTGCTGAAGGGTTCGGTATTTGCGTCGCCAGTTCGGAAGACCCGGCCTGCGATGATTACATCGTTGCCCGGCTTCGTGAATCGAACGTTCGCTGTGTGCGAGTGGATTACGGTTACGATTCGTCCGGCAATTTCGGAGAACGATTTGTGCGGCGGTTAGTGCAGGAAAAATTTCAAGTGGCCCTCCATCTCGTGGCGACGCGGAAGGAAATGGAATCCCTTTTACAACCCGAGGGCGCGGAGCGCTGGCGGAAGTTTCTTTGCCACGCGTTCGATCAGTTCGGCGGCAGTGTGGAGTTTTTTGAAATTGGTTCGACGGTGAACCGCCGGCGCTGGTCCGGTTTCACCGTACCGTTGTTTTTGCGCGCATGGGAAATCGCATGGAACGAAGCGCAACCGCGTCGCCTCATTCTCGCCGGGCCGAACGTCACGGACTTTGAACCTTTTTACAACATTCCCATTTTGGATGCGTTGCGTCGAAGGGGGCAATTGCCTGCCATTCACACCAATAATTTATTTGTCGAGCGCGCCACTGAGCCGGAGGCGTTTGATCACAAACTCCTCGGTCACACGTTTGCGCCGTGGCTCAAGTTCAACACGAATAAAAAAGCGGCGCTGCTCGGAGCAATTGGCCGGTGGGCGGGTGTGGCACGGACTTTCAACACGCACGTCTCGTGGAGTTTGCGACGGATTCGCCGGGCGCTGGAGGATGTCGAGCAGCAACAGGCGGATTACGTGGCGCGTTATTGTTGTCTCGCAGCGATTTCCGGCGGACTGGATCGCATCTACTGGGGGCCGCTCATCGGTCAACGCGAAGGATTGATCGACGATGGCACGGAGTTTTTTCCTGAAGTATTTCACGTGACGTTTTACGGTCGCGCCAACGGGCCGGTCGCCGATTACCGCGTGCGCCCCGCGTTCCGCGCTTTTGCGACCGTGAACAAATTTCTTCCCGGCACGACGTTTACACAGCGCATCCCCACCACCGGATCATTGGAAATGGTGGAGTTCCAATCCGCGACGCACACGTTGCACGTTGTCTGGTGTCGCAATGGTGATTGTGCGAGCGCGGCCAGTTGTTATTCGCCCGACGCGCTCGCCGCCGCCGAAGCGCATGATCGCGACGGAAATAAACTCGCCGCTGCACCAAAATTATTTACGCAACGTCCGATTTATTTACGCTGGCCGAAAGGATTTGCAGTGGAGTTGCAAACTGATCCCGACATCTGGCCCGAAGTTCGGCTGGCTTGCGATTCCGCGATCGAATACGCGCCCGTTGAACATGCCGATTGGAGCGGGCTGGTGATGCGGCGCATCAACTCCACTTTGGTGAAATCAGACGCGATGCTGCCCCATTGTCTTCCCGCGCTGAACGCTGGCGATGCCGAGATCCTACGGAACAAACGCAATCGCGTGTGGGCCGTGAAATCACCGTGGGATGCGGAGCGCAAAATTGTTGTAAAACATTTTCGACCAGCACGCGGCGTGCGCGGGTGGTTTCGACGGTTCAAACCCGGCAAAGCGCTTCGCAGTTGGAACGGTGCGCATGAATTATTGCGACGCGGAATTCCTACTCCTCTGCCGATCGCGTGGTTGGAGCATCCGCAGCAGCCGCGTAAATCCGAGAGCTATTATCTATGCGAAGCGTTTGAGGGCGGCTCCTCGGCACGAAAGGCTTTTTATGCGTTCAACACTGGAGCGGCGGATTTTCTGGGCATTCCCGCGACGGAACTTTATCGGGGCATTGCGGAGGCGGTCGCGAAAATGCATCGGCGCGGGGTGTTCTTCCGCGATCTTTCCGCAGGAAATTTACTGCTGCGGCGCAGCGCGGGTGGAGATGCGGAGTTCAGTTTCATTGACACAGCCCGCGCCCGTGCCGGGAAAATTAATCTTCCTGTGCGACAACGGCTCGCGGATCTCATGCGGCTCTGTCATCCACTCAACTGGCGTGAGCGCGAACGATTTCTCCCGGCATATTTCAAAGTTGCGGGAATCCGTTTCGCTCCGTGGATGAGACTGGCGTTTCACTACTACGATTGGAAACATCGGATAAAGAAAAAGTTGCGTCCGTGGCGGTGAACTTATTTCCGCTGTCCTCTTGATGATTATTTCTCGGAGCCTGTTTGGAAAGTCACTTGGGACGTGGCGCAGTTGTTCGAAGTTCCGCCTTCAGGCGGTTCCCGCGCCGCGCCGCCTGAAGGCGGAACTCCGAACAGGGGTTTCCAAACAGCCTCTCATACAAACTCAGCAAGCGCTTGACCTCAAAAACGGCGGGGCGCAGTCTTTCGCATGAATAAGGACGAGAAGCAATTCTCCCTAAAATCCGCAGCAACAAAAAAGCAAATTCCTATTAGTGCAATGGCGTCGATTCTTGCTCCTGTCCGAGTGGCGTACTTTCTTTACCGCTGGCGTCAGCGGCGAAAGGCGGGACGTTCGATCCGGGTGCGCGTGGCATCAGCCGTCGAATATCTGAAAGCGCTTGATCGCGCCGGTGTGAAGTACGCGGTGCTGCGTTGGTGGGACGAAGTTCCCGACAATTCAGCTGATTGCCTGGCATTCAAGGGCGATGTCGATGTGCTCGTCGAAGACCATGCGCACGTCGCGGCAGCGCGGGCTGCGGCAACGATGCCCGGCAAAGTGGCAATCGAGTTTCGGTCGGTAACCGGCGAGATGGGATCTTATGCAGGATGGCCCTATCTTCCACCCGCATTCGCGGCGGAAATTCTGGAGCGGAGGATGCTTTCTCCACATGGGTTCCATATACCCGCACCGGAGCACCGTCTGGCGGTCGTCCTCTTTCACCTCTGCTATCATAAGGCGGAGGGGTCAGGGATTGCTCCAGGCTGCATCCTGTCTGGAACGAAGTCCGGCAAAACCCCCAAGTCGGATTACGCCATGAAACTTCGCAAACTGGCTGCCGCCGAGGGCGAGAGCCTGCCAGAACCGCTCACGTTGACTGCTATCCACAACGATCTGACACGACGCGGTTTTGACATGCAACTCGACCTGCTCGTCAGGTGGCCGCAGCAATCGCCGTGGATAAAACATCTTACTGCCGTTGCGAGGGCTAAGTATGTAGCAGACGCGGCGGAGCTTCCTGGAATCGCCGTATTTTTTCTGCGCACAGACCTTGGTTCCGCTCGCTGGCCGGATGTCGTCGCTCGTCTTGCAGAATCGTTCGACGTGATCGAACAAGGTATCCTCAACGACGCGCAGAGACTGCGATGTCGTCGCCACCTTCGAGGAGGAAACTGGTACGAGCGCCGTGGGCGCAGCCTTGCAGACCCAGCCTACTATATCATTTGCTTCGATCGCGACGCAGCCGCCGACTTGAAGCGGGCGACAGAACGATTGCTCGGTGTGAAGCGACGTTTACGCGAACAGATCCGCAAAGAAACCGCCGCTGCGGGTTCCCCTTGTCGCCACGCGATCCACAGTGCGGATGATCCCGAGGAAGCGCAGCACATGATCGACGTGCTTTTCGGTGAAAACGTTCAAGCCGCCCGTTCGCGTCTTTTGGACGCAATTTCCAAGACAGTGTGAAGAAGCCACTCCAAAAATTAATTTACTCAAAACTGCGAGTTGATCGTGCGCGACTCAATCTTGCCGAGGGCGTATCTCAGGACTGGGCGCGAACCCTTGTTTTATCAGTTATCAAAACAAAACCAAATGGAGTGATACGCTATATGCCACCTCCTGGTTGGACAGGTGAGACGGCCGTGAAGGTTTACACCCCTCGACCCAAGCATGGGCTGGTGCGGCTCCTTCGGGCGGGTCGGGCAGCATCGGAAGGGGCAGGCTACATGGCTTTCGTGGAACGAGGGTTGCCAGTTCCAGCACTGGTTCTATGGGGAGAATCGCGAAAGCGGGGCTTTTTTGAATTTGGAATAGTGGTGACGCAGTGGGTTAATGCGCCCTCTATTGCGGAGGCTTACGCACTCTCACCCCAGGACGAACTTCTGTTTTCCACAGCGGAGGAATTGGCCAGGATACACAAAGCCGACCTCGCTCATGGCGATCCATACACTCGAAATTTTCTGGCGACCAGCCCGCGTCCGATGCCATTGGACCTGACCTCCTGGAGTCCATTGCGCAGGGCATCCCAGCTTAAGGATCTGACGCGCTTTGCCGGTTCAGTCATCAAACTTACCAGCGATCCGAAGCTGGTAGAAACAGTCCTCTTGCACTACGAACGGATCGGCCTGCCGCTACCGGTTTCGATGAGCGAACTGCTGAGCAGAGCCATCGCCTGTGCGCAGGCGAAAAACAGGCCGTGAGTGCTTGACTAAGGCTTGCCCGGTTTTAACTTTTGCTCGAGACAGGCTTCGAGCTGCGCCCAATCTTTTTGGCTCGCGTAAACATCGACCACTGCAACCGGCACCGGTTACTCGCACCGCGTGGCACACACATCCGCTCGGTCAAACATTGATTGTCACGGCTGGTTTGGGTTCGGTGCAACTTGAGGGAGGACTCATCGAGAAAATTTCTCCCGGTGACGTGGTGTGGTTTCCGCCCGACGAGAAGCACTGGCACGGCGCTTCACCAACCATAGCCCTGACGCACATCGCTATTCAAGAAGCACTCGGCGACAAGGTTGTGGAGTAGATGGAAAAAGTCAGTGACGAAGCATGCCGCAAGTGATAGCTCCACGAAATACCTGTGTTGATTCAACCTCGAAGAAAAAACCACAGATATTGAATACGTTGTTTGCACCGAGTCCTGTGCCGCTAACCGCTCGACCGATGAGTAATGGAACCTTTGTTTTCACCTGGGCCGGACTTTCCAACGCGACTTATCAAGTGGAATGGAAACACCAGCTCTCTGACCCGATGTCGTACGTCTTGACGAACGTCACTGCGCGAGCAACGGAATCGTTCACGACGCCACACAGGTCTATGCGATTCGGCAGTCGATCATCAACAACAGTGTATTGAGCGCGAACTGGAAAGTTTCCAACCCAAGTGACCTGAATAATACCAAACGAAAAGAGCCGCGGGCGGTCGCAACCGAAGCCTGGGTCCCAAGCTCCAGCCTCGGTAAGGCAGGCTTAACTCCACAGGGATTTTCCATGAATTTTCTGACCGTACCAGACTGTGACTACCCGGTCGAGTATTGCAATGCGTTTGACACCGTACCGACGGCTTTGCCGCCGCTACTTCGGAGTTCGGGTTAAACGGAACCAACTGAGCACCCGACTTTATATTGTGACACGCATCTTGAGCATCGGACGAAACGCGCTCCGATAAGCCCACGCTAAAAAGAGTTCCATAACGAGGACAACCATTCCCGGTCCAATGCTCGCTGGCGCGAGGTAGATGTGGTAGGTGAGGATTCCAACGATGACTGGCGCGAGCAGGGCGAGGGCGAGCGGCACGAAGCGGTTGAGCAGGAGCAGCACGCCGACGAGTATTTCTGTGCCCGACACTACATCCATGTAACCTGCTTTCATCAGCGATCCGAGAATCGCCATTTGATCTGCGGGCATATCTTTCGGAGCGGGCATGAAGTTCAAAAATCCATTCAGTCCGAAGACGAGGAACATCAGCCCCAGCAATATGCGAAGAATGATTGTGGCAATTTTCATAGGTATCTTGTGTTGAGTTTCAGTAGAACTGCCCGCGAATCTATTTTTTCGCTGCTGTTTCCGCAATGGATTTCATGCTGGCCAAACCTTTTTCAAAATCGCCACCAATCATTTTATCAGTATTCATAAACAGGCCGACGGCCTTGAACATAAAATTATTTTTGCCCGACATGCTCCACGTCACGGCGGTGTTATCGCCCTCAGGCTTGAAAGTGAATTCCGTCGTGTTGACGGCTTGGAATGGCTTTATGAATTCAAGTTTCATTTTGACCAGATCGTTCGGCTTGCTCTCGGTGATGGTCATGCGGCCTTCGCCGACTTCTTTGTTGCCAGCCCATGCGAACCCGGAACCGACACCGGACGCTGGTCCGTCAAAGGTGTTCTTCGTATTGGGATCGAGCTTCGCCCACGGCGACCATTCATTCCAATTGCGAAAGTCGTTCACTTGAGCAAAGACCATTTCTGGAGGCGCGGCGATTGTCGCCGTGCGCGTGACGCGGAAATCAGCGGGCTGCAGGGCAACAACCACAACGAACGCAACGACGACGACGGAGATGCCAATGAGGATTTTTTTTAATGCAGGATTCATATTGAATTCAGATATTTCTTAAATAATTTTGCAAACTCATCCTCCTGCCATCGCGCCGACGATCAGGAAGGGTTCCTTTCCGCTAACGACATCTTCGGGCAACTTCATCTCTGGCGATTCGAGTGACACATCTTCCTTGCAAACGAAAAATCGGATGAAAGGACGCCGCTTCAAGGTGCCATGGTCACGGATCGTCCCGCGCAGCGTTGGGTAATTGGCTTCGAGCGCATCGAGAATGGAGCGCACGGTGATCGGACTCGCGACCTCAAGCTGCACTTCGCCTTCGAGGCGAGCGAGGTTCCGCAAATGAAATGGAAGCACCACACGGATCATGACGACGGAGCGCGGCGTTCACGCCGCTTCAACGTGGTGGAAAACGAAAGTGTGTGTGAGATTTTCTGCGGCTCATCTCTGCGGATGTTGCAGCGGGCTGAAGCCCTAGCTCCTTCGAATTTTAAATTCATTTCAATGTTTGGACTTCAACCGATAGCACTGCGGGAAGATCGCGCACGATGGCACTCCACGTATCGCCACTGTCCGCAGATCCGTAAACCTGTCCGCCGGTCGTGCCGAAATAAAGACCGCACGGTTCAAGTGAGTCCACACACATCGCGTCGCGCAACACATTCACGTAACAATTTTTTTGCGGCAGACCTTTCGTGAGCGCTTCCCATTCGTTGCCGCCGGTTTTGCTGCGATAGACGCGCAGCTTTCCGTCCGGCGGAAAATGTTCCGAATCGCTCTTGATCGGCACGACGTAAATTGTTTCTGGCTCGTGCGCGTGAACATCAATTGGAAAACCAAAATCGCTGGGCAAGTTTCCGCTGACTTCAGTCCATTGATCGCCGGCGTTGTCCGTGCGCAACACGTCCCAATGTTTCTGCATGAACAAAACGTCCGGTCGCGACGGGTGCATCGCAATACGATGAACGCAATGGCCGACTTCAGCGTCCGGGTCAGGAAGTTCGTATTGCGACTTCAAACCGCGATTGATTGGCTTCCAGGTTTTACCACCGTCATCGGTGCGGAATGCTCCTGCCGCCGAGATCGCGACGAAAATCCGCTTCTCATTTTTAGGATCGAGCAGAATGGTGTGTACGGCCATGCCGCCCGCTCCCGGTTGCCAAAGATTTCCTTTCGCGCCGCGCAATCCGGGAAGTTCTTTCCACGTCTTCCCACCGTCCACCGTCTTAAAAATCGCTGCGTCTTCCACGCCGACATAAGCTGTGTCGAGATCCGTTAGGGACGGCTCGATGTGCCAGACGCGTTTGAATTCCCACGGATGTTGCGTGCCGTCATACCACTTGTGTGTGCCGACCGAACCTTCGTAAATAAACTTATTGCTCTCGGCTTTGGGCATTCCTTCTGGCCCAACTAGATCAGCGGGATTGCTGCCGGGCGGTTCCCATGTTTTGCCGCCGTCATCCGAGCGCTGAATGATCTGCCCGAACCACCCGCTCGTCTGCGACGCGTAAATGCGATTCGGATCAACCGGCGATCCTTTGAGGTGATACATCTCCCATCCCGCGAAGTGTGGCCCGCTGACTTCCCAGTTTTTGCGCGTCCCGTCCGATGTGAGGATGAACGCGCCTTTCTTTGTTCCGACCAAGACTCGTACTTTGCTCATGGTTTTCTCCTATTTATTTTTTGAACAGCCAGGTTAATTTGTCCCAAACCGCCAACCGTTTCAACCGTTCGATGGAATGGGTCGGCGAAATTCCGCGCGGGCAAACATCGTGGCAATTCCCCAGCGTGTGACAACGAAATGCGCCATCTTCGCCCGTCACAACTTGTAACCGTTCGGCGCGTCGGCCATCGCGCGGATCAACGACCAGCGACAACGCGCGATTCAACGCCATCGGCCCGACGTAACGCGGACTCAACGTGACCAGCGTGCAGGAGGAATAACACGCGCCGCAATCAATGCACTGCGGCTGGTGGTTCAATCGCTTTCCTTCCTTGCTCGCGTGTGGAATTGGGAAAAAATTATTCTGATCCAAATCTGCGCGCGGCACAAAAGCAGGCGTCGTGCGATTGTAAGCGTTGAAAAACGGGTTCAGATCGACGGCGAGATCGCGCACCACCGGAAGATTTCGGAGCGGCTGAATCTTGAGCTTTGTCCCGACATCTTTGACGAGAGTGCTGCAAGTGAGTTGTTCGCGTCCGTTCACGACCATTGCGCACGAACCGCACATTCCGACGCGACAGGAATATCGAAACGCCAAGTCGGGAGCCGCGCCGCGTTGCAACGCGAAAAGAGCATCCAGAATGCTGGCGCGTTCACCGACTTCGACTTCGTGCGATTCAAAATGTGGTTTGGCATCGGCGTCGGGTGAAAACCGTTGAACGCTGATGGAGACTCTCGGCATGAGACAATAATATGAAAATGGAAAACGCGTTGCAATCGGTTTCAAGCAGCGATAACAACTCCACATGCCAAAAATTCTTACGTCGCTGGTCGCACTGTTCGCCGTCGCGCTCGTTTCGCTTGCGCAGGAAAACAAAGTCGCCTGGCACGATTTGCGCGAACTTGAAATCGAAGGAAAAGGTTGGCCGGACACCAAAAATTTCTACGATCGATTGCCGGCGCGCGCGGAAAAAATGGTTCGCCCGCCCGTTTGGTCGCTCAGCGAAGATTCCGCCGGGATGTCTGCACGTTTCGTCACCGATGCACCCACGATTTTCGCGCGGTGGACCCTGCGCAAAACTCAACTCGCGATGGCGCACATGCCCGCGAGCGGCGTCAGCGGCCTAGATCTCTACGTGAAAGACCGCGGTCAATGGCGGTGGGTTGGCGCTGGCAGGCCGCAAGATTCTTTGACGAACGAAGCGGTGCTCGTCAAAAATGTTGCGCCCGGCTCGCACGAATTTCTCATTTACCTCCCGCTCTACAACGGCGTGCGCGATGTGCAAATTGGTTTTCCCGAAGGCGCAACCTTTTCCAAAGCAGCGAACAGCAAACACGAAAAACCAATCGTTTTTTACGGCACGTCGATTCTCCAGGGCGGTTGCGCATCCCGGCCAGGCATGGCTTATCCATCCATCATCGGGCGCAAACTTGATTGGCCTGTGATCAATCTCGGATTCTCCGGCAACGCCCTGTCGGAACCGGAACTCGCGCAACTCATGGCCGAATTGGATCCAGCGGTTTACGTGCTCGACCCTCTTCCCAACATGAACGCCGCCATGATTCGCGAACGCATGGAGCCGTTTGTCCTCAGATTGCGCCAGGCTCATCCGAAAACCGCGATCGTTCTGGTGGAAAGCGTTTTTTACGCCGACGGTTTTCTTGTCGGCAAACGCAAAGAGCATTACACGTCGTCGAACGAAGCGTTGCGCGAAATTTTTTCGAAGCTGAAAAAATCCGGAGTGAAAGACCTGCACTACATCAGTGGCGAGAATTTAATCGGTGATGATGGAGAAGGCACCGTTGACGGCACGCATCCGACGGATCTCGGGTTTGTGCGAATGGCTGAAAAGATCGAACCGGTTCTGCGCAAGCTCGTAAAGTAGTGACCGCGAAAATTCGTGCCAAAGATCGATACCCTTTGTAATTTCTCGAAGCCAAATGGAAGTTCCTGAAACATTTTACGATCTGGTCGAAACCGTCTGCCGCGATCTTTACATCAAGTCGCTCAAAGAAATTCCGCCTGACGTTGTCGCTGCAATCAAACGCGCTGCCGCAACTGAAACCAAGGAAGTCGCGAAGCGGATTTTTTCCCATTACATCCAATCCATCGAACTTGGCCGGGACAAAAACATGATGGTCTGTCAGGACACAGGCATTCCAATTTACTGGGTCGATATCGGCGGAAATCTACGGCTCGACGGCGCGAAATTGAATGACGCCATTGTTCGCGGCACTGAGCGAGCCACGCGCGAACATTCGTTGCGCTCCAGTATTGTTTCGCCACTGAAACGCGAAAATCGCCAGACCAGCACGGGCGAAGGCATTCCCGTCATCAAATATAATTTCATCCGCGATTCCGATTGCCTCGACATTTTGTTTATCCCGAAAGGTTCTGGCTCGGAAAATATGTCGTTCCTGAAAATGCTCGTTCCAGCAGACGGCGTGAACGGTATTAAGAAATTCGTTCTCGAACACGTCGTCGGTGCAGGCGCGAAACCTTGTCCTCCGACGATTGTTGGCGTTGGCATCGGTGGCTCGTCGGATTTGGTCATGGCGCTGGCGAAGAAAGCGACGACCCGTGCGCTCGGCTCTAAAAATCCCGACCCGCAAATCGCCGCGCTTGAAGAAGAATTGTTCGACGCCATCAATCAAACCGGAATCGGTCCGCAAGGTTTGGGCGGAAACACAACCGCGCTCGCCGTTCACATCGAATCGGCGTGGACCCACATCACCTGCAATCCTGTTGCCGTGAACATGCAATGCTGGCGCGCAGAACGGAGGCGGGCAAAAATCTGGGCGGACGGAAAAGTAGAGGAAGGGTTTTAACGCAGGGCCAAGGTGGGGCGTGCCGCGAATAATCAGAGGTGGTTTGGCAGGTTAAATCTGCCGCTTTGCCCTGATATTTGGGCGACGCAGCAGCGTCCGCCCTGCCATTCACCGCGTAATTCACATTTTCTGGCAACGACAAATTACAAATGGCCCGCCTCATCCTAACCTTCTCCCCCGAGGAGAAGGAATCGCAATGATCCGTTTACTGTCGGGCGAATTGTTTCAAAACAATCAAAACTTGCCAATACTATTGACCGACCCCTTTGCCGCGCTTCAGCGCGCCAGCAATCGTGCGAAGAGTTTGCACATCGTTTGGGCAAGGCGGTCGGAGGTGGGGAGGATGTCGTAATGATGTTGCGTGAACATCCGTGGAAAATATTCCGCCGCCTGCTTCTCCACGGCGAAGGCGTGTGTCTGGATGCCGTGCTGCTTCCCGGTTTCAATCGCTTTGCGCACGTCAGCGATGCCGTAGGCGCCTTCGTAGCGGTCGTAGTCGCAGGGTCGGCCGTCGGTGATAAGGATGATGATCTTACGGGAAGTGTGTTCCCGGGTGAGGAGTTCCTGCGCGTGGCGCAAGGCGGGGCCGATGCGCGTGTAGCCGCACGGTTGCAATGAACCGAGACGGCTGCGGGTTGCCGGCCACGGATCGCGAAAATCCTTCACCAGATCGAAGCGGCAGGACCGGCGGGTGTTCGAGGTGAAGGCGGCAAGGGCAAACCGGTCGATATAATCTTCCAACACTTCGCCGACGCAGAAAACGGTTTCGCGAATCACGTCGAGCACGCGGCGGTTGTTCAGCCAGGCGTCGGTCGAGTAGCTCTCGTCCATTAGAATCAGCGCGGAGATGTCGTGCAGGTCGCGCCGTCGATCCAGATAGACGGCCTCGGATGGCACGTGACCCGTGCGACGCTCGACTTCGGAATCAACGACGGCATCCAGATCGAATTCACCGCCCGCCATCTGCCGACGCAAGTGCAGCCAATCAGAGGTGAGCGTGGCAAATTGACGTTTGAGGCGGCGAATTAGACCGCGGTGTCTGGCTTCAACCAGCTTTGGCCATTCTGGATGGGCGTTGGCGACGGTATGCGGCTGCACGAAACACCAGTCGCGCCGGTAATCGTGTTTGGGGTAATTCCACTCAGGGTAAGGCAGTCCCGAACCAGGGCGAACGTCATCCATCTCCAAGGCGAGTCCGTCGAGGATGATGTCGCTGCGGTAAATGGAGCGGGGACGTTCGTGCGAGCGAACGACCTTCGTCATATTCAACTCTCGCAGGGCTTCCTCATGTTCCTCCAACTCATCATCGGCGTCGGACTTGCGGCTTTCGCCGGAATACTCTTCAAGGGTCTCGACCTTCTCAAAGGTGTGCATGGGCAGGTCTGCGCCTTCACCGTCGTCATCCTTCGGAGCGAGAACCTCCACGTCGGCCTGGCCTTTGCCTTCGATTTCCGTGGTAATTTGATCCGTGGCTTTGTTCCCGGCCACATCATCCAACGCCATGCCGGGACGCGCGCTGACAACTCTCGATCCGTTTGGGAGTTGTCCCAGTGCGAGCCAGAGGTCGGCATTGGGACCGAGAGCGCGGTGGAGCGTTTGAATTTTTTCGTCGAGAGCGGGAAATTCGTCGCGGCAACTTTCGGCGAAGTCGGCGAGCGGGACATGGTTCTGATGCCAGCCGTTGCGGATGGCGAGCGCGGCGAGAATAGTTTTGAGTTCGTAGAGACTGGCATTTGCTTCCGAAGTGTCGGCTGCGGTGAACTCCGCAGGCAGGCAGATCCGGTCGTCGCCACAGAGCACAAGGTTGGAGGTTTCGAAGATCGATAGCGGGCGGGCGGCAATCATCTCGCCGAGCAGGAGCAGCGATTGGCGGCGCTCCTTGAGCGTGGCGCGGATGTTCTCGCGGCGCTTCTCCTCCGGTCGCACGAAGGCCTGGCGATAAAGCGCCTTCAGGCCGAGGAACAGGTTTTCTTCCCAGTCAAGCATAGGTCGTCAACGCGTTGAAAATTCACCGCTGGTCAGCCGCAACGATTTCAAATCGAAATCTCAATCAACTGGCGCAACGCGGCCTGCGCGTCGGGATCGTCGGTCAGCGGTTCGGCGATAGCGGTGAAACAGGCTAGACGCGGCGGAACCCCGCGCGCGATCAGTTTGCCCGCGGCAACGAGCAGTCGCGTTGAGGCTGATTCGAGCAGCGACAGTTCGGTCAGGTTCCGAATCTTGCGCCCGATCTGCACGATGCGCTTGGCTGCGGATTTCTCAACGCCCGATTCTTCGACGACAATGCGCGTCTCCAGCTCCTCCGGTGGATAACCAAAACTCAACGCGATGAAACGCTGTCGGGTCGAAGGTTTCATTTCGCGCAAGCTGCGCTGGTAGCCGGGATTATAGCTGACAATAAGCATGAAGTTGTCCGGTGCGCGCAATGTTTCCCCGGTGCGATCGAGGTAAAGTTCACGGCGATGGTCGCTAAGCGAATGAATCACCACGAGCGCGTCGGCGCGGGCCTCGGCGATTTCATCGAGGTAGAGTAACGCGCCGGAGCGGACGGCACGGGTGACGGGACCGTCCACCCAGCGCGTTTCGCCGCCGACCAGGAGATGGCGGCCGAGCAGATCCGTGGCGGAAGTGTCTTCGTTGCACGAGACAGTGATGAGGTTGAGTGCAAGCTTCTCCGCCATGTGCTGGATGAAGCGCGTCTTGCCGCAGCCGGTCGGCCCTTTGACCATCAACGGCAAATGCGATTCCCAAGCGTGACGGAGCAGTTCCTCTTCCTGGGCGATCGGTAGATAAAACACAGACATAGTTTTAGCGGCGCGCGGGGCAACTTTATTTGCCGACCGGCACAACACCGTCGGCAATGTCATCCGCAACATCAACACCCACGGCCTCGTTGCTGGGCAAACCGTGGCGGAAAAAGGTGATGAGAAACATGACAATGCCGATCGTGAACAATGCCGCCGCGAGCAACATACCCACAAAATGAATCTGGATCTCCTTTTGCACCGCCATGAAATCAAGTCCCATCCGGCGTTCCAGGTTGACCTGCGTAATGCCAGCGACCGCGAGCGCCCCGGTCATGCCGGTCATGCCGATGTTGCTGGTCCAGAAAGCCCAGTTGGCCATCGGCGTATCCCAAAGTTTGCGGCCGGTGAGCAACGGCAGCGCGTAGGCCATCATGGCCAGAACAATCATGGCGTAAGCGCCCCAAAACGCCATGTGCGCGTGCATCGCGGTGACGAGCGTGCCGTGGGTAAACATGTTCACCTGCGGCAACGTGTGAGCCATGCCAAGGAAACCTGCGCCGACAAACGACATGACCGCGCAACCCAGCGTCCAGGTGAGAGCAATTTTGTTCGGATGTTTGCGCCCGCCCTTCTTCGACATCGCGATGGCAAAGATGGCCATGCCGAGAAACGCGAGCGGCTCGAGCGCGGAAAAGACGCCTCCGACGATCAGCCAGTAGCGCGGCACGCCGATGTAGTAGTAGTGATGGCCGGTTCCGAGAATGCCGGAAAGGAAGGTGAGGCCAACAATGATATAGAGCCATTTCTCGACGACTTCGCGATCCACCCCCGTCAGCTTGATCAGCAGATAGCAAAGAATGCCGCCCATGATCAACTCCCACACCCCTTCGACCCAGAGATGCACCACCCACCAGCGATAAAACGAATCCACCGTCTGATTCCTCACCTGCACCATGCCGGGAAGGTAGAGCAAGGCCGCGAACAACAACCCCATGTAGAGTACGATCGATGTGGTGGTATAACGCGTCCCCTTCCAAAGGGTCACGCCTACGTTGGCAAGAAACGCGAGGACGTTGACCACGACGAGGTAATCGAGCGGGCGCGGGATTTCGAGGAACTTGCGCCCTTCCCAAATATTGAAATGATAGCAAACGACGGCGATGACGCCGACGATCAAGAGAGAAATGAGTTGCGCGTAAGCGAGCCACGGCCACTCCAGTTCGCGCTCGGATTCTTCGGGGATGATGTAGTAGGCCGCGCCCATGAACCCGCAAAGCAGCCAGACGACAAGCAGGTTGGTATGCACAGCGCGCGCGGTGTTGAAAGGAATCCAGGGGTGCAACACGTCGTAACCGATGCGGGCAAAACCCATGATAAACCCATAGACGATTTGCAGCGAGAACAGGACCAGCGCCGAGGCGAAGAACCAGTAGGCGATTTTTTGAGATTGGTATTTCATTCGTAGTTAATCTGGGGGTTGGCGGGTTGTTTAGGCCCAGTGGACACCGGCGATGGCGTGCTGGACAGGCTCAAGAGGAAATCAACAAGCACCGCGCGCTGTTCCGGGGTCATTTCGATCTGGGGCATGGCTGTGCCCGGTTTGATTTTCTGCGGGTCGGCAATCCATAAAAGCATTTCGTCGCGCGTCTTGCGTTTATAGACTTCATCAAGCGCCGGCCCCACTACGCCACCCGCTCCGCCCACCGAATGGCATGCAATACAAATCGCTTTGAACATCTCGGGCATCGGTCGCCCGCCCAAGGAGGCCGTGGTCGCCGTGGGCCTCATCAAATCGCGTAACGGAGGCTTGGCTGGGAAGCCCTGCAAGTTCACGTTTCCGCACCACTCGAAGAAAGCGATCACGTCATCCATCTGCGCGTCGGTAAAATGGTAGTTCACCATCTTGCGCTCGCCGGGGAACATTTTCTCCGGATCCTTGAGGAATAGTTTCATCCACGGTTTGCCCCGCCGCTCGACCACCTTGGTTAACTCTGGCGCGTAATACCCGCCCTCGCCGAAGAGCGTGTGGCAGCCCATGCAATTGTTGTCTTCCCAGATGTGTTTCCCGCGCACGACCTGGTCGGTGAGCTTGTCTTCGTGGGTGAGCTTGGGGACTTGCCTCATCGAGTCGATGCTCAGCGCGACGAAGATCGCACTGAACAAGCCCGTGCCGCCGAGAAAGAAGGCGCGCGCCTGCGATTTACTTAACACGCTGCTCCTCGATTTGATGTTTGTAATTTCATCCTGTGATTACTTCTAGCAATTTCGATCTGCCCCGGCTTTGACTAAAGTCAAGTTTCGGCAAGATTCCAGAAGTCATGGCAAACAGCTATTTTCCCATCCACTTAGGATCGCATGACCGTTTATGTGGCACTGGATATGATGGGCTTACGCTGGAAAATCGAAAATAGTTGTGGAGCCGTTGCTGTTTATTTTTTCCTCGTTCCACAAGCCGTTTTACATTTAAAGTGGATCGCGAAAACTATGTCTGAACACCGTTTCAAAACTCCGCTGACTGAAACTGACGTTCGCAAACTGCGCATCGGCGATTCCGTGTTGCTCGACGGAATTGTTTTCGGGGTGCGCGATGGAAATCTTATTCGCGTGTTTGACCGGAATGTCGCTCCACCTTGCGATTGGAAGGGAGCGGCGTTGCTCCACACTGCGCCGAATGTAAAAAAAATTGCACCCGGTAAATACGAGCCGATTTCTGTCGGCACGACGACGAGCATGAGAATGGATCGGTTCACCGAAGGTTTGCTGCGCGACTACGGCGTGCGCGCGATTCTCGGCAAAGGCGGACTTTCGCAAACCTCGGCGGCGTTGATGCAAAAATATGGCGCGGTTTATTTGTCCGTGACCGGCGGCGCGGCGGCAATGGAAACGTTGCAAATCGAAGAGATCGAAAAAGTTTATTGGGAAGATTTGATGCCGGAATGTATCTGGCAATTTCGTTTCAAAGGACTCGGCCCGTTGACGGTGGGGATTGATTCGCACGGCGGCAATTTGCAAAACGACGTGCAGACGCAAGCGCAACAAAAAGCCGCAGAAATTCTCCAAAGGATGGGAATCGCATGAACGAAACTCTTCAAACCGAACGACCGTCCAAAATCGAAAGGCGTCTGCAAAATTATCGCGGGACGTGGGCGTGGCTGATTCAACGCATCAGCGCCATTTGTCTTTTTCTTTTGATTCCGGTGAAAATTTACACCGGTTGGGCCGCACGCGACATGGTTCCGTATCCCGAAACCTGGATGTCAGGAAAAAAAGTCCATTTAAATTCCAGCATCGACATCGCGCTGTTGCTTTTCTTTTTGTTGCACGGCTTTTACGGACTGCGCGTGATCCTGATGGATTTCGGAATCATCAAGGCGAACAGTTTTTTCTGGCGAACGCTGATTCTCGCTTTGGGAATTTTAGGAACGGTGGTTTGGTATGTTTATTTCCACCGCGCCGATTCGTAAGCATTGGAGCGCGGACTTCAGTCCGCTTCGCCGTTGCTTTATCGATTTAATGCGGACTGAAGTCCGCGCTCCTTTAAGGATTTTTCAATTCTTCCGCCGCGTTGCTGCTGAGATTTTCCGGGGAATCCACCAGACCGGAAGCTTCGGGCGGCGGTGGAGCTTTGCTGTTCAACATTTGTGCGGCTTTGGTTTCGTCGAATTCATTTTCCCATTTCGCAACCAAAACGGTGGCCACGCCGTTGCCGATCAGGTTCGTCACGGAACGCGCTTCGGCCATCAAACGATCCACGCCCAATATCAAAACCATTCCTTCGATCGGGATGGTGTGCAGCGAAGACAACGTTGCCGCCAGGGTGATAAACGCGCTCCCCACCACGCCCGCCGCGCCTTTGGAGGTAATCAGGCAAACCAAAATGACGGTCAGTTCCTGCCAGATGCTCAGGTTCGCGTTGGTGGCTTGCGCAATAAAAATTGCCGCCATCGTTAAATAAATGCAGGAGCCATCCATGTTGAACGAATAGCCGGCGGGCAGCACCAGCCGCACCACGGGCTGCGAGCAACCGAGTTGTTCCAGGCGCGTCATCATGCGCGGCAAAACGGATTCCGAAGACGCCGTGCCGAGCACAATAAAAATCTCTTCGCGAATGAATTTTAAAAACTTCCAAAGGCTGATCCCGTGCAACTTCAGCAATCCCCCAAGCAATATAAAAATGAACAACACGCTCGTGATGTAAACGCACGCCATCAACCCGAGCTGGGCGGTGATCGATTTTGTGCCGAACGTCGCCGTCGTGTAGGCAATCGCCCCAAAAGCGGCAAGCGGAGCCAGTCGGATAATCATCCCGATGATTTTGAGAAAGGCGTCGGCCAGTTTATCGAGCAGATGAATGATCGGTTTATTCGCATCACCCATCGCCGCAAGCGCGAGGCCGAAGAGGATCGAGAAAAACAAAACCTGGACGATGTCACCTTTCGCGAACGCATCCACGACACTGTTGGGAATAATATTTAAAACGAAATCGACGAAGCCGTGCGTCTTTGCGCTCGTCACGTATGACGCAATCGCTTTTGTATCGAGCTTGCTCGGGTCCGCGTTGACTCCGACTCCGGGTTGCAACCACTTCACGACCACCCACCCGATGACGAGCGCGAGCGTGGTCATGACTTCGAAATAGAGAATCGCTTTGAATCCAACGCGCCCAACCCGCCTAAAGCTGCCCATTCCCGCCATTCCCACCACGACCGTCGTGAAAATAATCGGGGCCACCACCATCCTGATCAGTTTTATGAAACCATCGCCCAACGGTTTCATTCTGGTTCCAAAATCCGGGAAATACATTCCCACGGCCACGCCCAAAACAATGGCGATCAGAACCTGGAAGTAGAGGTGATGATAAAAAGGTTTTCGGTTCACGCGTTTGAACGGGTTGCAGGTTTATACGAAGGGCGCGAATCGTTCACAAGCAAAGATGCGTTTTGCGACTCGCTCTGGGCGCATCTTGGCACCACCACCAGACAGGCGGGGCGGAACTCCAAACGGTGGTGGTGTCAAGATGCGCCCACTCGTTCTGAAGAATAATTCAGCATTTGGAAAGTCGGGCTTTTTCGCCTTCTGATTTTTGTTACAATTTCTCCATGCGAATAACTTCCAGAACGTGGCCCGGGTTTCCTTTGCAATCGAACCGAAGACCGCGCATCTCTGCTCCGCCGCGCAACGCGTGATTGGAAACAATCTGATCCGGATTTTGAGCTTCGTGAAAAATTCCAACGAAAAAAGAACGTATGCCGAACCCAGCGAGTTGTTTGGAATTTAGAAATTCCGGAATCCACGGAATGGGTGCGTTCGCGAAAAGTTCGATTCCCTCGGGAGCGCGCGTCATCGAGTACGTTGGCCAGAAAATCACAAAGGCGGAGTCGTTGCGGCGCTGCGAGCAAAGCAATCATTACATTTTTGCCCTCGACGAAAACTTTGATATTGACGGAAACATCGGCTGGAACCCGGCGAAGTTCCTCAATCATTGTTGCGCGCCGAACTGCGAGGCGCAGTGGACGGATGGAACGATTTGGATTGTCGCGATTCGCCAAATCGCACTGGGTGAAGAAATCACGTTCAACTACAACTACGATTTGGAAGATTACAAAGAGCATCCGTGTCGATGCGGTGCGGCGAATTGTGTTGGATACATTGTGGCCGAAGAATTTTTCCCGAAGTTTAAAACCGTAACTGTGCCATGAGGATGTTGTTCGCCCTCAAAGCTCTCTGAAAAGTAGCGGCGGGCCTCTGGTCCCGTCCCGCGCCTGCGGGAGCGGGATAGAGGGCGGTCCAATACGACGCCATTCTAAAAGCCTTTTATCAGCGGCTCCGGACCGCCGGAAAGAAACCCAAAGTGGCGTTGGTAGCCTGCATGCGCAAACTCGTCGTCCTTATAAACCGGTTGCTAAAAAATCCCAAATTTCAGCTTGCCAACTAACACCGTTGCTACGGCCGGCGCGGACGCCCGCCGCTCCATTACCGTTCCTGAGTTTCTGAGTTTCAAATCGTATCTCGGATTCCCCTTCGCCTCCTTCGCCCCTTCGCGGGACAACCTCTCTGCTCATCCATTGAAATAAGCCCGGCACCCGGGTTCCTAATCTTAATCTTAGAGTTTGTTTGAAAACTCGCCCGGTGAGGACACCGGGCCTACAAGGGGTCGTGTTTTCCGCCAAAACTTGCAGGCCGCGTGCCCTCACGCGGCGGTTCGAGAGAGTTTTCAAACAAGCTCTCATCCGAATCCATGCAGTTGGGATTTCTTTTAACCACGGATGAACACGGATCAGCAGGCCGTAACGGTTTCAAGATGTCTCCCACCAAACGGTGCGCCTGCCTCTACCACCGGAAGTTTCCATTCTCACCGCTTTATCTGTGTCCATCTGTGTCCATCCGTGGTTTCAATTGAATTGTCCCGGCCAAGCCCCAGTCTGTCACTGACGCTGGCCACGTGGATCCATTGGTCCACTAGTTCGTCGTTCTGGCGCGCGATGGCTTTGCATTTCCAGACGGTTCTGGCGCCGGGAGCGGAGTTTGGTTGAACAAAAATCTACGCACGTTTCCTGGATTTGTTGGTTTGATTGTGTTGGGAATAATTTTTTCAATCGTGACCTCATCACCCACTCTGCCAAGGGTATTTTCGGCAATTGCGGACCAGCGCGCGCACCATGACACAGCCCCCCGGAAAACGGGTGAACGTAACGGAGCGCCGATTTGCCATCGGCTTTGATTCCACATTTATCCAATGTTTAGCCAACGATGAAAGCCGGTCCCGCAGTTGCGGGATCGGTGCTCCTGGGGTTAAGAAGGCGACCCGGAGATTTGGCTCATGAAATAGGTGGAGCGGGTGCAGCCGTGGCCATTGCTGCGGGCAGTTTCGTTCCAGAGACCATTGGGTTGATTTGCAGAAAGTGGAGCGGGTGGAGGGAATCGAACCCTCGTGGCCAGTTTGGAAAACTGGGGCTCTACCATTGAGCTACACCCGCTTGTGCGAAGCGCACCGACATCTTAATGACGAGCCTCGACTTGTCAATTCCTTGCAATCCCTGGTCAGGGCTCAATGGGGTTCGGAGTTCCGCCTTCAGCCGGTTTCGAGCCGCGTAAACGCGGAACTCCAAGCATGCAAAAATTTCTAAGAGACTGTCTGAAAATGTAGCGTCGGGCGTCTCGCCCGACGTGGAGGGCGCGCGTCCCGCCGCCCGGAAAGAACGTCCACGTTGGGTGGGATGCAAAAATTCCCGTCTTGATCGCCTGTTCTGGCGTTTTTCCGCCGGGCGAGACGCCACGGCTCCACGGCAGGCGAGACGCCCGCCGCTACTTTTCAGACAGGCTCAACTGAGCCGTTACCGTATCTTTAGTCGAAGTGTCTTGGAAATGATCCGGAATTCGTTTCACATCAAATCCTCTTTTCTTCGCACGGTCTTCTGTGGTTTATTTCGCGTCTCATTGAATTGAGCGATTTCCACCGCACCCAAATTGAACTTGATCGCTCGATTTGTTCCGTGTCGAAAAAATAATATGGGAAAAGAATTTAGCATTACGCCGAAAAACGTGCCGCACGTGCAAACCAAATATCGCCGCATTGGCACGCCGCTCCCCCACCCCGAATCTTTGCCGACTCTGGAAAAACTGCGCACTTACGAACCGATTTCCATGCGCGGCCAACCGCCGCTCGTCTGGGATCGTGCCGAGGATGTTTTTGTTTACGACAAATATGGGAATCGCTGGATCGATTGGAGTTCGGGTGTTCTGGTCACGAATGCGGGCCACGGTGCGCCGGAAATCAAGCAGGCGATCATCGACCAGGTGAACAGCGGGCTGTTGCACAATTATGTTTTCCCGAGTGAAGAACGGGCGGAGTTGGCGGAATTTTTAATCAGCCTTGCGCCGAAAGGATTGGAAAAAGTTTTCCTGCTCACCACCGGTTCGGAGGCGGCGGAGAATGCGATTAAACTCGCCCGCTCTCACGGAATCAAAAAAGGGGGCACCAAAAAAATCGGCATTATCGGTGCGGAACGCGGGTTCCACGGTCGCACCCTTGGCTCGCAGCAGGCGGGTGGCATTCCCGGACAGAAAGGTTGGATCGTGAATGAAGATCCCGCGATTATCCAGGTTCCCTTCCCTGACGGTTACTGGACCACGGACACAAGCTTCGAATATTTCCTGAGTTCCATTAAGAAAAAAGGAATGGAGCCGCAAAATGTCGCGGGCGTTATTTTCGAAACGTACCAAGGGGTCGGTCCCGATTTCGCGCCGGTCGAATACATCCACAAACTGGCGACCTGGTGTAAGAACCACGATGTCGTTTTAATTTTTGACGAAGTTCAAGCGGGGTTTGGTCGCACTGGAAAAATGTGGGCCTTCGAGCATTACGGGGTGACGCCGGATTTAATTTGCTGCGGAAAAGGAATCAGCAGTTCGCTCCCGTTGTCCGCTGTGCTGGGTCGGACTGAAATCATGGACCAATTTCCGCCAGGCTCCATGACCAGCACGCACACGGGAAATCCCGTTTGCGCGGCCGCTGCCCTGGCGAGCTTGAAAAAAATCGTAAACGAAAATCTAACCGCGAACGCCGCGCGCCTCGGTGAAGTTCTTTTAGCCGGACTCAAAACCATTCAGGAAAAACATTCTGACGTGATTGGCCATTACTCCGGACGTGGTTTGGTGGCCGGATTGCAAATGACCAAGCGCGGGAAAAAAGAAGCAGACCACGATCTGGCCCATTCCGTGATCGAACGTTGTTTTCATAAAGGGTTGCTCTTCTTTGCGCCGGTCGGGGCCTGGGGACAAACCGTAAAAATCGCGCCGCCGTTGACGATTACCGAAGAAGTTTTGCGAGAAGGCTTGGCGGTCCTGGCGGAATCGGTTGATGAAGCAGTTGCGGAGCAGAAATCGTAAATCAACCGGTCGCGTTCGAGGAAATTGTAGTTCTTATTTACAATTCAAGGGAACCTCGGCAATTTTCTTTTCATCGGTGGCGGGACGTAGCGTAGCCTGGTAGCGCGCTTGTTTCGGGTACAAGAGGTCGGGGGTTCGAATCCCCCCGTCCCGACCATCCCTCTCTCACTTTTGCAGTAGGACATAAGGTTTAGAGAATTGGTAATAGGTTGGAAACAACCGTAATAAGCGTAATTATCAATGACTTACGTCGTAATGTGACGACTTTAAGAGGTTTGTTAAAAATTGCCATCAAAACATCATTTTGACAAAGGTTTAGAGGTTTTTAACTATCTAAAAACAGCATTTTAATGTTCGACGTGAAGCGAATTTTTACGTCTCACGTCCGCCATCGCTTATGCGGACTTTAGGCATCGCGGCGGCGCGGCATTTTTTGCAGAGGATTTGGCCGGAGTCGGTCATCTCGACATCGCGGAGCGAGTATTCGTTTTGACACACTTCGCATTCTTGCAGCACCGCATCGGGAGGGATTCCGAGCAGCGGGACTTTGAAGCCTTCGCGCTCATGATCTTTTAGAGCCATATTTTTATGAGTTTGTCGCAGGTGCGGCGTGGCTCAGTTCTTGGTCGTTAGACATCTGGGCGACGCGCATCATAGTGCGGATGATTTCCGCCGCGACTTGCGGGACGATGGCGTTTCCGAGTGATTTGAGGCGGTGTGGCCGATTGGGTATCCCATCAGCCACTCGACCCACTCCGGGTTCAGTTGCCCATGCAGCGGGCGCGGCTGCCCCGTCACGACTTGCGCGAGCGTGGGCCGGAATCGGGTGCTGCTGTATCCCTCCGTCTTGTTGGCTCTCGGCGTGGGAGACAGGTTCACCGCCGTTGCCAGCTTGCGCCCCGTTTTTCCTTTCGGCTCCGGCCCACCCGTCGAGGCGGTCGGCGGCGGCCACATTTTCCCAGGCATCCAGTTCGTTCTCGCAACTTCCTCTGTTGTTTTCGGCCCGTTGGTATTCGCATTTTTGTTTGGAGCTTGGCTTGAGGTGGGTGTCGGCAGCAAGTATCCATACCCTGTCTCGCCGGTGTGAGGCATCGAGGGCACAAGCCGGAATAACAATCGGCCACGCGGCGTAGCCGAGACCCTCCAAATCAACAAGCACTTTGTCGAGTTCCATGCCGATGATTCCAGCAACATTTCCACCAAGCACCCAAGCGGGCCTGGCATCCGAAATAACTCGGCGCATTTCCGGCCAGAGGTGACGGTCATCTTCTGCGCCTCGCCGCTTCCCGGCGTGGCTGAAAGGCTGACAAGGAAATCCTCCCGTGACGAGATCGGCGCGGACGCCTCGGATGTTTCTGATGTCGCCGTAATTTGGCACGGCCGGCCAGTGTTTTTTGAGGATGGAGCAGGCATAAGGTTCGATTTCACTAAAGCCGATTGTTTCAATTCCGCCGGCCATCTGGCAGGCGAGCGCGAAGCCTCCAATGCCAGAAAATAAATCCAGATGTCGAACAAAGTCTTTGGCGGTGTCCATGCTCATTCTTTTTCGCGCCCGTGGCTCATCTTATCGTTAGCCAGCCTGAGCAGCACGTCCGCATGACATGGCGCATCCAAAGCACAGAAGCACGCGAGGTCTTTGCCGCGCAGTTCGGCCATCATCACCCGGAACTTCAGGCTGCCAGCGGCGAGTTCTTGTTTCATCATTTGGGCGAAGGCTTCGACGCATTCTTCCGGCGTCCCATCGCGGCCCACGCGATACGGATTTCCGTATTTTCCAGGGCGCGTCACAGTCACGGCGTGGTCAGGCTTCCTGTATCCTTTCTTTCGAGAAAGTTGGATTCGACGAGGCTGGCTAAAATTAGTGTTCGGCGACTGCTCACGCTCGGCTGTTTCATCGCGCACTAGGGCATTCCACTCACTACCCCACGGCATGAAGCACCGCCGTCGTATTTCACCGATGTTGTCGCCCGTGATGGTTTGCTGGTCGAGCCAGTGGCGCAGTTCCATTCCCATTTCACCGCCGTATATTTTCTGCACGAGCACCGAGTTCTCGGCTTGGAAAGCGCGGAGTTTCCAATGCCGAATGCAGTCACTTCGCGCTCCGCTTTGTTCGTGGCTTCCGCCGCATTCGTGGCAGGTCGCCGAACCGGAGGCTCGCCTTGCAGCACGTTCGGACGCCATCTCTTGCAGACCACATTTTGGCATTGTTGGTATCATAGGTTTTTTGCCGCCTCCGGTCGGTCAGCTTCTGCGCTTGGTGTTTCTGTTGTCATCTAATTCCTATCAAGAGTTTTGTAGAGGCTCTTTTCATCGCAGAACATAATGGTGACGCGCATCACTAGCACTTTTGCCAATTCGATATTTATTTTACGAGATGTTGTTTTCATTTCTGTTGCGCCTAACCCGTCGCGCCTTTGGCGCAGTCCGCACATTTACATTTAACTTCGGCGCGCACGCACATTTCGTGGCCGGTGTCCCCTGCGGCGCGGCGCATCGCATCGATTCGATCGGCCAGAGTAAAAATGAACATCATCAGCTCTGAATGTTTTTTTCCGGGACGCGCCTGCGTGCTCAGGTCTTCCATCGAAGAAACGCCGCGAAACACCTTGTGCCGTTCCTTCAAAAGGCGAGCGATATAGTCGTCGGGACGGTCCACATACAAAGCCAGGCAGGGACGCAATTGATTCTGGATCACCCACAAAAGGTTCTTCTTTTTCGGATCGCCCACCGCCACGCGGTTCGCCAGTTGCAGCAACTCCATTTTTAAACGGCTGTATTCAGCGATCGGCTCGATGTCATCGCTCGTCTTCAATTCGCGCCCCAGCAACGCGCTGAATTTCGTCAAGCGAAAAGCGCGGTCGCTCACCTTCCACCCCTGCGTTTGGCACGCGGGCTTCCAACAGTCGGCCATCAAATGGATTCGTTGATTTTTAGTCATAGCGTGCTGCCGTCTTTAATTTCGGCAGAAGCGGGGGAACTGTCGTTATTCATGTCGCCAGTTCTCGCGCTTTTAAATTCCAAGATCAGTTTTTCTAAGGTTTGAACCTGCCGCGCCACCACCTTGTCATAAGCCACCCGATTGCGCACGGCCCGCACCGCGTGCCAGAGCGTAGAATGTTCGCGGCGGAAACAATCTCCCATCAATTTCCGGGACGCGTTGACATGCTGCATCACCATGTACATCGCGACGTGACGCGGCCACACCAGATGTTCCAGGTGTGAATCGCCGAGAATAGATTCCAGATCCACGCCGCACGCGATGGCCACGCGGTTCTGGATGCCGCGAATCTGGTCCAGCACCGAGACCGAGCAACGAGGGATCGCCGCCTCCCGTTCGAGCACCTCCACCCGGTTCAACAGATCCGCAATTTTTTCCTCCAGATACATTTTAAGAGGCCTCCACCGTTTCGCGTTTCTCCACCTCCGTGATATTTGGCTCCACGAAGAACGGTTCCTCCTGCACGATTTTCAAACCGAACGTGCGCAACTGTGCTTCGCTGAAACTCTCGCGGTCGTCGATGATCTTTTGTTTGTTCACTTCCTCTTTGGTGCGAATCCAGGAGAGCTGATGGATCGCCTTCAATTTTTCCAGAACCCGATCAAACGTCCAACCGGTCAACGTCTTGAGCGTGTGTTTTCCGGTGCGCCAGCCGATCGTGCCATGCGTCATGACCAGCGATTTTTTTCCGCCCGCTTCCGCCTCCAAGAACAACTCCGCCCAGGCGCGCATCACTTCCGATTTTTCCTCCATCGCTTTGGCGATCGGTTCCAGCTTCGGCGCGAAATCTTCATCCACGCTTTTGCGAATTTTCTCACGCCGCGCCAAGAGCGATTGCTCTTGGATTTTCAACTCCCGGATTTCTCCCATCATAAACTCCGCCTCCGCCCGCGAGCGCAGCACCGGCTTGTTTAATTTGATTCTGTTTTTACTCATATAGTTTTTGGTTTAAAGTTTTTTACCGCAGTTATGGTGGGGCGAGTCACGACCATTCCCCTTCCTGCACCGCCTGCTTTTCGATGCGCAAATGCGCGTCCATCACATAAATCCAGCTCAATTTCCGGGCGTTATCCTTGGAGGCGAGTTTGCGGGCGTAACGCAACCGCTCCGTGATCGCTTTCAAGCCATCTCGCTTGGCCAGTTGTCGCAGCACTTCGTAAGGCGATTCGATGACGGGAGCCTTTTTTCCGTTGGGCACGCTGATCTGCAATTCTCGCGATGGGAACTCCAGCCCGCCATGTTCCAGGATCGCGCCGATGTCTCCCTTCGTCGGCATCACCGGCAACGCGACCTTATGGACGCCGCGCCGCCAGAGTTGCACCAGTTCGCTCTGGCTCGCCCCGCGCAGGTCGGCGATATTCGTCCAGCTCAACACCATGCCGCATTGGCAATAATCATAGATCCTCCGCAACACCTCGATGCAGGCGAAGAAGCTGGTCAACCGGTAGGTATGTTTCAGAAGATGGACCTCATCAATGATCAGCAGCGTGTTCGGCGTCAGCGCACGCTTGATCCGTTCGATCAACGCGGCGGTATTGGAGTGGTCGGAAATCCCGCAACTCAACGCGAGTTTGCGCACCATGCCACCCAACCCGCTCGCCGCCTCCAGCTCGGTGAAAAAAGTCCGGCCATGATTGTTGGCCGATTGATGATAACGAAACGCCCACGTCTTCCCGATGTGCGATGGACCCCACAGAATCACTGGCGATTGAGACTCGCGCCCCAGCTCGCACGCGGTGAATATCTTTTTAGCCGTCGGAGTGATCACAAACTCCGTCTCGCCGATCTCGAACCGTTTCTTTTCCAGGTCAAGAAAGTCGCCGATCTTTTTGATCAAGTCCGTCGTCGGCTGCATCTTCTCGCCCCGCTTGACCACTACCCGCTCGCCATTCGCACGTTTCTCGATCGTGTCCGGCTTGCGATAGACGCCGGTGTAAAGTTGATAGAGCAGATTTTCGCTGCACCCGATCCGCGCCGCCGCGTCGCGCCGCCGCATCGGGTGACGGTCATCGATGCACCAGCGGAACAGGGCGATCAATGCCTCCTGCGCGTCGGTCGGGAAATGCGCCGTGTCCTGCCGGATTTTATCCAGCGAAAAATTCCACGACGAACGGATCGTATCGCTCTGGGGCCGGTCCTTGACTTCCTGATTCTCCTGATTTTCCTCCATAATAGTTTGGGTCTTTTTTTTGTTTTCGGTTTACAGCAGTCCTTCTGCTGAGAATTGTTCATCCGTTTCCTCGGTGGTGGAGCGAGCGTCCTCGCGAGCCAGGTCTGAAATCTCGCCGTCAAAATTCTTCACGTTGCGCGCCGTCAATTTCTCCTGCGCCGTCACCGCGCCGCCACTGCGCACCAGTTCGTTGTGTTCGCGCAAGTGTTCGATCTCCCGCGCCTGGTCTGCGTGCCGGGCGTTCGCGCCCGCCTCCCTTTCCGCCAGCCAGTGGCCTTGCTGCCCGACCATGCGCAATAAATTTTCCTCATCATTTTTGCACGGCTTATCCCAGAGCTGGCACAACCCCACCGCCGCGCCGTCCCCACGGCAGAGCAGCATCACGCCGGGGTCCCACGGGTTGATGAACGCCAGAAATTTTTCGCCGGGCCGGAAATGGTTTCCATTGATCGCGGCCAGGTATTGCAGCGGCTTCAATCCAAAATCGCGGGAGTCAATGGAGAATAGGCTGTTCTTGCCGACCGTCACTTCGTAACCGTGCTCGATGCCCATCAGCTCGCAATAACGCCACGGGCTGACCCGCTTCATCGTCCCGGCGTCGTGGTTCCGCTGCAATTCGCTTTCAAACGCTTCCTTCCGCGAGAGGTTGCGCGCCCGCGTCAGCGGGAATTCGGATTCAATCGACACGAGCGATTCAATCGCTTCGCGTTGCCGCGCGGGCAACTGGAGCAATGAACTTTGCGATTGCCACGGCATCTGCGGGGTCAAACGAAATTCCAACGCATGGAAACCCAGATCCGTCCATCCTTCCAGCGCATGATCGTGGTTCCCATTGATCGCTTCGTAAATCCCCTGCGCGCGGTGCATGAATTGCGCCCAGGCTAAAAATGGAATTCGCAGCTTGTCCGCCCGGTCCAAAGGCAGCCGTTCAGCCTCTTTTAACAGTCCTTTAAAGTAGGCTTCACGCCCGTGCATTTCCTCTGGAGCGACCAGCCGATTCAAACCGACCTGTCCCGGCAACGTGGCAAAATAATTATCCACCAGGCTGAAACTTCCTTCGACCAGCGCCTTGTGTTTGAAATTGCCTTTGCCGCGTCCGGCGAATTGCCCTTTGTGCGCGGGCCGCCCGAACATTCCCGGCTCGGCGATGCGCACCTTGTCGTGCGTGGCGCGCAGGATGCGTTCGGCGAACGCCTGCTTGATCGCCGCCGTGCCCAGTTCCGTCACGAACCATGTCCCGCGTTCATCGGTGCGATAGCCGATGCGCGTCAGCCAGTAGATCGCGAACCACATCATGTCGCGCTCGGTCAAAACCTTTTTCTTTTCCTCGTCACCATCCCAGAGCGTCGGCTTGAACGTCGGCGTGATGAAGGCCGAGAGCGCTTCCACCGCGTTGAACCCACGCGGGCGCATGGCGCGATCCTGTCCGGGAAAATGCACCTTCAAATTGTATTCATGATCGTCGAACTCCACGCGCTCGCAGAACCGCAAACCCACCCGCGTCGTCAGCACCGGCGGACGGAACTGGCTGGCGGCAAACGGCCCCACTCGCGACGCGGCGGAATCATATTCATCCGGCGCAAAGCGATGCAGGTTGCGCGGACTCCACCCTTCGGGATGGCCCTTGCGTCCCGCCACCGGCCATTGCGCGTAACCGGGGATCCGGTCGTAAAACGTCCCGGCGCTGTCCAGATGCGTGCGCCAGATCAACATCAACTCATGATAACCGCCCCGATCGGTGCGCTGATTTCTTTCGCACAACCCTTGGTAAAATTTCTGGAACGAGACCGGCACCCCCACCAGCGCGTTGGTTTCCCAGAAGCGCGCACCCGCCCGCGCTTTGTTCACCAGTTTTTTCCAGTCCCGCGTTTTGAGATATTGGCAGATGCGATTATAGAGCTGGTTCGCCTTCAGCCCGATGCGGCCCGCGACCTCGCGACACGCTTGAAGAGTCGAGCGCGCTTCGAGAATAAACGGGAGATGTTGCAGGATTTGATCCAGCTCGACCCGCACCCGTGCTGGGAGTGCCGCGTAAAGTTCTTCCTCGTGATTTGGAATCAGTGCGATGTGGCTCATATTATTGCGCTGCTTGTGATTCGTAGGCGTGATTTGTTTGCGCGAGATAATCCATCGCTTCCGCGTGGCTGACGGTTTTGAGATATTTTTTTCGCATGGTGTTGGTTCGATAGTGAAGATTGCGCCGGTAGGCAGCGGCCTTTTGCCAGAGATTGAAGCGGGCTTGCATCTTGTCCATTTCGCGCCGCATTTGCAGAACCATCGCCGCGAGGTCTGCGTTTGAGTATTCGCCACCCTTGATGATCGCGATGCCTTTGGCTCGGAGTTTGGCTTTGCGGATTTTTTCGCGGCACCGGGCGCACGTCCGGTAGGTTTCACCGCGAGGCTGTCCACAGCGCCCGCAGCGGCTTTTATCCTTTCGCCGTTCCAGCACGGCGACATGAAACGCTTGCGCTTTAGCGATGCGTTCCGGCGTCCGGTCGGGCCGGTCATAGCCGAATAATTTAGGGCGGGGACGGCCTGCTGGTTCGGTAACGTCCATCGTCCCGACGTTCCGCGTTGCAATCGCGGCAATTCCAGAAACGATTTTTCCGCCAAAGCTTCCACCGCCATTGACCGTGATGTTTACAGGGAAGCGAGTAGTCACGCACCCATCATCAAGAGACAGTCCCGCGCCACTGATTGCGCGCGTATTGTTTTTGTGAATGGTTGATTGTTTACTATTCATCCCGATCACTCCTTGGATTTTGGCGGTGGTGAAGATGGGCGCTTTGGAATGTTTTCAGTTTGGTCAGCAACCGTTCGGTCGTGACCAGCAAACCCTCGCGCCGGTCGGAACTCATTACCGGTAGAAATTTTCCGGTGAGCATCGACACGATTTCCCGCTGGAGCGCGTCCGCATGGTGGTTGGCAACTTGCCGCGCCTCTTCCGGCGTCATGCGCCGCGATT